>NZ_JBNGGE010000050.1:0-56763 GCF_049975785.1 Streptomyces sp. WG7
CGGCCCGCGGTACGAGTGGAGCGAGTAACTCCCACTCCCGATCGGTGAGTTCATGGCGACGTATCACGCCGCCATGATCCACGAACCTGATGATCTTTGAAGACGGACCCTAGTAGTGCTTCGTTACGTTGAGTGATCTCGGCTGGTGATGGGCAGCCTTTCAGGGTGAAGCTGGGGGAAGTGGAGCGGCTCCGGGGTGAGTTGGCGGAGTTCGTTGCCGATGCGTTCGGGTCGTTGCCGCGGCGGGATCAGCGGCGGTGGGGCGAGTGTTACCTGCGGGGCCTGATGCTCGACGGCCGGCGGAAGTCGGTCCAGCCGATGGCCGAGGGTCTGCCGGACGGGAACATGCAGGCCCTGCAGCAGTTCGTGAACCAGTCGCCGTGGGATCCGCTGCCGGTCAGGAAGCGGATCGCCGAGCGTCTCACCGAGGCGGTCACACCCGAGGTGTGGGTGGTCGACGACGTGTCGTTCCCCAAGTGCGGGCGGGCGTCGGTCGGGGTGGCCCGGCAGTACTGCGGCGCAGTTGGTAAGCGGGCGAACTGCCAGGTCGCGGTCAGCGTCCATGCCGCTACCGACACTGCCTCGTGCCCGTTGGAGTGGCAGTTGTATCTGCCGCGGGAGTGGACGGACGAGCCGGACCGCTGCCGCCGCGCAGGAGTCCCCGACGACGTCGTCCACCAGGAGAAGTGGCGGCTTGCGCTCGGCCTTCTCGACGCGCTCGCCGACTGGCAGCTGAAGGCGCCGGTCGTGGTCGCCGATGCCGGCTACGGCGTCAGCACACCGTTTCGGATCGGCCTCGAGGAACGAGGACTGTCCTACGTCGTCGCGCTGACCGGCAAGGAGGTCGCCCACCCCGAGGGCATCGAGCCGCACCATCCGGCATACGGCGGGCTCGGTCCGCCCACGCTGCCCCGCTATCGAACCCCACCACGAGCCATCTCCACCCTCGCGGCCGAGTCCGACGCGGCCCGGTTCACCGAGGTGACCTGGCGCCAGGGCAGCAAAGGCGCGATGACCTCACGGTTCGCGGTCCTGACCATCCGGCCTGCGGGCAAGCAGTCCGTGGCCGCTGCCCAGGAGGCGGGCGGCGGCCGCAACCGATGGGACGGCGTCCTGCCCACCCAGACGCTCCTGGTCGAACGGCCGGACAGCCACGACGCTCCCACGGGCTACTGGATATCGAACCTGCCCGCTTCGACCCCGGTCGCCGACCTGGTGCGGTGGGCGAAGATGCGCTGGCGGATCGAGCACGACTACCGCGAGCTCAAGCACGGCCTGGGCCTGGACCACTTCGAGGGCCGCACCTGGCGCGGCTGGCACCACCACGTCACCCTCGTCTCCGCCGCCCAGGCGTTCCTCACCTTCAGGAGGCTCGACCCAAAAGTCCGCACACCGGCCTGACCCTCTACCAGGTCCTCGACGCTCTACAGGACCTGCTGAGGTGCTGGACCGGTGCCTGCACCACCTGCGGGCGCCCCCTGCCCGCCCGACGAAGCCGCCGCAGACAGCGAAGAACCTAACGAAGCACTACTAAGGCGTGTCCGGCGGATCATTGACTGTCGGATTGGGCTCCCATCCCGACCACCACCCAGGCAAGGCCGCGCGGTCGGGTCCCAGAGCGTCCAGGCCGTTCGTAGAGTGGCGCGCTCCACCTTGACGCCCTGAACCACGACCACTCCACGGTGTGTAGGTCGAAGGCGGACGGCTGGGAGCCGGGGCGAGTGGTGGGCGGGGGTGGATTCGGATGTGCACTATCCACGGGCGGCGAAGTAGGCGAGCAGCCCCGCTCCGACTCCCAGGACAACCAGCTGCACGAGGCCAGGAACACGCCATCCCAAGGCAAGGAGACCACCGCCAGTGACGAGAGCACCGGCGGCCAGGAGCCACATTCCTCGAAGTGCTTCTTTGGGTGCGCTGGGCGGATTGCCACCGTTGTAGTTGTCGGCCCAGCTGGACATCCCGTATTGGATGATCACTAGCCAGGCGATGACCATCAGGTCGATAACGAGCAGGGCCAAGCTCACCCCAACCTGCTCGCCGATCGACGGTTCACCCCCGGGCCTCATAACGACCACCGAACTGTTCTCAGGTGACAGCCTGTTGCTCGCATGCCCCTCAGCATGCTGTTGTGGCGGGCACCACACATGAGCACAGGTACTCAGACCCCGGCCACTTTCTAGTGCGAACCAAGGAAGCACTACGGCCCCCACCCCCGGGCACGACGAAGAGGGCCCGCCAGCCACCACTGCGAGCGGGCCCTTCAGTTGGCCAGGAGGGCGCCCCCCGTCAGTCGACGTCCAGGAGGACGGCGGTCACAAACGCCTCCGCCTGCTCCTCCGACCACTTCCCATACGGCACGCTGGCCTGCGTCAGCGAGTGCCGCAGACAGAGCGCCGCTTCCTTCAGGGGCACCGGCTGCTTGTCGCCCTCGTCCGCCGCCTCCTGGAGCGCGTGCCGGGCGACGTACACGGCCGTCTGTGAGTCCACAGAGTGAACCCACTTCAGTGCCGTGATCACGTCTACGTACAGGTCAGTCCAGCGCAGCTTGTCCACGCCGAACTGCTGTCCGTGGTGACGCAAGTTGAGCGCCAGGGCATGGCGGATAGCTCCGGTAACACCCGCAGGTAAGTCACTCACGAAGACTCCTCAGTACTCGATTGGGTGGGGCTGGCCATGACTCCTCGCCCCGGACGACCGTGCGAGACATGCTCGCCTCAGGATCGTTCTCTTCCGGCCGCCCGGCCCGTCGCACCTCTCGCACCTGTGCGATGTCCAGCCGTCAGCCGCTCTACGGTTCACTCCGGCTCCTACCCCGCCTCAGGGACCATCTGCGGCGGGGAGCCGGGGCCGACTCCAGCGCGGGCCGCAGCGCTGCGTGAAAGGCGTCCAGGGCCCGCGTCA
Organism: Streptomyces sp. WG7; assembly: GCF_049975785.1. Taxonomy (NCBI): domain Bacteria; kingdom Bacillati; phylum Actinomycetota; class Actinomycetes; order Kitasatosporales; family Streptomycetaceae; genus Streptomyces; species Streptomyces sp. WG7. Next base: position 2,902 of record NZ_JBNGGE010000050.1, read on the forward strand.
TCCGGTCGTCGTCCCCGTGGCTCTCCACCGCTGCCGTGAACACCGCGTCCGCCGCGGCCGCGAGCCCGGGCTCCTCACGCCGGAGCAGGGGTGCGACAGCTGCCCCGAGTCGGCTCAGGGGCGCGGCCAGACCTGCCGTCGATGCCTTGGTATCCCGGTCCCAACGATCCACAACCCGATCCGCCGCACTGAAGAAAGCCAGGCCCCTGGGGACCCCGCCCCTGTCCGTCAGGGCCGCGGCCAGCATTCCCCGCTGCAGCCAATCCAGCGCGAGACGGCCCCTGGCACCCCAGCCCGCGAAGAGCCGATCGTGCATGCCTCCCACGACCTTCAGCGCAAGCACCGCCGCCACCAGCTCGTCCGCCTGGGCCTCAAGGGTTGCACGGTCCGCCGCGGCATCCTTGCGGGCCTCTGCCTTCCTGGTGCGCCGGCCGTTGTCCCATCCGCCGATGAACACCAACGCGACGGCGCCGACGGCACTGCCCGCCATGGTGAGTAGTTCGCTGTTCACGTCGATCACGACACCGCAGCGGCCCGGCAGGTTCCCGCCGGACCGGTCCTGTCCAACTTCGAGCGCAAGCCCCCCAATAGGTGAAGGGAGGTGATCACCATGGTGAGGTGCGGTACCTGCCGCCACCCCGGCGCGCACGCCGTCGTCGTCCCCCGTGAGGGCTGGCCGGACCGGTGCGCGGACTGCCCCCGCTGCGAAGCGGAGGCACGCGCCGAACGAGAGCAAGGCGAGTAATCCGACCCCAAGGCGTCAGTGACGGGTGATCGCTGGCCCCCGGGGCGGTCTCGTACCTCTCGCACTGTGCGAGGGATATCACCGCAGGTACCTGACGGGTCAGCCCGTCTGCGCCTGGGCACTGCGGAGGGCCGCTGTGGGCCTGCTCATTCGCCCACCGCCACGGAGGCCGGGGCCGTCGCATCGTCGTGCTCGCGCAGCATCCGCAGGACGGTCGCGGGGGAAGGGTGCTGCCCCTTCTTCTTGCCGGTGGTGATGACGAGCCGGGCCGCGATTTCGCGCAGGCTCATCTCCTGCTCACGCAGGTGCAGGGCCATGGACAGCATCCCGTCGTCGGTGACGCTGGCCCCGCCGATCGACTTGCCCCGCCGGCGGGCCGACTCGTGGCCTTCGAGGGTGCGGTCGCGGATGTACTCGCGTTCCATGCCGGACAGCGCTGCGAGCACGGTGAAGACGATGCCCGAGGGGTCGTGCGAGCCCTTCAGTTCGCCAGTCAGGAACTCCAGGCCGACGTCCCCGGCCTTGAGGTCCTCGGCGAGCGTCGCCAGCTCGATGCCGCGACCGAGCCGCTTGTGCTCGTGGACGACGAGCGTGACGCGGACGCCGGAGGCGCGAAGTTCGCGGGCGAGGGTGACGGCCTTCTCCAGCTCCGGCCGCTGGGTGGCGCGGGTGGAGATCTTCTCCGAGAAGACGCGGCTGACGCCGTTGGCGGCGAGGGAGTCGAGCTGGGTGTCCAGCGACTGGCGGGCGGTGGAGGCGCGAGCGTAGCCGATGCGGACGTGCCCGGCCGGTTCGCCGCCGGCGCTCGCCGGGCGCGGGAGCTCCACCCAGGCGGTGCCCGGCTTGCGGACGGCGGGGGTGGGGACGTTCAGTGTCTTGGCCAGTGAGGGCACCAGCCGGAAGCGGGCGGTGTGGTACTGCACGGCGACCCGTCCCTTGGTGGTGCGGCAGGGCGAGCCCGCCGGGACGGCGCAGGTGGACATGGGACAGTCATGCGCCTCAACGCGCTGGTAGTCGTCGTCGCTCACGCAATCATTGTTTCATGTGTCTGTTTCATAGGTCGTTTGCAACGACTTATGAAACAGAATCACCCCAGCTTGATCGACCACGGGGCAGGTGTTTCATAGGCGACCACCTATGAAAACAGGCCCTGGCGGGAACAAACCGTCTCCCACGGGCACCACCTACCGGTGGACCTCCCGGCGGATCAGTCGGTGGCCCGTACGCCCTTCCAGCCGGGTCCGAGTCCCGCGCCGGCGCGGCCGTCCGGAGCGCGGTACGGGCACCTCAACAACGTCCTCGGCGGTGGCCGGGGCGAGTCGGCGGCGCAGCGCGGCGGTGGCGGCCGGGACCGCCGCGAGGGCTCGCGCGGCCTCCGGGTCGATCGCCGCCAGGGCCTCGGCGAGCATGTCGATGGAGTCGGCCACGTCCTCGACCGCGCCCGCGCTCCATGGCATCGGCGACTGGCTTCGTTCATCTCCTGGGGCACCACTGCCGAACAAAGCCAGGCGACACCATGTCGACCAGCTCACACACCGCGTCGGCGACCGCCGCCGCCCGTTCCTCGACTCGCGGCCGCGGCTCCTGGCTCAGCTCCATGTCCCACCCAAACGATCGCGTGCCGCCGCCGGATACCGACGCACGGCGAAGGGCCCGCGCAGGTGAGCGCGGGCCTTCATATCGTTCCGGACGGAACGGAGCTGCAGGATCTGCCGGGCCGCCTACCACCCGCCACCGCGCGGCAGCGCCCGCCGGGAGGTGCCCGGCCGGGGCCAGCCAGCGCGGGGATGGGGCCAGCCCCGATGTCCGTGTCTGATCAGCGACGCAGGGAGATCATCCTGCGGGCGATGTCGTACGCCATGACCGCAATGCTGAGCACTACGAGCGAGACCACTTGGACCGGGTCAGTGGGTGCGTGGCCTGCTCCTATAGAGGCGGCAACGGCACTACTTCCCACTACTGCGGTCGTTCCGCTCATGCTGGGTACGGTCAGGGACAGGTTGATGCGACGTCGGCGGTTGCCTTCAGCACTCCCATTCTTCTGGCTCCTTTCCTCATGTGGCTCGCTACTCTGCTGCTGGTCCGTGCGATGCTGGAACTTCACGTGCTCTCCTCGGCACTGCTGGGTGTCAGGGGGGTGCTGGCCCGTCGTTACCCCTGTGGTCTCGTAGCTACTTGGGGCGGCGGGCCACTTTCGTTACAGCACCCTGTCCTCTTGTTCACCCCGGTTGTCTTTCACGGTCTGGAAGCCGATGGGCCGTCCATCGGTGCGTCCCAGCCCGGCGTGGTCCAGGAGAGTTGTCATGCCAACCATGGTCGCCAAGGCGATGACCACTGTGGGTAGAAGCACAGCACTGAGTTCCATAGCTCCAGAGAGGATTCCTGTGGCGAACGCAGTGGCCATGCTGACTGCACTGGAGGCCACAACGTTGCTGACCGTCAGTCCCGAACTCCGCTTCCGACTGCGGCGGACGCCGGACAGCTTAATTGAGACTGACGCCCCAGAATTGAACTTCCCTGCTGGTGAAACAGTGGATTGCCTATCGGCGGACCTCGGCCTAGCAATGCCCCTACCGCCCGACAACCGAGAAGTCGCTGACTCTGCCTCAGTAACGATACGACTGGGTTTCTCCGCCTCAATGATCCTGCGGAGCTCACTCCCCTCCCTGATGATCAAGTCCAAGCGACGGTTGCGCTCCTCTTGGCTCTCCTCATAGGGAGTCGGAGTGGCGAAGAACTCCTTGAAATCATCCTCTTCTGATTCGGACCAGGGCTCATCGAAGTCCCCAGTGCCCTCGTCGCTGATTTGAAGATGAACGACGGGACCGAGTTCCGGCACGCAAAAGGAGTCGCTTTCAAGTGAGATCTCCTCATCCAGCTGCTGGTCCCTTGGGGTTTCGTGGGTCATTCCCCTACCCCCTTCTCCATCTGCTCTCGAATCTTGCGGGCTTTTGCTCGGCCTCGACTAGTATGAGTCCTTTCGGTCCCTACATCGATCCCTTTGATCTCTGCTCGTTCGCAAGTCGGAATATCCTGCATCGCCATCTGAAGACTCCGGCTGTGTTGCTCTGGAAGCTGGTGAACAATCTCCGCGTACTCTTTCAGCTCGTACGCTCGTTCAGGGTCTTGGGCAAACAAGCGGTCATACATCAGGAAGAAATTAGGTTCACGCGCGATCCTCTCGCGCAACCTACGCCTTCGTTCTGCTTTTTTATTCACGTCAAGGCAAAGGCGTTGGAGGCAGCCAAAGAAGGATCGACGCATATGATCCTTGCTTTCGTACTTTCTCCACATAGCCCACACAAGCGCCAACGCATCATTCGTTACTTCCAAAGCGTCTTGCTTATCCAGTCTGTAGCGTCTCATGCAGTACCCCACAGCATTACCAGTCCAAGCGTCTGCAAATTTCCTGAACTCCATCTCCTGATCTGATTCCGGATCCTGACCTGAACGTGGCTCGACGGCTGGGTTCGTCACGAGCCCTCGCCCTCTGCACTGATCATCAGCGCCTCTCCCGTTCATGCCCGAGGCCCTGCTGGCCCCGCGCTCGACACCCCTACTTGGGAGCCCGAGGGCACTTCGTGACACCACTCCTCGATCTTTTTTGACGAGACCTGCCGCGAACAGCCCGCCCGCGCCCGCGGCCGCGTCGGCGGACGCCCCACCGTCGCCACCGAGGAAGTCATCCGGGCCGCCCGCGACCTGCTGCCCGACCCAGGCCGCTCGATCACCTCGATCGCCAAGCTCCTCGGCGTCTCCCCGGGCACCCTCTACAACCACATCCCCGACCTGCGGGACCTACGCGCTGGCGGCGTACCCCGCCGGTGAGAAGGTCAGGGAAGGCCTGACAACTCATTGCGGGAGCTTCGTTGTGCCCGGGTTCAGGAAGCGGTCGGTACGCGCAGGTCGCGCAGCATCACCGAGAAGTTCGGGGAGTCGGGGAACGGCTGCCGGTTGCCGATCTTCCGGTAGCCCCACGTCTCGTAGAGCGCCTCCACCTTGGGGTGGTCAGGGTCCACCAGGAGCACTGCCAGGGCCTCCGGCCGGTCCTCGAGGAGGGCGGCGTGCAGCCGCTCGGCGGTCCCGGTCTTCCGCCAGGCCGGGCGTACCATCAGCTCCGACACCGAGAACGTGGATTCGTCCGCCGGCGGCTCGCTCAGGTGCTCGCGCCACCACTCCCGACCTGCGGTCGCCGGGGCGCCGTACGCGAACCCGACCGGCTCGTTGTCGTCGTAGCCGATCAAGCAGGCGAATCCGGGATGGCCGCCCCAGTGGTCCACGAACCAGGAGAAGCGCTGGTTGAACTCGTCGTCCATCTCGTCGGCGTAGGCGTCTGCGTGCACGTCCAGGAGGGTCTGCCGGATGACCGGCAGGTTCTCGTGGCCGAAGCGGCGGAGGTCAACGGCTGTGGTGGTCAAGAGCTGCTCCATAGGGTCCGGTAGCGGTCCATCCACTCGTGCGCGATGTGGGCGGAGGGAGCGCGGGCGATCAGGTCACGCTGGAAGTCGCCGAGGAGCAGCCGCATCCGTCCGGGCAGCGGCGTGCCCGCCATGATCTCGAAGACCTGGCCGCTGGTCGCGCACGCCTGCTCTACGTCGTCCTGGTGCAGTTGCGTGAGGGCGAGCCGGGCCGTGGTGTATGCGCGGTTGCGCCGGTAGGTCTCCGGCAGGGCGGCGAGCGCCCGGTGGGAGGCGGCCTCCGCCTGCGCCGGCTGTCCCACGACGTCCTGCACGATCGCGGTCAGGCAGTACAGCTCCGCCGGACTGTAGAAGGCGATCCAGGTGGCCCGCGGCTGGGCCAGGTCCGCCTTTGCCAGGGCGTCTTCGGCGCGTGCGAGGCAGGCCAGCGCCGCGCGGTCCTCACCGTTGTGTGCGAGGCCGACAGCGGTCCGGGCGTGAGCGAGGGAGGCGTGCAGCGGGCTGCGCCGGGCGACGGCCGTGGCCTGGGCGGCCTGCGCGGAGGCCACCGCTTCGCGGTAGTTGCGGCGCTGACGGGCAAGCATCGCCCGCAGGTTCCACACCTGCATCGCCATCTCGGAGTCCTGGGCCAGGCCCGCGAGCGTGAGCGCCCGGTCCAGGTGGCGGCCGGCTCCGTCGAGCTGTCCGGCGTCGATCAGGGACCACGCCGCCGTCGCGGTGAAGTCGGAGGCGAGCGCGAACAGGCGTTGCCGGACGCGTTGGGTGGCGGACTGCTTCTGCAGTCTCAGCGCCTCGGCGGCACCGTCGAGGGCGGCTTGCTCCAGGCCGTGCCCGCCGCGTTCGGCATCCAGGGCGACCAGGTGCTCAACTTCGTCGCGCAGCCGGATCACGTCGGAGGTGCCGACACGGGAGGGCCGGGCGGAGGCGACAGGGGCGAGGGGGATGGCGGCGGCGGCCGCGGTGCCGGCGGCCGCGCCGAAGAACTGGCGACGGCGCACGTCAGGGTCCTCCGGTAGTGCTGGAACGGGTGTGGACTTCCCCCGGGGCACGAATCCCAGGGCCGTCACGGGCAGACCGGTGACGATCTCCAGGCCCCGGCGCTGGCGGTCTTGCGGCCACCGGTTCTCCCCGGACAGCCAGCGGAACACCGTGCGCTCCGACGTCGTGCCGCGGCGGCCGGCGAAGGAGGCGATGGCTGTGTTGACCGCGTCGGCAAGCTCCCCCTTGGCCATCCTGTGTTCCGCCATCCAGGCGGCTAACGCCTCGTTTCTGGTCTTGGCCACGACAGCACGGTAGGGCGTGCGCCCGGCTGGCGGCAGGTCACGGGAGAGTCAATTCGTCAGCCACCCTGTGGCGGGCCCGGACAACTTCGTCATGCACGCCCCACGGTGACGGGCGGTTAGCTGTCGTGTACGGCCCCGCCGCGCCCTCCCCCGTGGGGCACGGCGGGGCACCGACTTCCGACCCCCTGCTGAGGCAGCGATGACCAGCGCAGGAATCCCCCAGGAGAAGGCCACCGTCCCGGCCGTCCCGGGCCCCGCCGCAGCCGTGCTGTACGTCTGTGCCGACCGCGGCACCCTGATGCCCGGCCTGGCCGCCGAACGCGCGAATGAGGAAGGTCATGCCTTCGCGCGGCGCCGCGGCCTGACGATCACCGAAGTGGTCACCGACGAGTTCGGCGAGCCCGATCCCGGCCGCCGCGCTGGGTGGCAGCGGGTACGCGACCTGGCGGAGGCCGGCGCCATCGCCACCGTGCTCGTCCGCTGGCCCGCCGGCATCGCCCCGGAGGGCGCGCACGAGCTCCGGCACCGTGAGATCGCCTGGCTCCAGGAGCTCGGCGTGCGCGTGCGCTACACCTGGGCGCCGCTGGCCTCGTCGAACGGTGAAACCCGGTGAGCCGCCGCATGCTCCATCGCGATCACCCTCGGATCGGCCGGGACGTCATGGACACCCCAACCGGCCACCGCGGAACCCTGCGTGCCATCGCCCCCGACGACACTCCGCGCCCGGCGGCCCGGCTGAAGCCGCCGGCCGCGCTTCTAGCGGTCGCCGGCCAGGGTGTCGGGCTGCGCCAGACATACCGCCGTGTGCTCCAGCCCCACGCTGTGGGAGCCCTTGACCAGGACGACGTCCCCCGGCTGGATCAGGCCGCGGGCCAGAGCCAGGGCATGGTCCCGGTCGCCGGCGTTGACCACGTGCATCTGCGGGTTGCCCTCCTGGGCGGCGGAGGCCATCGTCCGCGCGTCCTCGTCGCCGACGGCGATCAGCACATCGATGTAGGCGGCGGCGAGCCGACCGACCTGGCGGTGTTCGTCGCTGCTGTCGGCGCCCAGTTCCTTCATCTCGCCCAGGACAGCAACGGTCCGGTGCCCGTCTGCCATGGCCTCAATGGCCGCGAACGCTGCCTTCATCGAGTCGGGGTTCGCATTGAACGCATCGTTGACAATCCGCACTCCGTCACCCCGGTCGGTGACTTCCATGCGCCCCGACGCCACCAGGACCGCGCGGGACAGGGCGGCGGCCGTCTTCTCCACGCCGACGCCCAGCCCGATCGCGACGGCGGCCGCGGCCAGCGCGTTCGAGACGTGGTGCGCGCCGTGAAGGGCCAGGTCGACCCGCGCGTGGGCATCAGCGGCCGTCAGGGTGAACGAGGCCCGTCCCGAGGTGTCGAGGGCGACGTTCACGGCCCTCACGTCGGCACCGTTGCCGGTACCGAAGGTCAGCACCCGGGCCCGGGTCCGCGACGCCATGGCGGCGACCAGCGGGTTATCGGCGTTGAGGACCGCCAGTCCGTCCGCGGGGAGTGCCTCGACGAGTTCGCCCTTGGCCTTCGCGATCTGCTCGCGCCCGCCGAACTCGCCGACGTGGGCGGTGCCCACGTTGAGCACCAGGCCGACCGTGGGCGGGGCGATCCGCGTCAGGTGGGTGATGTGGCCGATCCCGCGGGCGCCCATCTCCAGCACGAGGTGGCGGACCCCGTTGTCCAGGTGGGTCACCGTCAGCGGCATGCCGATCTCGCCGTTGAACGACTTCACGGTGGCGACCGTCTCCCCGCGCTCGGGCAGCACCTGGGCGATCAGGTCCTTCGTGCTGGTCTTGCCCGCCGAGCCGGTCAGCCCGATGACCGTGACGTCGGGGACGGCGGCCAGCACGGTGCGGGCCAGTGCGGCGAGCGCGTCCAGTACGTCCTCGACGACGACGGCCGGGACACCGACCGGATGGGTGGCCAGGACGGCCACCGCACCGGCTTTCACCGCGTTCGCCGCGAAAGCGTGCCCATCGGTGTGCTCACCGGGCAGCGCCGCGAACAGGCCGCCGGGTTCGACCTCGCGCGAGTCGACGACCGCGGGCGCGGTCATCAGCGCGGACGGGTCCGCCACGTCGCACAGGCGGCCGCCGACAGCGGACGCGACGGCTTCGAGAGACAGGGGGATCACGAAACGAACTCCGCATCAGCAGGGCTTGCCCGGCACGGCCAACAGCCCGCCGGTTCGGTTCCTCGACCGTAGCGCCTTGACGGGCCGGCGCCTCCGCGACCGGCCAGAAGACCCACGAACAGGAGCACCATCTGATGACGCAGTCTCTTCGCCCCGGCCGGATCGCTGTCGTCTCCGGCGGCAGGTCCACCGAGCGGGAGCGGTCCCTGATGTCGGGCCGCGCTGCCTTGGAGTCCCTCGACCGGCAGGGGTACACCACGGTGTTCCTCGACGCCGCGAGCAAAGACTTCTCCGACCAGGTCCGCAGCTCCGATGTTGCGTTTCTGGCCATCGCCGGGCAGTACGCCGAGGACGGCAAGCTCCAGGGCTTACTGGAGACCCTGACCATCCCCTACACCGGGTCAGGCGTCACCGCGTCCGCCATCGGCATGCACAAGACCCTCGCCAAGACCGTCGTGGCCGCCGCCGGAGTGGCGGTCCTGCCCTCCGCCCACGTCCCGGCCCGCGACCGCGACACGATCACCCGGGCCCTCACCGACGCCATCGCCTTCCCACTGATCCTCAAGCCGCTGTCCGAAGGCGGCTCGATCGGTATGAGCGTCTGCCACGACACCGCCGAACTCACCGCGGCCCTGTCCACGGTGAACGCCAGCGACGGCTGGTTCGCGGAGCCCTTCACCACGGGCACACCGGTGACCTGCGCAATCCTGGAGGTAGACGGCTCGCCCGTGGCTCTGCCACCGCTGGAGACACTGCCCACCGACGCCGAGTTCTACGACTACGCCACCAAGCGCGACAAGACCAAGTACCGCTACCGGTGCCCGGCCGAACTCCCCAGCGCCACACTCGACGCGATCACCACCGCTGCACTCACCGCGCACAGCGCCCTGGCCTGCACCGGATACTCCCGCTCCGATTTCATCGTCACTGCCGACGGCAGCCCGTACTGGCTGGAGATCAACACCCTGCCCGGCCTCTCCCACACCGGGAACCTCGCCACCACGGCGGCCGCGGCCGGCATCGACTACGACCAGCTCATCCGCACGATCCTCGCCACCGCCACCACCCGAGAGGGGTACCAGCCGTGACCGAGCTGACCGCCTGCGACATCGAGGAAGCCGCCGCCAACCTCCAGCCGGTCGTCGCCCGCACCCCGTCCCTGTCCGCGCTCTCCCTCGACCAGGCCGCAGGCTGGCCGGTGGTGTGCAAGGCGGAGAGCCTCCAGCGCACCGGCTCCTTCAAGTTCCGCGGCGCCTACCATCACGCCTCATCCCTCCCCACCACAGCACGTGCCCACGGTCTGATCGGCGCATCCTCCGGCAACCACGCCCAGGCCCTGGCCCTGACCGGCAGGCTCCTCGAAGTACCGGCCACGGTCGTCATCCCCGCCGACGCCCCGACCCCGAAGGTCGAAGGCATCCGCGCCCTGGGCGGCAGGGTCGTCACCTACCGGCGGGACTCCGACAACCGCGACGCCCTCGTGGCCGAGATCGCCGCCCGGGACGGCCTGGCCGTCGTCCCCTCGGCGAACTCCCGGCACATCATGGCCGGCGCCGGGACCGCCACCCTGGAACTCCTCACCGACCACCCCGAAATCGAGACCCTCGTGGTCCCCGTCGGCGGCGGCGGCCTCGCCGCCGGAACCGCCACCATCGCCAAGCACCTGAACCCCGGCATCAAAGTCATCGGCGTGGAACCCCAGGAAGGAGCCGACACCCTGCTCTCGATGCGCTGCGGCCAGCGCATCGCCCTGCCCGACGTCCCCGCCACCATCGCCGACGGCCTCGGGCACACCAGCCCCTCGCCCCTGACCTGGGCCGTCAACTCACGTCTCCTCGACGCCGTCGTGACCGTGACCGAGAAGGACATCACAGACGCCATGGCCTTCGCCTTCCGGCACCTGAAAGTCGTCGCCGAACCCAGCGGCGCCTGCGCCCTGGCCGCCGTCCTCGGCGGCCTCATCCCCCATGAGTCGGGGATGATCGGGGTGGTGATCTCCGGCGGCGGCGTGGACCTGCCCACCTTCCACCGGCTGATCAGCCAGGCCACCCGCCGGAAGGAACCCGCCCGTGCCTGACGACCACCCGTTCCCCACGATCACGCAGTACGCCAGCCCGGACCTGATCCACGCCTTCGCCTACGAGGGCCGCGCCCACGACGACGACCCGAGATGGGAAGAGTTCGGCGCCCCCGACCTCGCCACCTACGGCCGATGGGCCGGCCACGCGTGCGGCATCGCCTGCCTGCGCATGGCTCTCCTCGCCCGCACCGGAGAGGCACCAACCATGTTCGAACTCCTCGAGGGCGCCAGAAAGTACGGGGCGTACACCGAGGACCCGAACACCGGAGCCATCCGTGGCCTGATCTACGCCCCCTTCGTCCAGTACGTGCGCGACGTCCACGCCCTGGACGCCGAGGTGTACCGGACCCTGACCGTGCCCGACCTCCTCGCCCTGCTCGACAGCGGGCGCCTCGCGATGGCCTCGGTACACAAGGAAATCCGCCGCCCCGAGAACCCCGCCCCCGGCAAGGGCGGCCACCTCGTGCTCGTCACCGGCCGCCAGGGCGACACAGTGCACTTCCGCAACCCATCCGGCCACACGGACCACGCCCGTACCGCGAGCCTGCCCGTCGCGACGTTCGCCGAGTTCTTCGGTGGCCGGGGAGTATCCCTGACTTGACCACTTACGAGGACTCCACCGTCGAACGAGAATGGCGCTCACCCCACCTGCTGCCCGGGGTGAGCGCTATCGCACGTCACGCCGTTTCAGCACACCGCACCGGCTGCCTCGTAGATCAGCTTTGGTCGTCTGACCGCATGCCGCGCACGACGAGGGCCGCCCGGACAACCCGGGCGGCCTTCGTGCGGTATCGGCCTTGGGGTGGCGGTCGTGCTGCTATGGGGTCCGGTAGCGGTCGTGGAGGATCTTGACCGTATCGGTCCACGCACTGTCGGCCTGCGAGGGCAGGTGGTGGCCAGCGTGGTCAGCGAGCTGCTGGTAGACCGGGTGCATGGTCCCCGTGTCCGTGGTGATCAGCGCCGTGAGCAGGGCCGGACGCTGGGGTTTCGCACTGCGGGGGCGCGCAGTGGGCCCGACCCGGCGCAGCACCTGCACCTGATCGGATTCCGTCAGCTCGCCCAGGCCCTTGACCTGGGCACACAAGTCGGTGAGCGGTACGGTCTCGCCCATCCGGGCCGCGTGCTCCAGAACGTCGCGTACGGCATCGGCGAGGCCGGCCCCGTCGAAGTGCTCCGGGCGGCGCTGCGGGCGGCCACGCGGCGGCTGAGGGGCGCGAGGCACTGGTGCGGGCTCCGGATCCTTCTGCCACTCCTCCACCTGGAAGCGTTGTTCGTCGGTGAGCCAGGCCGAAGCCTTCTCCGCGGCCTGCACGAGCTGGTTGCGCTGGCGGAACGTCACCCCCATGCCATGCGTTCTGTGCTGCGCGAGAACGAGCAGCAGCCCCTCGACCTTCTGCAGGGCGCGCCGCTCCTGGAAGGTCGGTTTCCGCGGAGTCGACACGCCGACTCCGCGTTCCAGCCTCAGCAGCGCGTCGGCAGCCGCCCTGATCAGGTCGTTTTCTTCGGCGGTGGCTCCGCCGCGCGTCACCTCCTCCGCTTGGTTCAGCCAGTGGCGGATCTCCGTGCGGCTACGCCCGACACTGACGGCCTGCTGGAGGGCCGCCATGACGGAGTCACGGTCCTGCGACGGGATGCCGTGTGTCTCGTCGCTGACGGCTCCCGCGGTCGGCCGGCTCTGGGGCGGCGGGGCCTTTTGCGTCCGTACGCCGATGGGCCGCCGCGTGGTGCGCAGCCGGCGGATCTCTGCGACCGCTGGGGTGGTGAGCCCTGAGTCGGTGAGCTCTACCTCGTCCAGGTCGAACCAGTCGGTGGTTCCGCCGTGGCGTTCGGTGCCGACCTGGATCCTGCGGCGGGTGCCGTCGGGGACGAGTTGGATGCGGTTGACGTAGCCCTGCCGCAGCAGCACGTCCGGGTCCGGCGTCATCTCCGGGCCGAGCACCAGCCGGGAAGGGTCTTCTTCCCCCGATGCGGGAGAGCCGGGCAAATCGGAGAGGAGCACCCGAAGGGCGTCGCGACCGGCAGGAGCGAAGAGCACGTCCCGACCGATCGCGCCGTCTCCATCGCGCGAGATGGTGGCGGTGGCGGTGATGTCCTGGCTCGTCAGCCAGTCCAACAGTCCGTGCTTGATGTACAGGTGGTCCGCGCTGGAAACCCCGGATGCCTTGCGGGCGCAGGTGGAGGTGTGCTCGGGATCGGGCCCGTGCGCGAAGTGGCAGGCACGGTCGGTGTACAGCTTGGTGAAGAGCTGGTGGCCACACCCGCCCAGCCACGTCCCGCACCAGTAGGTCTGGCCAGTGTGGCGGGTCCGGAAGTCGTCGAGCTCTATCGCTTCCATCGGAAGGACCACAGGGAGCTCGGAATCGGCGTTGCCGATCACTGCGGTCTGCACGCGGCGTTTGTCCAGGGCCATGCAACCTCCAGCCGTACTGGAGACGAGATCCGCCTCCGGTCGGCACCCGGCCACGCTGCCGGGCGCCCAACTGATTGACGGTACCTCCCGCCACTGACAACGCTGGAGCCGCTAAGCATGGCGTTCGGCCCGTCAGTGTCCTCCTGTCGAGGTACGGCACTCGGTTGTCGGTGCCACGCCGTAGCGTGCGCCCATGAGGTATACGTTCACGCCGCCGGTTCCGGCGGAATAGATCCGGCAGCTGCCCACCCGGGACGTTGCGATCCTTCTCCTGCAGCACCTCGCCGGCGGAACAGGCTTCCTGCAGTACGCAGGAACGATAGGTTCTGCCCGCCAGGCGTTCCAGGACGAACCGGATACTGAGAACCTCGTCGACCGCCTCTCCGATGCCTGGGCCTGGCTGGAAGCACACGCGCTGCTGTCCCGGGTACCCAGTCAGTCGGAAGGTTTCCGTCAACTGTCCCGCGACGGCAGGAATCTGGCGGAGGATCCCGAGGGCGTCACGCGGTTCCAAGCCCGCCAGCGGCTGTCCGGCCACCTCCATCCGGCCCTGGAAGACACAGTGCGCACCAACTTCGACCTGGGCGACTACGAGACCGCGTGTTTCGCCGCGATGAAGGCGGTCGAAGTTGCCGTCCGGGACGCGTCCGGCCTCGACAACTCCCTGGTCGGCGTACCGCTGATGCGCAAGGCGTTCCAAGCGCACCAGAACGGCAAGGTCGGCGGCCCGCTCGCCGACGCCGGAGCCGAAGGCGGTGAGCAAGACGCCGCCTCCTCGCTCTTCGCCGGCGCCATGGGCGCGTATAAGAACCCCGCCAGCCACCGCACCGTCGACTTCGACGATCCCATCGAGGCAGCAGAGATCATCCAGTTCGCCGACCTTCTGCTGCGGCAGGTCGAACGCGCCAAGCGCCGCCAGGCGGCCACGACAACCTAGAACTACGGGCCTCGACCTACCTGGCCTGACCAGGGCAGGAATCAGGCCGGACCGGCGGCCAGGGGCAAGGGCGTCTTCTCGGCCAATGCCCATGAGGAATCAGGCAGGAAAGGCCGCTCTGGACGTGCCGCCTGCCCGGTCCGCTCCGTGATCTGGACTGGGGACGAAGCGCCCCCGGAACGGTGAGGAGCAGCGGTATGGGCGTGAGCGACAGCTACCTGTCCAGGACGGAAATCCAGCAGCTGCTGGGCATCAACTCCTTCGGGCTGTGGCGGCTGGTGAGGAAGTATGACGACTTCCCGCAGCCGACCGAGCCGCCGCACGATCCGCTCGCGGGGTTCGGCGGGAAGAAGGAGCCCGAGGAGGTCTGGGACGGCTTCCAGGTCTACCGGTGGGCGGCCCACACCCCGGAGTTCGCCCGTCGCGGCGCCGTGCTGCTGCGCCCGCTCCCCGAGGAACTGCCGCCCGGCCGGTGGGCCGGCTACAAGGACACGGTGCGCGGACCGGCGCAGGACTGGCACACCGCCCTGGGGACGATCAGGATCGTGCACTGCGACGACCGCAGGGTCGCCACCGACGTTGCCACCGAGGTCGCCGGCGGCGGCAACCCGGACGGTGTCGTCACCGTGTGCGCCCTGTACGGGGACATGAGCTTCCGCGGGCCGGCGCTGGTCGCGGCCGACACCGCGCACCCGGGCATCGAGTACGAAGCCGACTGGGGCGACGTCGCCGCCCTCGCTGGGCAGGACCTGCCCTGGTGGCCCGACCTGCTGCGCCTGCCGCACCTGATCCGCGGGTGGAAGCCCGGCACTCCCGCGGCCGTCGTGGAGGTGCCGGCCAACAACAACGAGAAGATCCTGCGCCGCGTCGTAGTCAGCGACGCCTTCGACGTCACCTCGCACCTGGCCGCGACGGACATGGCCAACGACATCCGCAACAACCGGATCGACGGCACCCTGCACGACATCCAGGTCTTCGGCAAGGAGGGCCACGGCGACCGGCGCAACCCCGTGGCCATCGCGGCCGAACCTGACACCAGCCACCACCCCCTGCGCTCCGACGGCGACCGCCAGGTCCTCGAGGCCGGCTGGCTGGGGCTCGCCCTCAGCACCCACCCCGACGCCGTCGCGGCGATCGAGGTCGCCGTCGGCCGCCAACCGGACCTGCTCCCCTTCGGCGCGCTCACCGAGGTGCCGGTGCGCCCCGGCGCGATCAGCGAACGGTGGGCCCGCCGGCTCACCATGTGCGACCCGACCGCCGCCCACGTCGTCCTCGCCCAGGGCAAGAAGGCGGAGGCCTTCTTCATCGACCCGCTCACCGACATGCCCGTCATGCGCACCGCCGACCACGACGGCAAGCAGGTCTGGCGGTTCTACGCCCCGCTGTCCCTCCCGGCCGGCGACGCCGAACTCGCCTCGGTCGTCCTGCACCACACCGTGTGGGTCACCACCAGCGATGGCCACCTCCACCCTGCCCCCTGCACACCGTCCGAGCACCTGTGGTGGGGCAACGGATACGGCGACCGCCCCAGCGAGGCCGCCACCGTCATCAACCTGCTCCTGGACGACCTTGGAGCCACCCCCAACCTGCGCGAGCACTGGAACGCGCCCAAGGGCCTGACCGCCCTGCTCAACGAGGACCACAAGCAGGGCACCGAACTCACCCGCAGCACCCTGCTGCACGCACGGATGACTCCACCGCGCGCTCGTTGAGGTGCGCGCGCTGAAGGGGGCGGTCCCATACGGGGCCGCCCCCTTCAGCTATGTGCCGCACGCGCCCCGAACACGCTTCGTACGGTATTCATACGGTGAATCGACGAAGAAGCCGACCGAGCCGCGCGGCCCCGAGCGTGAGGCCTACGCGCGCCTGCTGCGGCAGCTCGCGGAGCTCTACCCCGCACCCGCAACGCCGGAGAAGCCAGCGGCCCCGGTGCCCGCCACCTTCGGCGGCGCTGTCGACCCGGCAGGCATCGTGTCGGCCGCTGTACTCGACGAACTCGCCGCATCCCTCTACCCCTCTCCCGGCGCGCCCGTCCCGGCGAGTTTCGCCGACCCGGCGGAAGCGCGGACTCTGTCCACAGGCCAGGCGTCCGAGGCTGCGGACATGACTGCAACCGAGAACACCCAGACCCCTGCCCCGGTCGCTGCTGCTCCGGCGGCCGCGTCCCGTCCGGCGCGCACCACCAGGCCGTCGTCGACGTCGCGCCGCCCGGGTGCGAAGAAGGCGGCCCCGGCCGGTACCCCGGCGGGCGGCACCGACCCGCGCTTCGAGAACGGCCCGCTCGCGGTCGTCGACGTCGAGGACGACGGCACGGTGCTGGCGTACTGCACCGGCGGCCTGGTCCTGGACGTGCCCGCCAAGAGCATCCCGGCCCTGGTCGACTGGACGCTGCGCGAGGCCAAGCTCGGTCAGCCGAAGCTGTCCGGGCCGGGCAAGGACGCCGACCCGCTCATCGTCCTCACCGAGGCCGCGCTGGAGCGCTACGGCCTGCCCACCGCGCTCACGGAGGAGGAGCGCCTCGCCGGGCGCCTGCCCGAGGGCCACAAGGTCATCAAGCAGCTCGTGCGCGCGGACTGGAAGCTGACGAAGAGGGGCTTCGGCCCGTGGGCGCGGATCTACCGCCCCGCGACCGGGCCGGAGCGGGCCTGCGTGCAGCTGTGCATCCCGTCGTGGAACGCGCTGGATACCCGGCACTGGGGCGAGGCCGAGCAGCTCCCGCCAGCCGAACTCGCCCGCGTCCTGGGCGTGTACGCCTCTCGAGTGATGACGCCGCGCGGCTCCACCGCTGTGACCGGCCTCGAGCTGATGACCGCGCTGCACCCGCCGACCCGGGCCTCCGAGCCGGACGCTGACGGCAAGCGGCACTCCGAGCACAACCCCGGCTCGCTCGGCAAGGACGCCATCGACCCGATGAACTTCCCGCCCTGCGAGGCCCCCGACGGGCACCCCATCCTCAAGGACCTGCCCCGCTTCCACGTGCGCGGCCCGGCGGAGAAGCTGTTCGAGGAGGCGTACGACTGGGCACGGCCGATGACCGACGGGGAGTGCACCCTGCGGCACCTGGTCGGCATCGACGTCAACATGGCCTTCGCGGCCGGCGCCAACGGTCTGAACGTCGGCCTGGGCGAGGCGACGCACGTCAAGGCCCCCGCGTTCGACCCGAAGCTGCCCGGCTCGTGGCTGGTCGACCTGTCCCACGTCGATCTGTCTCGCGTGAAGGTCGGCAAGGAGTGGGTGGAGCTGGACGGCTCGCTGCTGCCCTCTCCGTTCACGCCGAAGGGCGAGCGCCCGACCGGCCCGGCCTGGTACGCGACGCCCACCGTGGCGTACGCGGTGGAGCTCGGCTACGAGGTGCGCCCGATCGAGGCGTGGGTGCGCTACGAGAACGGACGCTACCTGGACGGCTGGTACAACCGGCTGCGCGGCGCCTACCTCGCCACGATGGCCGACCTCGGCGTCGACGCCGACCTCGCCCCGGCGGACTTCCTCGCGGCGATGGACGGCTACAAGGACCGCGACCCGGAACTGGCGATCGTCACCACGGGGATCAAGGCGACGGTCAGGGCGGCCTGGGCAAGCTCCGCGAGCGGCCCCGCGGCGAGGGCTGGCGGCCGGGCGAGCCGTGGCGCGCGCTGTCCCGCCCGACGTGGCGGCCGGACATCCGGGCGGCGGTCATCTCCCGCACCCGGATCAACCTGCACCGCAAGATCGTCAAGCACGCCGCCTTCACCGGGCAGTACCCCATCGCGATCCTGTCCGCCTGCGTCGTCTACGCCGCAGTCGGGCCCTCGCCGCTGGACTTCCTGCCCTACCGGGAGGGCAAGCCGCTGCCCGGCGGCTTCAAGCTCGGCATCAACCCCGGCCTGGTCAAGCACGAGGGCACGCAGGACGTCCTGTGGGGCGAGGAAGTCCGGGAGCGGTTCAACGCGCCGGAGCTCAACCTCGCCCGGTACATCAAGGACGGCACCGTCACCGACGTCGACAACGGAGAGTAGGAGTAGGCCACGATGAGCCTGTTCGGGGACGGCCTGGAGGCCGCGGTGCAGAAGGCGTTCACCCGCCCGGCACCCAAGAGCGCGGGTGCGCAGATGCGGTACCTGGTCAAGCAGCTCAAGGGCACGAAGGCGGTCGCCCAGATGCTGCGGGTCTCCCAGCGCACCGTCGAGCGGTACGTGAAGGACCAGATCAAGAAGCCCCGGCCCGAACTCGCCGCGCGCCTGGAGCGTGAGGTGAAGAAGCGGTGGCAGCCGCAGATCCGCGCGAAGGCCCGGCAGAAGGCGGCCAGCACGGGCGGCATCGTCATCGACACCCGCGCCCGCATGGGCTACACGGCGCCGATCGGGTCGACGGACCAGGACCGCATCCGGCACCTGACCGTCGCCCTGCCGCCCGTCTACGCCGCCCGCCTCTTCGACGCCCAGGAGGCCGGCGCCACCGACCAGCAGCTCCAGGAGATCGCGGCCGAAGCGCTCAAGGAGGTGTATTTCCAGGACGGCGGCCGCCGCGCCGGCTCCCTGGAGGAGGTCCGGTTCACGGACATCGAGCACCTCAAGTTCGACCTCTAGCAACCGCGCCCCGAACAGCGCGCGAGCCCCGGACCGACGTGGCGTGGTCCGGGGCTCGTTCGCGTGATCCGCACGGGGAGGGGTGGGATGTTCATGCACGCGTTGCCGTACTCAACGATGTCGCCGGGCGTCGGTTACCCGCTTGCAGCGGGCAGTTCATTCCGTGCCGTGAGCCGGGACGTGGCGCGGGTGGCAGCGTGCTGCGTGGCTCTACGCTCTGGCTCATGACTCGTCGTATCGGCCGGGGCGGGCGCAAGGGGCAGACACACAGCGCTGCCCCGAAGCTCCGTTCGTACAGCGTTCCGCCGGCCTCCGAGGTGAGGGTGACCCGTACGGACGGGAGCACGGAGGTTGTGCCCGCACGAAAGCCGCAGGCCACGCAGAAGCAGCGGCCCAAGCGGGGGCCACTGGTCTGCGCGATGTGCGGTGATCCGACGACTGAGTCCCCGACCGTGTACAGCAGGGCGGGCGGTACACGGGGAAAGCCGGTCCATGCCTCGTGCGCCCCGACGGCCCGGAAGGAGAGGCCCAAGCGCCCGCCCCGGCAACGCAAGCAGGACCTGATGCCTCCACCACCGCGTGGTCGCCTGGCCCCAGGAGTCAACCCGGCCACGGCCTGGATCGGCCTGGCGTGTACGCAATGCCCGGCCCAGCCGGGACAGCGGTGCGTCGTCCGCTACAGCGACGGGACGACTGCAGAAGCGAAGATCCCGCACAGGGAGCGGTCGCTGGCGGCGAGGCGGGCAGCAGCGCCGCGGTGAGTGGCGTTTCGCCCGGTCGGCGGCGTGACGCCTGGCGTTCGGAGGCGTTGGGCAGGGAACACGCGCGGTTCCTGGTCGCCCCACGACGGGACTCTCGCCGTGTGACGGCCCCGACTCCGCGCCCGGCGTTGGGGCCGTCAGTGTCCCGGCCGGCGGCTCTGCGGGTGCGAGGGCCCGCGGGAGTCAGAGATGCGGGCGGTGGTCCCCCCGCCTCGGGCGGGGGTGTGTCGTCCGTCGGATAAGCAGGACGGTACGGGGTACAACGATGGCGGCTCCTGCTGCCAGGAGCCGGAGCATGCCCGGATGGCTGGGCTGTTCCCAGGCATGAACGAAGGATCGACCAGTATGGCCAGCGGCACCGTGAAGTGGTTCAACTCCGAAAAGGGCTTCGGCTTCATCCAACAGGACGGCGGGGGCCCGGACGTCTTCGCGCACTACTCCGAAATCCAGGGCAACGGCTACCGCGAGCTGACGGAGGGCGAGCACGTCACCTTCGACATCGGGCAGGGCCAGAAGGGGCCGCAGGCACAGAACATCATCCGGGGCTGACCGGGCGGAGCGATACCCACGAAGGCGGCTGCCGGTCCGGCAGCCGCCTCGCGCTGTCCTGCCCGCTGGATGGACGTGCGTACGGACGAAGGACCGTAACGCGCATAAGACGCTCACCGTGGGTAGATTCGTTGGCACTGTGACGACCCAGCCGCGCAAGCAAGACGCGCCGTGGCCGACCGATCCGGAAGCGGAAGAGGAGAGGCCCACGGAGCTTCAGCAGCTGCGCGAAGAAGTGGCACAGCTGCGTGAGGCGCTGACGTACCGGCCGGTGATAGACCAGGCCCGCGGCATGATCATGGCGCTCGGGCACTGCACGCCCGGCGAGGCGTGGGAGGTCTTGGTGACCGTCTCCCAGCACAACAACGTCAAGCTGCGCGCCGTGGCCGAGCAGCTGGTCGCCACAACCGCCGGCCACCCGCTGCCACCACCGATACGCCGCGCCCTCCGGCAGCTCCTGCGCGGCCGCCATCGCGGATGACAGTTCAGCCTGGCCCCGTCTAGTCGGTGTCGCCGTCCGCGTCCTCGTCGCTGACCGGGAGACCAAAGTCGAGGGTGCCGGCGGTATCGAGGAGGGCCTGTTCCGCGACGCGTGCCGCGTCGGCGACGACGTCGCCCCGTTCAGCTATGAGCAGGTCGTAGATCGGCGCTGCGCTGGTGGCGGTGGCGTCCACGTAGGGTGTCCGTTTCCTTTGAGGTCGGGGCCGGCGGGGAAGGCTAGCGGATCAGCCGGCGTTCAGGACTGAGTCGTCCAGGGGCCGGGCGCCGGACAGCTGGTGACGGGCGGCGATCAAGGCCGCGTCGATATCCCGAGTGCCGGTGGACACGCACAGCGTGTAGGCGACATCGTCCATGCGCTGGCGTACTCGCGCACTGTCCGCGTTGGAGGCGTCCACGGCTGCGAGGGCCTCGTACTGTTCGATCAGATCCCGCAACACCGCGGGGTGGGCCATCAGCATCACAGAACCGTCCTTCCGCACCGACACCTACTGGCTCAAGGGCCGTGCGCCCGGTTACCCGATTCTCCGCCCCGCACTCCCCACCCGCCACGCAAGGCATTCAGCACCGTCCAAGGGGCTGGCTCCGCGGGCAGCCCAGTTCAGGTGAAGCCGCCTAGTGGCTGCTCCCGCTCCGCCTACGATGCGGTGGTGCGGAACACGAAAGCCTTCAAGGAAGCCGTTGCCCAGACGCTCGCGGAGCTGGCTCACCGGGGGGTGACGCTCGCGCCGTCGACGGTTGAGGACACGATCGAGAAGAACATCAGCACCGTGTCCGAACGGCTCGGGATTCAGGCGCGCTCCGCCTGGCGGTACTTCGACGCCGCCGCCCTCGCCGACCGCCTCGCGCAGAGCCAGTCCTCCTACGAGGAGAGCAGCAGCGAGAAGGGTGTCGGGCAGGCTCCGATGCCGCCGATCGACAACCCGGAGCTGGCCCTGGTCCTCGCCGGGGTGCCGGACTCCCTGGCACAGAGCGGCGGCGACCTGTACGCGGTCATCATCAACGTGGCCGTCAACGCCTGGATGGCCGGCCACATCCATGGCGAGGACGGCTGCACCAGTTGCGACGGCAGCCGCGGCCCGGCCGGACACGACTGGGAAGCCCGGATGCGCACCATCACCGAGATGCAGCCGAACATCACCAAGTGGTTCGACCGCGACGTGTGGACCCGCGCCGTCAACGACGCGGGCTACGCCGTCACCCGCCGCTGACGTCAGCGCGCAGGGACGGGCAGGACGTCACGGACGATCAGCTGCCGTCCGTACGAGGCGGCCATGGGTTCCCTCTGGATGCCGGTGCGCAGCGGCTTCACCGAGAAGCGGAAGCCCGTGATCGGGCCGTGGCAGGTGAGCCCGGCCGGGGTGGGGAGCTCCGGCTCGTGCGTGGCGTACAGGATGGCCGCGCCCAGCTTCCCGGCCTGGTGCGAGCCGTTGTAAAGGTCGGGTATCACGTCAGTCAGGTTCGGAAGGCGAGCCATTTCGGTGTTTCTGGAGTCGGGACCGCAACCGGTCAGGCCGGGAGATTGTGCTTGATGAGGTTCGTGTGAACGCGACAGCACCCGCCGATGCCGCGGTTATGAGGCCGATGGCCAGCCACTGGAGCGTTGAGAGCTGTTCATGGAGGAGCAAGAGGCCAGCAAGGCCAGCTGCGACGGGTTCCAGACTTTGCAAGACGCCTACCACTCGAACCGGCAACTGGCGAAGTGCGGTCAGCTCCAGGGAGTAGGGCAACGCCGCTGACAAGAGGGCTACCAGAAGCCCGACCTTCAGGGCGTCGGGCTGGACCATTCGATCGCCGCTCTGGACCAAGCCGAAGGGCAGTGTCAGAAGCGCTGCCCAGAGCACAGCCAGCGCCAATGGTTGGCCACCGGACATGCGTGCGCCGGCTCCCTGACTGAGTAATAGGTATCCGCCCATAGACACCGCCGATGCTAGTGCGAAGGCCAGGCCTGTCATGGACAGGGGAGCAGAAGAGGACCCGGGGAGCATGAAGAATGCGATCCCCGCCGCCGCGAGCAGTCCCCAGACGGCGTCACGCGCACGGCGAGAGGTCACCAGGGATACTGCCAGCGGGCCTGTCAGCTGAATCGTCATGGCTACGCCCAGTGGCATGCGCTCCAGTGCCAGGTAGACGAGGTTCATACCCGCGATCGCTGTACCGAAGGCGAGGACCAGCAGGCGACTGTGCCGGTCAGCAGGAAGATGGCGCGGGCGCCACAGCAGCAGGAGGAGACCAGCAGCGAGCACCAGTCGCAGTCCGACAGCTCCCATAGGGCTCCCGACGGTGCCGATCAGTTGCTTGCCGAGCGCCTGGCCGGTTTGAACACTAATGACGCTGCCCAGTACCAGGAATGGTGCCGGGAGGACAGGACGGCGTCGGTGGCCTGCTGCAGTGATCTGGTGCTCAGCAGTCGGTTTCCCAGGTAGGGAGCGTGTCCTGCTCACACCTGATGCTCCTTCGCGTCAGCGAACACGCCACGATCTGTGCGTGATGTCTGATCGGATCCCGCAACGACCAACCGTGGCATGGGTGCCCGGGTGGGCTGGTGCCATACCCGCAGCAGGCCGCAGACGCAGCGCGCGTACACGATGGTGCCGTCTGAGACGGAATGGCGGGATATGACGTTCTCGGACGGCCCCGCAGGCCAGCCGCATGCGGGGCACGCCGATTCTGCTTGCCGGAGATGCTCAGCCATGGTCTCCATGTTCGGCGGCCGGATCATGCACGTCCATCGCAAAATTCAGCATGGAATCATGTTGCATGACTGCATGGTCGATCTCATTCTTCTACAGACGTTCCGTGTGCTCCAGGCGGAGGGGACGGTGACAGCGGCAGCTCAAGCCCTGAATCTGTCGCCGTCCGCCGTTTCGCAACAGCTCAGGCAACTTTCACGTCAAACTGGGGCGGAACTTCTCGAACCGGATGGTCGACGTCTGCGCCTCACGGCCGCAGGGCGGGTGTTGCTCGGCCACGCGGATACTTTGTGCGCTCAGTGGGAGAAGGCGCGTGCCGAGCTGGCGCTGCACGGCGCCCACGCGCATCGGACGCTGCGCCTCACGGGCTTCGCCACGAGTATCGGACCACTTCTCGCGCCGACTGCTGAGGACTTGCTGAAAGCCGTTCCGTCTACGCAGGTCACCATCACGGAGGCGGATACGCGTGACGGATACCGGCAACTGCTCGCGGACCAGATCGACATCGCCGTGCTGACACCCTTGTCCGACAGCCCGCCGAGCGATGACGCTCGATTCCACCAAGAGCCTTTGCTAGACGATGTGCTGGACCTGGTCGTGCCCGCACACCACCGACTGGCGACGCAGAGGGCCATCAGCTTGCTGGCGGCGGAGGGGGAGAACTGGATCTCGCCCCATCATGATCAGAACCGTCTCATGCACGCTCTGTGCGCCGTCGCCGGCTTCGCCCCGCGCATCGTGCACCATGCCGACGAATGGCAGGCTGTGCTTGCCCTTATCAATCACGGACTCGGCGTGTGCCTGGTGCCGCGCCTGATCTCCCTTGCCGCATACCCGCAGCTGGTCCGACTGCCTGTGAACGGGACGCCGCCTCCCTCCCGGCGCATCCTCGCGTGCGTGCGCCGGGGGAGTTCCAGCCAGAGCTTAATTGCGGACGGATTGAGGGCGCTCAGGGCGCGGGCGGCGCAGGAGGCCCTGGCACGCCCGCGTTGAGCCAGGGCTACTGGGCGGCGGGGTTGCTCATACTCGCCATGTCGTCCGCTGAGGGGTACGCACCGCTCGCGTCGTGCGTCTCCTGTCCTGTGAGGGCTGGTGTGAAGACGCATACGTTGCGTACTTCCGTGAGCGCCCGGAAGGTGTGCGGGTCATGGCGGTCGAGGACGTAGAGGGTCCCGGGGCCCAGCTGATGCACCTCCTTCGTCTCCTCGTTGATCAACTCGGCTTGACCGGAGATGCAATAGACGGCTTCGACGTGGTGCGCATAGTGCATGTACGTCTCGGTGCCCGCCTCCATGACGGTGTCATGGAGGGAGTAGCCGACGCCGTCGGCGGCCAGGAGGAGGCGTCGGCTGCGCCACCCCGGCCCGTTGACGTCCCGGTCGGTTCCGTTAACGTTTTCGAGTGATGTCACTATCACTGTTTCTCCTTATGCTGCTGACGGCAGAGGCTGGTCACTGGGACGGTACGTGCCGCGGGACGATGCGGAACTCCCGGTCGGCCAGATAGCGAGGCCGCTCTTTCGGGGCGTAATAGGGCGCCCTGAGCTTGTTCTCGATGCTGTTGTAGACGATGAATATGTTGGAGCGCGGGAAAGGTGTTATGTTCCCATTTGACCCGTGCAGTATGTTGCAGTCGAACAGAACGCCCGATCCGGCAGGTCCGGTCACCTGCCTTATACCCTTCTCCCGGGCGATGTCCGTCAGTACCTCGTGGTCGACCGTTCCGATGGTGAGGCGCGCGGTCTTCAGGGACGTTCGGTGATTTTCTGCGGGCGTCTCACCGATCGATGGAACGAACGTCTTGTGGGACCCGGGGATTACCATCAGGGGTCCGTTGAACTCGTAGTTTTCGGTGAGCGAGAGAGAGATGCTGAAAGCCCGGGGCAGCGGCATCCCATCCTCCGCGTGCCAAGTCTCGAAGTCGGAATGCCAGTCGAACTCCGCCCCTCCGAACGCTGGCTTGTAATTGACTCGGCTCTGGTGAATGTAAACGTCCGATCCCAGGATTTGACGTGCCATATCGGCCAGGCGAGGTGAGTGGATGATATCCGAGAATACCTCACTGACCTGGTGGGCCCGAAACACGGACCGGATGTCCTGTGAATTCGGCTCCCTGATCACCAACTCGGGGGCGAGCAGGTCCTGGGCGTGCTTGAGGCGATCCAGTTCTTCGTGGCAGCGTCGTACCTGGTCCGGGGTGAGGAGCGAGTCGACCTGGAGGAAGCCGTTCTGCTCGTAGAAGGCAATGTTCTCGCTGCTGAGAGGCCCTTCCTGAGTGCCCCAGACGACGGGTTCCTCACGCTGCCGTGCGGGAATCTTCTCCGGTACTCGAGTGAGGTACGTGTCCACGGCAGGGGTCTGGATCGGGTTCATGTTGTCCTCCTGATTGGGATTCCGATATTTCGGTGTCGTCGGGTGCGGTGTCTGTCCCGCGTTAGGCGGCCAAGCCCTCGTGGTTGAGAGTCGCGTCGACCGCTGTGTCGAGGAGCGTCAGCCCCCTCGCGAGTTCGTCATCGGCAATCGTCAGCGGAGGAAGGAGTTTGACGGCCTCGTCGTGCAAGCCCGCGGTCTCCACCAACAAACCGAGTTGGTAAGCGGTCGCGCACACCCGGCGCGCCATCGCCGGCTCATCGAAGGGCAGGGCCCACACCAGGCCTCTGCCCCGGGGCTCTCGCAGGCCGTACGTACGGGCGATCTCCCGCAGACCTCGGCCGACCCACTGGGCCCTTTGTGTGGTTTGCGAGGCCTGGCTTTGATCTGACCAGAAGAGTTCCAGCGCGCGGGCTGCCGTGACGAAGGCCGGGTTGTGGCCACGGAACGTCCCGTTGTGTTCGCCCGGCTTCCAGGCGTCCAATGTGGGCTTCATCAGAGTGAGAGCCATGGGAAGCCCGTACCCGCTGATCGACTTGGACAGGCAGATGATGTCCGGAAGGATCCCTGCCTCTTCGAAGGAGAAGAAGGGGCCGGTGCGTCCGCAGCCCATCTGCACATCGTCGACCACGAGCAGGACGTCGTGTTGTGAGGTCCACCGGGCCAGTTCGCGCAGCCATACGGGCCGGGCTACGTTCACCCCGCCCTCCCCCTGAACGGTTTCCACGACGACGGCCGCCAGAGTCTCGCCTTGCGCGTCGAGGGCTTGTGCGAGGCGGGCTACTGCGGAGGCATCGTCGTCCCGTGGGTCGTCATAGGGCAGCGGCGCGGTATGAGGGAGCGGCACGCCCGCGCCAGCGCGCTTGGTCGGGTTCGCGGTAATGGCCAGCGAACCGAGTGTCATCCCGTGGAAGGCTCGATCGAAGTAGCCCACGGTACGGCGGCCGGTGACCTTGCGGGCGAGTTTCAGCGCAGCCTCGACGGCATTGGTGCCGCTGGGGCCCGGGAACTGCACCCGGTAGTCGAGGCCGCGTGGAAGCAGAACCAGTTCGCGAAACCGCTCTAGGAAGGCACCTTTGGCGGCGGTGTGCATGTCCAGGCCGTGGGTAATGCCGTCTCGGCCTAGGTAGTCGAGCAGCGCCTCCTTCAGCTCAGGGTGGTTGTGTCCGTAGTTGAGGGCTCCTGCACCGGCGAAGAAGTCGAGCCAGGTGCGGCCGTTCTCGTCGTGCAGGTGCGCGCCGCGTGCGGTGGTGAAGACAGTCGGCCAAGCCCGGCTGTAGCTGCGGACTTCGGATTCCATGGTCTCGAAAATGAGCATGCTGCCCCCTGGAGGAGCCCGTGGATCGGCACGGGCGGGATGGGCGTGGGCCGGTCAGAGCGCGACGGCGTGCTGGCGACGCTGGTAGAGCACAAGGGCCCGGGCGGCCGGGTCCTGCGCGGTCCACAGGACCCGGCCGATCAGCAGGGTGTGGTCGAGTGCGACGGGCGCCTGATCGAGTCGGCACACCACGGTGGCGGCCGTATCCTCCAGAGCTGGGCAGCCCGCCTCGTCCCGGTAGGGAACGCCTTGGAAACGCTCCGCCGCCGGCAGCTGGGCGAAGCGGTGCATCAGGTCCCGCTGGTGCCAGCCGAGGATGTTGACTGCGAAGCCGCCGTGGGCAGAGGCGCGCTGCACGGTGCGGCCGTTGCTAGCGAGCGAAACAAGCACTGAAGGTGGCTCGGTGGACAGTGAGAGCACCGCGTTGGCGGTACAGCCGACCGGGCCGTCGGGACTGCCGGTGGTGACGACGGCAACGCCGGTGGCGAGCTGTGCCATGGCGGAGCAAAACTCCTCACGGTCGGGCAGCGCGGTGCGGGTAGGGGTGGCGGTCACGTCACCGGGTTCCTTCCGGTAGGGGTGTGGGGCGGGCGCCGCCGGCGGCCCGGTCCCCAGGGAGAGAGCGAGGTCCAGCGGGAACGGTCGGGCGGGCCGTGTCCAGGGCAGTGAGTACAGCAGCGCGATCCGTCTTGCCGTTGAGGTTGAGCGGCAGTTCCGGTAGGCGCAGCAGGGTTCGGGGCACCATGTAGGCGGGCAGCCGCTCTTGCAGGGCCGCGAGCAGCGGGCCGGGGTCGGGGGCGTCTCCGGTGTAGACGGCCTCCAGAGCGGGGGTGGACCGTTCGGTGCGGGCTACGACCACGGCGTCGGCGACGCCGGGGCACGAGCGCAGGGCCTCCTCGACCTCGCCCAGTTCGACGCGATAGCCGCTGATCTTGACCTGGTTGTCGAGGCGGCCGAGGTGAACGAGGACGTCGCCGTCGCGGGCCACCCGGTCCCCGGTCCGGTACCAGTGGGAGCCGGTCAGCGGACCGCCTTGGTAGGGAGTGAGTCCTGTGCCCGGCTCGCCGGTGGCGAACCGTCCCGAGTCGTCCGCCGGGTCCAGGTAGCCGGGAAACCGCTGCGGTCCGCGAACCAGGAGTTCGCCCTGTTCGGCGGGACGCATCCGCTCGTCGACGACAAGGGTCTCGGCGCCGGGGTGGGCGGTGCCAATGGGCACGGTGCCGTTGACGGTGTGCGGCCAGGTGGCCGGGTCGGCGGACAGGCGGTAGCCGGTGCAGGTGACGGTCAGCTCGGTCGGGCCGTACAGGTTCTCCAGGCGGGCCGCGGGCGCGGCCTCGGCGAAAGCGCGGGCCTGCCGGACGGTGAGCGGTTCGCCGGCGAAGGCCGCGTAGCGCAGTGTCGGCATGGAGCTCGGCCGCAGCCGGCGCAGCCGGGCCGCGAGCGAGACGACTGACGGCACGGAGAACCAGTGGGTCAGCCGGTGCCGCTGGACGAATCCGGCCGGGTCCATCAGGTCGTCTGCGCTGGGCACGACGAGGGACGCGCCGGTACTCCAGGCCACGAACATGTCGAACACGGAGGGGTCGAAGGTGAGACCGAAGGTCTGCGAGAGACGGCTGTCCGGCTCGGCACCGCTGCGTTCGACCGCGTGGTCGAGGTAGGCGTGGGTGTTGGCGTGCCGGATCACCACTCCTTTGGGTCGGCCAGTGGAGCCCGAGGTGAACAGGATGTAGGCGGTATCGTGCGGGCCAGGGCCGGGCAGGCTGCGCAGGTCCGGTGCGTCGGTCGGGGCCGTCAGGGCGACCGGAAGGAGGGGCGCGGCTCGTCCCGCCGGTGCGGTGTCAACGGTCGCATCGGCCAGGACCAGTGCCGCGTCGACCTGTCGTACGACGGTTTCATTGCGGCCGGGTGGAACTGCCGGGTTGAGCGGCACCACCGCGCTACCGAGCCGTTGCACCGCCAGGTAGGCCGCGTAGGTGACGGGTGTCCGTGCCGCCAGCAGGGCGATGCGGCGGGGCGGGGGCGCGTCGGCGGTGAGCCGGGCGGCCAGGGATTCGGCGTGGTCACGCAGCCGCGCGTAGGTGAGTGTGGTGGACCCGGCGACGAGCGCCGGGCGGTCCGGGTGGCGGCCGGCCGTGCGGGCGAAGCGGTCCCACAGAGTGAGCGTGGACGTCGGCACCGCGATCAGCTCCCCTGCCCGGCGTGTGACGAGACGTTGGTGAGCGTCGTGGGAACGTCGTAGCCGTGGGCGGCGTGCAGCGGCGAGGCCGCCGCCTCGAGTTCCGCGAGGACGGTGAATGCGCCCGTGACCAGGGAAGGTCGGGGGCGGCCCCGGCGGGACGAGTTGGCGGCGAAGCGGAGCAGGCGGGGCAGTTCGCGCCACTTGGCGGTGGTGGCGTCGACGGTCCGACGGTCCTCGGGGGACAGCACCCCGTCCGCCGCCAGCAGATGCGCGTCGCGGAACATGTGGTGCTGCGCCGCCGCCCAGACGTCCTCCAGCACGCCCCGTTCGCCGTCGCACCGCAGGTCCGCAAGCACCAGCCGCGCAATCTCCTCCAGGGCCGCGGGCCCGGTCAACCAGTGCCCGCCGGGCAGGTGCTCTGCAGTCGTCCCCGGTTCCTCGGCCAGCCACTGGTACGTCTCGTGCGCCGGGGCGGGCACAGGAAAACCGAAGGCCAGGGCGTTGCGCGCGCGGTGCACCTCCGACAGGCCCCCGGGGAAGGCCAGCAGGGCCGTCAGCTCGGCCCCGGACAGCTCTCCGGCGAACGGCTCCTGGTGCCCGCCACCGCTGAACAGGGCGGTGAAGCCGTCCACCACGTGCCACCCCCCGTCGTGCGTACAGCCGTCCACAAGGATCAGGTGGGGCGCGTGGGCATGCGCCGCGCCGGACAGCCAGGGCAGCGCGCCGCTGTCGGCGACCACCAGCGCCCGGCCGTGCTCCGCCAGTTCGCTGGCGATGCCGGTGAGGGCTGCCTCGGCGTCGGAGGCGCCACGGTACGCGAGCCTGCGCCCGCCGGGCAGGTTGTTCAGAGCGCGGTCGTGGTGCGAGAAGCAGCCGGTAGCCGGGTCGATCGCGAGCCGCACCGAGCGGGCGGTCAGATCGACCCGGGCGGGTGCCCGCGCGGCCAAGTAGCCAGCGAGGTTCTCCGTGTAGCAGCTCAGTCCCCGGCTAGGGGGGCGGGTGGCATCGGTACGCATCGGCTCCTCCGCAGGACGGGCGTGGTGGTCAGGATGCTCGGGATTCCGGGTCTGGGCGGCCGTGGGAGGCGGCCACCAGGTGCGCGGGGTGTGCCTCGGGCGGTCCGAAGGCGCAGGCCAGGGCGACCGGTTCGGCGCCGACCGCGTCATGCCAGGGAGGGCGTCGCCAGTGCAGTGCCCCCCAGGTGCCGGCTTGGCCGTCCGGGTCGGCACGCACTCGCCAGGGCGCGCCGGACAGGCCAGTGCCGCGCGCCTTCACGCAGGCCTCCTGGACGGTCCAGACTTGGGCGAAGGCGAGGGCGGCCCGTTCGGATGGAAGGTTCGCGAGGCGCGCCGCCGTCCCGGGTGCGCAACAGCGGCGCAGTAGGGCGGCAGAGGGCGGTCGGGGCACCTGGGCGTCGACGCCGACGTCCAGTCCAGTGGCCACGGCGGCGGCCGCGTAGGGACCGCTATGCGAGATGCTCACCCCGGTGTTCTGGCAATCGGGCAGCCGGGGGCGGCCGTTCGGCTCGGGGACTACCGGGGCACGGGCGTCCTCCTCGCCGGCCACCTCGGCGAGCAGCAGCCGCAGCAGCGCCCGGCCAGCCAGGTGCTCGCGGGCCCGCCAGGCGGCCATGCTGGCGGCCGAGCGGCATTCCTCGGGGCGCAGCCGCTTCACGGCCCGGGGCGTCGCCAGCACAGTGTCCGCGAGTGCCAGCGCAACGAAGACGCCGGGAGCCGGTGTCCACAGGCGTGCCCCGGGCGCACCGGATAGTCCGTCCGCGCGGGCGGGCCAGGCGAGGGCTGCGGAGGCCGACGGGAGGAGGGTGTTAGGCAAGGGTGGTCTCCTGGTCCAGGAGGCTGAGGGAGCCGTTGGCCAGGTGCAGCCGGTCGTTGCCGTAGTTCAGTGAGGCGGACCGTAGATCGCGCAGAGCGCGCTCCAGGCCGAGCGGCTGATGGCGCAGGTAGCCGTGGCGCAGCCCGACCAGCTCGATCAGCTCGTCCACGGCGGCCGGGCACTGCTCGGATGCCGTCACCTTCAGGGCGTTGACGAGCAACTGCCAGGGAGCGCCGCCCCTTTCCCGCTTGGGCAGCGATACGTACACGTCGGCGGCGTGGCTGAGCATGGCCTGCACGGTGTCGATGCGTTGGCGGGCCCGGGCCAGCCGGGTTAACAGCAGCTCGCTCTTAAGGTCGCGGCGGCGGCGTTCCTCGGGGCTGCGCAGCAGCCGCAGGGTGCGGCAAAGCGCGCCGGCCGCGGTGCCCAGCCAGCAGGCGCTCCAGCCGAGGTGGGCCAGGGGCGCAAAGACGTCGACCATGACCCGGCGGAAGTCGCCGTGCCCGCCTACGACCTGGTCGTGCGGCACCGCTCCGGTGAAGCGCATCGGCACGCTATGCGTTCCGCGCATGCCGAGCGGGTCCCAGCCGCCGAGGACCTGCACATCCAGTTGTTTCCGTTCCGCGTAGACCAGGGACACCTGGCTGTCAGAAGTGGCGCCGGGCGCGAGGACGGTGATCAAGTAGGCGTCGGCGTGGGTGCCGCCGGTGACGATCGGTGCCATCCGGTCCAGTTCGACAAGGTCGCCCACATGCCGGGTGCCCGTGCCAGAGCTGAGCAGGTGGCCGCCCTTGCCAGCCTCGGTGGTCACCGACCCCAGGTACACATCGCCTCGGGCAATGTCGGGCAGGACCCGCTCGCGCAATTCCTCGGAGGCGTGGTGGACCAGCGCCGCAACCTGCTGGCCGTGCATGGCGAACACCATGGCAGCCGACATGTCATAGCGGGCGATCAGCTGGGATGCGGCCAACAAGTCGGACACCGTGCCGTCCAGGCCGCCGTAGGAGGCTGGGATCAGCAGCCCAAGGAATCCGGAGGTGCGCATCGCGGTCAGCGCTTCCAGCGGGAAGGCCGCCTTCTCGTCGTTCTCGGCGGCGTGCCGCTCGACCGCGCGCAGCACGGGCGTCAGCCGCTCGGCGAGTGCCGGGTCGAGCGCTTTCACCGGGCGTCCTGGAGGGGGCCGGAGCGCACGCTCTCCACGGCGGCCCACAGGCTGCCGGCGGTCTCGAAGTTGGCGTCCGTGAGCTGGTCATCGGGGAGGGTTACCCCGCAGTTGTCCTCCAGGTCGAAGACAAGATCGATGGCCTGCATGGAGTTGAGCCCCAGGTCGCGTAGCCGGTCCTCGGGCCGCAGCTCCTGTTCGGGAGTGAGGTAGCGCAGGTGGGGGCGGAGGGTGTCGACGAAAGCCTGGTCCACGGTGGTCTCCTGAGGGCTGGGGGGATATATGTGCGGAGAGTGCAGTCTTAGGCTGATTCCAGGTAGTCGGCCGCTGGTCGTCAGTCGTCGCGGCGGACGAAGGCCAGCCGACCGCTGCGCAGCACCACGCCGTTCTCGGTGACGACCTCCAGCGGGGCCGGATGGCCAAGGAAGAGCGCGAGGCTGGCGTGCAGGCCATAAGCGCCGGTATTGGGTACGGCCAGCAGGTCGCCGGGGGCGACGGCGGGCAGCGGGTGCGAGCGCGCCCAGGTGTCGAGCGGGGTGCACAGCGGGCCGCAAATCATGGCGGGGCCTTCCGGGTCCGAGTGGCCGGTGGCGCCACCGGCTGCCGGGGTGCCGTCCGGCCGGACCACATCGGGGTGCAGCGGTGGCACCCGGCGCAGTCCAGCCATGCCGCCGAGGTGGTTGATGCCAGCGTCCAGCACCACAACCCGCTGTCCGTGGGAGTTCTTCACGTCCAGCACCCGGGTCAGCAGCCGCCCGCAGGTGGCCGCTAGGTAGCGGCCCGACTCGAAGGCGACGGCGGGCGCGTTCTGCCGCCAGCCGGGCAGGTTCGCGTCCAGCTCGCTAGTCAGGCGGTCGGCGAGCTGAGGGTAGGCGGGCAGGTCGCCGGCGCGCGCGTAGGGCGCGGCGAATCCGCCGCCGAGATCGATGGTGCGCAGCGGCACTGGGAGGGCCTCGCGCAGTGCGCGGGCCACGCCGATCGCCTCGCTGAAGGAGTTGGCGAGCGCCTCCTCGTCGGCGATGTTAGTAGCCAGGTAAAGGTGGAGGCCGTCGATGCGAGCGCGCCCCCCGCCCATGTACCGCTGGGGATGGGCGGCAATGTCCTCGGCGTCGGCGCCGAACGCCGACGGGCTCCCGGTCATCCGCAGTCCGGCTCCGCGGCTGCCACCGCCGGGGTTGACGCGCAACAGGTATGTGACGTGCGCGCCGTGCCGGGCGGCGGCTTGGCCCAGCTGAGCGATGCCGTGCTCGGAGTCCACGGCAAAGTCGCGGACCCCCGCGGCCAGCGCCTTGTCCAGGTCCTCGTCGCGCTTGCCGGGGCCGGTGTAGAGGATGTCGCGGGGCGGCACCCCGGCCTCCAGGGCGGCGTCCAGCTCGCCGGGCGAGCTGACCTCGGCCCGGCAGCCCAGACCGTATAGTGCGGACACCACGGCCGGGTGCGGATTGGCCTTGAGTGAGTAGTACAGCTCGCTCGGCCGCGGCAGCCAAGTCCGCAGCCGGGCGTGGGCGGAGCGCACCGCGGACAGGTCGTAGTGGTACGCCGGGGTCGTAGTCTCGGGCGGGATGGGAGCGTCGGGCGGGCGTGACGCTGGGGTGTCTCCGGTCACGGGTCCGCAGTGCAGCGTGAGGTCAGTCACGGCCGGCCTCCGCGAGTCGCCCGGCCAGGACGGCCTTCGCGGTTTTGCCGTTGGCGTTGACGGGCAGCACGTCGACCGCGCGGCAGATCCGGGGCACCTTGTAGTCCTCCAAGTGCTCGCGCAGTCGGGACGGGACGGTGGCGGGGTCGGCGGTGCCGGTGACGACCAGGATCGCCTCGGGGCGACTGCCGTCGGGCGGCAGGACGGCCGCGGTGTCCACGTCTGGCAGCCGGCGGGCGGCGGCCTCGACCTCGATGGCGCTCACCCGGAAGCCGTCCTGCTTGTAGATGTCGTCGCGCCGGCCGGCGAAGTACAGCCGCCCGACCTCGTCGGTCCAGCCGTAGTCGCCGGTGCGCAATTCGGGGAAGAGCCCATCGCGCCGGGGGAAGCGGGTGGCAGTGAGTTCGGGGCGACGCCAGTAGCCGGCCATCACGTTCGGTCCGCGGACGGTGATCTCGCCTACCTCGCCAGCCGGGAGCCGCTGTCCCGCCTCGTCCACCACGAACACCTCGGTGCCGGTCAACGGCAGCCCGCAGCTGCCGGGGCGGATCGCGTCCTCGTCCGGTTCAGAGATGGTGAGCCGCTTGCACTCAGTGAGGCCGAACATCAGCTGCACGCGCAACCCGGGCAGTTCCTCGCGCAGCGCAGGCGGGACGTCGGCGGGCAGCGCGGCGCCGGTGTTGGTGAGCAGCCGCAGTGGCGGGCGTTCTGCTTCGCG
This sequence comes from Streptomyces sp. WG7, assembly GCF_049975785.1. NCBI lineage: Bacteria > Bacillati > Actinomycetota > Actinomycetes > Kitasatosporales > Streptomycetaceae > Streptomyces > Streptomyces sp. WG7. The sequence continues at coordinate 37,213 of NZ_JBNGGE010000050.1, forward strand.
TCGGCGGCGAAGCAGACGGACCAGCGCGGCGGAGACCGGCGGTACCGCCGGTAGCACGGTCGCCTGGCTACGCACAAGGTTGGCCAGAAGCGCGGGGCCGGACTCAGTCGCTGATCCGAGCCATATGTGGCTGCCTGCGAGCGCGGAGAGGAAGACCTGGTACAGGCCATAGTCGAAGGAGAGCGGCAGCGGGCAGTAGACGACGTCGTCGGCGCGGTATGCCAGCCGCTCGGCGATAGCGTGCACCGCGAACATCATCTGCTGGTGGGTAGAGACCACGGCCTTGGGCATCGCGGTGGTGCCCGAGGTGTAAATGAGGCACACCGGGTCGACGGGCAGCGGGCCGTCGGCGACCTCGGCCGGACTCGTGTTGCCGGCGGCCGGTCCGGCCAGCGACAGGTCGTCGATGTCCTCGGGAGCCGCCACGGCGACGCCCGCCTCGCGCATGGCGTCTCGAGTGGCGGGTGACCCGGCGACGGCGATGGCCGGCTCGCAATCAGCGAGCACGTGACGCAGGACATCACCGCGGGTCTGCTCGTGCAGGACGGAGAAGACGACGCCGAGCCGGGATGCCCCGAACAGCAGCGGTACCAGGACGGGACCGCTGTCGCTCGTCACCACCAGCCGGTCGCCGCGCCGTAGCCCGCGGGCACGCAGCGCTGCCGCGCAGCGGTGGGCGGCCCGGAGCAGCTCGGTGCGGCTGAGGGTCACCTCACCGCAGGTGACCGCTGGGGCGTCGGGGCCAGCACCGGGAAGGCTAAGCAGTTCGTGCAGCACAGTGGCGTACGGACGGGCTTTCACGCGTGCGCCACCTCCGCTCCGGCCGTGGTGCGCAGGACGAGGCCGACCAGGCCTTCGACGTTGCGCAGGACGGCCACGTCGAGGTCTTCGGCCGCGAACTCCACGCCGTAGGCATCCTCCAGACGTTCCACTGTCTCCACCATCTGAAAGGAGGCGAAGCCTTCAAGTCGGCTCAGGTCGTCGGTGGTGGCGACCGCCTCGGGGGCGGCGCCCAGGACGTCGGCGACGGTGTGCACCACCGTCTGACGCACCTGTGCGGGCATGTGAGGCATAGCCTCTCCTGGGTGCTCGTTGGCTGCGCGCACAGCGGACTCGGCGTCCGCCCGCAACAGTTCGGCGAGGGCGGGGTGGATTTGCGGGGGTACGGGACGGCCGCGCTGCACGCGGCGCGCGGCCAGGTAACACTGGCCGGCCAGCGTGTCCCAGGCGGCGGCCCGGTCGGCGGCGACGCTCGCGAGGGGAGACCCCGGCAGGTGGTGAGCGACCCAGGCCGCGTGCAGCCGCCGTGACCGGCTCAACAGCCAGGTCTCCAGCAGCAGGGCCGCGCACGCCTCCTGCTGGTCCGCGTGGTCGCGGAAGGTGGCGGCATAACACTCAGGGGCGTCACCGGCCAACAGTCGGCGACCGGCCTCGGCGTTGCGGGCCAGGGTCTCGGACACCGACGGGCGGGCGGGCGGCACGGTGCGCACCGGCACCGGCAGGGCGGGTGAGCCGTCGAACAGCGCGGCCGCCTCCGCGAGGTCGTAGGAGCACACCACCGGCTCCGCCCGGCCGTAGGGCGTCTCGTTGTCATAGGCGTCCACCGCCTCGACGCGTGCGCCCCCGTCCACGGCCCGCAGCAGCACGCTGTGGTCCATGTGCTGGTGGGCGTGGTAGGGCAGCCACGGCATGCGGAACGCGTCGCCGACGACGTACAGTGGGCCGCCGTCCTCGGGCAGCAGGTCCAGCAGCGCCCGTCCATCCGTCACGGGCCGCCCGATCTTTAGGACCAGGCCGAGCAGGTCGCCCATCGGCTCGATCCGGTCGGCTGCGGGCTCCTCGACGGTGGGCAGAGGCCCGTGGGCTCCGGCGCGCGGTGCGAAGACCAGTCGGCCGCCGAGTTCGAGGTGGGTGCCCGGTCCGTGCCGTGCGTCGGCCAGGACGGCGGCGTTGACCTGGATGCAGTCCAGCGCCGTGGTGTCGATACCCCGAATGGCCTCGACGAGCGGATCGGCCACAGCGTCGGAGGCCTTCGTGCAGGGGTCCGCCGAGGCGCTCACGCGACCCGCTCCGGAGTCTCGGAGGTAGTCCGGACGATGTCCATCAGGTCGCCGACCGTGTATACGCCGGCGAGCAACTCGTCGGGGATGGTAAGGCCGAAGGTGTCCTCGATGTCTTCAAGGACGTGCACGATCGCCATCGAGTCCATCCGTAGATCCTGTTCCAGCCGTGTGTCGGTGGTCAGCGCGGGCGGAGCGGCACGGATGTGGTCGGTGTGGGCGTGAATCAGGGGCGTCAGGACGCGCAGGACGTCGTTCGTGGTCATCAGTGGGGGTCTCCTCTGCGTAAGGCAGCGGAAAGGGGGTGGGCAGGTGGAGCGAGGGAGCGCCGCCGGTCGGGGTACAGGCGACGGGCCGGCTCGGGTGAGGGGCGGGGCGGTAGGGCTCGCGGGCACCGGGAAGGACGTGGGTGCCGGAGTGCGGACGGCGGTGCGGACCGCCTGATACGGGGACCGGGGCGCTGTCCGAATGCCAGCCGACGATCGGACGACCGGTTACGGGCCGGTGGGTCTTCCTCCGGCTCGGGAGGCAATCTGCCGCGAGCTATTGAGGAAGCGGGGGTGCCGCGACAAGGCCATACGGAAGAAACGTCCTCGGCGCTGGGGGTCCGGTACCGCGAAGTGCACTGCTTATTGCTCCCGTTCCGTCGTCGTTCCCGCGAGGCGGGTCGTGCAGGGAGATTGCGTCAGCGACGTACGACTAGCCAGCTTGCCTTGCTCTATGCGAACGAATCGCGGAGTGTCTGAAATTCGGCACCGGAGGGACGTCTTCGCCTTCTGACCGACTGGTGAAGATCATCGAAAAACGCCTGCCACATTCCTGGCGGGCTGCTGATCAAAGCTTGATCAGCCATGCTGCACACCACCGAGCCATGTCGCGAAGTACTGGGTGGAAGGAGCCGAAGAGCGCCTCCCGCAGCGAAGATTAAGCCAGGAAGCCGAGGTTCCCCTTTGAGGCCTTGCGCCAACAAGCTGGACTGTGCAAGTGTCTTGAGAGTTCTGGCGCACCCCGTAATCATCGCGCCGTGGCAGATTACGCATAGCCCCCTCTGGAGCACGTTCACGCGGGTGCTCCACCGCCGCCGGCTGCGCCCTATTCGAAGCAGCGGCAAAGTCCTGGAAGACGTGGCGCGTCTCTGCAGAACACCACGCCCTATTTCTTTCAAAGGCCCCACCGAATAACCGAAAGGTCGTCATGAACGACACCCCCATGCCGCACGTCACTCTGCGCGCCCCTCGCCCGGCGGACGCTCCTGCGGTCTGGCGAATGGTGCGCGACTCTGACATCCTCGACACGAATAGCTTGTACTACTACCACCTCTGGTTCCGGGACTTCGCCGGGACGTCTGTGGTCGCCGAGTCCAGTGACGGCCGGATCATTGGCTTCGTCACCGCCTATATCCGTCCTTCGTGCCCCGATACTCTGATGGCCTGGCAGTCGGCTGTCGATCCCGGTCACCGCGCTCCGGGCCTGGCTGTGCGAATGATGCACGAGCTGGCCGACCGGGCCGCCGGCTATGGGGTCACCTGCGTGGAGGCCACGGTCAACCCCGGCAACCGCGCGGTCGCCTTGATGCTGCGCAGGTTCGCCCACGAACGCGGCCTCGACATCTACACCGAAGTTCTCTTCGCTGCTGAGGACTTCGCCGGTGACGAGGGACACCACGCCCATCCCTCGGAGGTGCTGTACCGCATGACTCCCGCCGTACCGGCCCGGATCCCGGCCGTCCCCGCGGTCGCGGCGCACGCGCGATGAGCGATGCGCCCTTCCACGTCGCGGTGGAGGACGGACTCGCCCTCGTCACCGTAGTCGGCAGCGGCACAGGGAACGCGCTCGGCGGCTCCTTCTGGGAGGAGCTGTACGCCTTCATGGAAGGCGTCCGCCGACGCGCCGATATCCGCGCCATCGCCCTCACCGGCGCGGACGGGACGTTCTCCGTGGGCATGGACCTGCGCTGGTATGTCGTACGTTTGCGGCGGGCCCAGCGCTCGGGGGACCTATCCTTCATGGACGCGGACGTGCGCCTCCTCCAGCGGGCGGTGAGCGCCGTCGCCGACTGCCCCAAACCCGTCGTCGCGCTCATCGAGGGCGAGTGCACCGGGGCCGCCCTTGAACTGGCCGGCGCCTGCGACATCCGCTACGCCACCGGCACCGCCCGGTTCGCCTTGCCGGAGGCCGAGCTGGGCGTCGTCGCCGACCTCGGCGGGCTGCAACGGCTGCCTCGGCTGATTAACCAAGGACACCTACGGGAGCTGGCGTTCACCGGCCGCACCATTGACGCGGCCCGGGCGCTGCGCATTGGCTTGGTCAACGACCTGTACCTGGACGCGGCGGCCCTGCGCCGGGCGGTCCGTGAACTGACCGATGACCTGTGCCGGCATCCCGCCCACGTTATGGAGGGCATCAAGCGCACCCTCGATCTCGCCCACCAGGAGGGCACGCGACGCGGTCTCGACTACTGCGCCCGCTGGAACACCGTCCACACGGGACCCGACGGCCTGGGTCAGGCCATGGCCGCCCGGCTACGGCGCCCGGCCGCGATCGGCGACGAGGACCACCTCCAGAGCACGGCCACCCCCTGAAACGCGCGGTCCCGCCGGCCAGCCCGGCGCCCGGTGTCCCTCGGCAGGTAGCCCTCACGGCATCGATCTCAAGGAGGGAGGCACATGAACGAATCCGCCGCGGTGCGACCGCGGCCGTACCCCGTCCTAGTCAGCGGACTAGCCCCGCGCTTCGCACTCATGATGTGCGATCCGCGCGTCGCCCCTGCTCTGCGCATGTCCTGCGTAGAGGACACGATCGAGACGCACTACCCCGAGAGCTACATCAACTGCCACCTGCTGCGGCTGCCAGCCCGCGGTCTCCTGTTGTGTTCCTTCCGTGTCACCCACCTTGCCCCCGACGGCTCGCCCGAGGAGTGCCACCGTATGGACCTCGTGCTCGACGGCCCGACCGGGTCCTCCGCGCAGCGCGAAGCTGTCCTGCGCCGGATCTACGCCTTCCGGTGCGCGGCCACCGCCACTCGTGTCCGGCTCGCCACCCGCGTCCTTCGGCCCGACCACTCCCTACGCCACCAGCCCGTCCGGACCGCGGGGTTGTTTGGTTCGAGGTTCAGGTGTTGCGCCAGTTCGGAGTGAATTCACTGGTGAGTCGTCGGCTTATGAGGTCGATCATCGCGACGCGGATCATGGCTTCGGATCTGTGAGGGTGGGTCTCGTAGTGGCGGGCGAGCCGGCGGTGGGTGCATCAGCCAGCCGGAGGTCCGCCGTCGTCATGCCCCCACCGTACGGACGCACGCCGGGACACCGACGAACGGTGTGACCTGTGCGGGCACCGGCCTCTGTCCACAGGCTCCCCATGGCCGACTGAATGGCATGAGCGATCACGAGCAGCAGCAGTCGGCCCCGCGCCGCGGCAAGGTTTTGGAGGCCCTCGCACGGGCGGAGCGGAAGGTCTTCACCCGGCCCGCGCCGAAATCCGCAAAGGCACAGATGAAATTCCTCCTCACGCGGGCGAAGGGATCCACCAAGGCCCTAGCGGAGCGCCTGGGCGCCTCGCGCCGCACGGTGGAGCGCTACCGCGCCGGGAAGCTGACAACCCCGCAGAAGCGCCTCCAGGCTGCCCTAGTGGAGGAGACAGAATCCGAGTGGCAACCGCAGGTCAGAGCACAGGCGCGACAGCAGGCGGCCACCTCCACCGGCATGATGGTGGACGTGACGGCCTACTTCGGATTCACCTGCAAGGACAGCTCGGATGACGGCCGGGAGCGCAGCATCACCACGGCGATCTCACCCACCTACGCGAAGCAGATACTCGAACTCCAGGATGCCGGTGCGACGGAGGAAGACCTGCATCCGATCGTCGCTGAGGCGATCACGGAGTCGTATTTCACGGATTGGGGCACCCGTGCCGCTGGCCTGCGCGCGGATTTCACGCACGTCTCGAAAATAGAGTTCCGGTTCTTACCCGGCTGAATTCAAGACCTGCTAGAAACGTTTCCGGCGGGCCGCCGTACAGCGCTCTGGCGGCGGCCCGCTCCCAAATCCGCACCACGAATTGAGGCCGACGATGACCACGCCCTGGCCGCCCCGGCGCACCGCTCGCCATCCGGATCCGGTCGCCCCGCGCGTCGCCGCGCCCCGCGAGCCGGTCGACCCGGCCCGCATCGGCCGCCGCGTCGTACGGCGCCGGGCGAAGGCGATGGACGCCGGCGCCGTCGCGGCGGCCCTCGAGGACGCGCGGTTCGACGCGCGGCAGGACTCCCGATTCGAGGATCTGGCCGACAATGTCCGCGGCCGGGTGGAGCTGGCGGAGTGGGAGCGGATCGATCAGCTGCTCGCCGCCGCGCCGTCGGGCACCGACTACGACCCGGACACCGACGACGTCGTCCGTGCCGAGCTCGCCGCCGAAGCCGCGGCCGCCGCTGCCCAGGAAGCCGAGCTGCGCGAAGCTGCCCGGGTCGCGGCACGTGCCGACGAGCTCCAGGCGCTGCGCGAGGCCGGCACCCTGGAGCAGTCCGAGCCCCGCGACGGCGACGAAGCCGCACGCGACGAACTGACCCGGCGAGCCGGCGGGTACGTCCAGGCCGACGTCGACGCCTGGCTCGCCCGCTCCCTGGCCACGCACCTCGGGCACTACCGCGGCTCCGCCGCCCGCGAGGCCGCCGCTGGTCCTCGCGCACGCCGCGCTGCTCGCCGAACTCGCCCGCCTGGTCCCCAACGCCGACGTCGACGAGCTGGCGTTCCCGGCCCGGCTCTCCACCAGCGAGCCCGACGCCGCCGGAGCCCTCGCCGCGTTCTCGCCCGCGTCGGGGGAGCCGCACAGGAATGAGTCGCAGCCAGGGGCCGGGTGCCGTGGTTCGGGAAGAGCACGACGACCGGCCGTCACCCTCGTCCGCGACCGGCGTTGTGCCGGACATGGACTGGACGCAGCTGCTCAAGGACCTCGCCATCGCGGTGGAGGTGCGCAACTGCAGGGTGGCAAGCCTGCGTGCCGCCGGTTCCACCGTGGCTGAACTGACGGCGCAGGCCCTCGCGGCCGGCGCCCCGGGGTCGCCCCTGCGCCGGATCCTGGCCGGGATGGAACCGCTGGTCGAACACGAGCGGCCGCATGTGTGCGGACAGAGCCCCGTCGTCCCGCCGGGCCGCCCGGCGCTGCCGCAGCAGCCCGTGGGCGCGGCCCCGGTGATCCGCCAGCCGCTGTCGGCGAACGACGCCTTCGGTGACTCCCTGCCGGTCCGGTACTCGCTGGAGGAGGCGTGGGAGAAGGGCATCCTGCCGTGGAAGGCGCCCACGGCGCGCACCTACATGCGAAGGCGCTCCCCGGAGCGCGGCACCCCGGTGCCCGAAGGCAAGCTGGAGGGGCAGACCGTCCGGTACACCGAGGACGAACTGACGATCTGGCGTGCGGCCTGGGAGAAGCAGGCCGACCCCACCGGCCGACCGCCCGCGCGCCCGGAATGCGCGTCACGTTGACGCAGGGTGAGCATGACAGGAGTGTCACGCTCACCCCGAAAAGTGTCACGCCCGGTGTCACGCCGCCGCAAAAATGCCCCTATTTGTCCTTGTCTGAAAGCTTGTAGGGGCCTCCAGGCTGATTTTCGAGCCGGGGAGCGTGACAGCCGGATCGGGCTCACGCACGCACGGGGGCAGCACGGAAAGTAGTCGCGGGCCGGGTTCTTCCGGACTGCTCCCCGGCCTGGTTGCCCGGCGATACCGTGGTGAGCAACGCCAGTTCTGCCCTCTGGAGCCCTCGATGAGCGAACAGCCGGCTTCCGGCGACACCGCCCGGCAGCAGTTGGAGCCCGCGGCCGCCGACGCGGTCCGCGCGTACGCGGCCAAGACCCGCGCCGACGCCGACCGGTTCGCCGCCGTCCTGGAGGACATCGCCACCAACGGCCTGCCCGACCCCGAGCAGTGCACCCCGTGGGAGGAGCTGCGCGAGGCCCACCTCGCCCGCCTCGCCCGGCAGCGCCCGGCCGTCGCCTGATGGCCCCGCAGCACGGCCCCCGCCGCGCCCGGATCGCGTTCTCCGACTCCGCCGCCAAGCAGCTGGAGAACCTGACCAGCGAGGCGGAGATCCACGCCCTGGACCGCGCCCTGGTCGTCGTCTCCGTCGACCCCGACGTCGGCGAGCCGATCCCCGGCAGCGCCGCCGGCCCCCAGCTGCGCGAGTACGCCGACGAAGTCGAGCGCGTCCGACTCCTGTACTGGGTGACGGCTCTGCGGAAGATCATTATCTTGGGTTCGGACGCCTTTACTGCAGTTCAGAGCCCCGTGTCTGCGTGAGGGACGTAAGGCATGTAGGTGGTGCGAGGTGAGCCCATGGAAGTCGGGCTCTGGTTACTCATAGACGGTGGCTGCTTGGAGCGCGCGGGCGATGAAGGTCCAGTCACCGCCTGCCGGAAGCTCTTTGCCGAAGTTCTGATAGAAGCCTGGAGAGTCGTGCACCCACGCGGCTAGGGCTTCCAGGAATGTGGCGAGTGTGTTGTTCTCCCACGCATCGCCTTGCTGCAGGAAGTCCTGGTGCAGCTGACGGACGAAAGCGGCCAGCTCCTCGCGGCTGCGGATCTCATCATCTGGAGTAAGGGACATGCAGGTCCTGCCCTTCCTGTACGGCTCGGGAGCCAACGGCAAGTCCGTCCTCCTGGAGGTGATGACCGACCTCCTCGGCGACTACGCGACCGCCGCACCTCCCGGATTCCTGATGGAGAAGGGCAAGTTCGCCGAGCACAGCACTGAGCTGACGGAACTGCACGGACGACGCATTGTCGTCTGCTCCGAACTCAAGCCGAACGACAAGTTCAACGAGGCCCGAGTCAAGCTGCTCACAGGCGGAGACACCATCACAGCCCGCCGCATGCGCCAGGACTTCTTCACCTTCGCCCCCACCCACAAACTTTGGCTGCTCGGCAACCACCGACCCGAGGTCGGCACCGGAGGCCACGCGTTCTGGCGCCGCATGCGCCTCATCCCCTTCGAACGCCGCGTCCCCGACGAACGCAAGATCGACAACCTAGCTGAAGAACTCGTCGCGCAAGAAAGCCCCGGCATCCTCCAGTGGCTTATCGAAGGAGCCCAGCATTACCTCGAACGCCGAGACCCGCTCACCGGACCCACCTCCGTGCGCATCGCGACGGCAGCATACGAAGCCACCGAAGACCACGTCGGACGCTTCCTCACCGAACGCTGCACCACAGGCCCCGACCAGCGCGCGGAGCAGAAACTTCTGTATGAGGCCTACGGACGCTGGTGCGCGGACGAAGGCATCCGCGCCGGCACCCCCCGAGCTTTCGCCAGCCGCATCCGTCAGGAACTAGGCCTGTCCTCACCCTCGGAAATGATCAAAAACAACGGGACCAAGCTGTACCCGGGGCTCGCCCTGCAGCCCGACGACGGACAGGACACCCCATGACGCTCGCCGGCCACCTCGGAGCCTTCACCGTCCGCCCGTACGATGGAACCCGCTCGCCCGTGCGACCCCACCGTCGCCGCGGCGAAGAGCACCACACGAAAGCCACAAAAGCAGGCCACCGCCCGGCCGCCCACACACAGGAGGTCTCATGAGCGCGATGCCGAAGGAAGGCGATCTCGCCCAGGAGGCCGAGATCGTGTGGCTCGAAGACCCCACGGACCTCGACTACGTCCGCCAAGCCCTCGACAAGGTCAACACCCGCAAGGGCAAGCCCCGCTACGAGCGCGACGGCCGACTCATCGGCTACTCCAACCTCAACGCCAACGCTCCACGCAGCGCCGACAGCGGCCTGTTCACCCGCCGTACCTTCTACCTGCTGCCGCACGACCGCCCCAACCAGCCAGATGACCCCGACGGCCCCTACAACGTCGGCTCCCCGCTCGAGGCCGTCGATCCCCGCACTCTCCGACCCGGCAAAGTCGGAGAGAAGACCACACGGTCCCAGGCCACAGCACAGACCGTCCCGACTGCTTCCTGACCCGGCTCAATGCGACGGCGGGCAGACTGCTTTCGCTCAGGGCGCCGGCACGGCTTCGGCTGCCCCGACCGTAGGCCGGACCAGGGTAGGTCAGGAGTACTTGAGATCTCTCTGGACTCGGCGCGAGAAGGTCATGGCGTGGAGGGATTGTCCGTGAGGTGCAGGAGGCGGCCGACGGCGTCGTGGTGCTCGTAGGGGCGGAAGGCCGGGGCCAGGCGCTGGACGAGCTGTTCGCAGCGGGGTGCGTGGGTGCGGCGGGCGAGTTCCAGTGCGGCGGTGGCGGCGTGCGCGGCGGGTTCGACGTCTCGGTGGGCGAGGTGGCTGGCGGCCTGGTAGGCGAGGAAGATGCCGCGGGTTTTGTCCCGGGTGGCGGGCAGCAGGTGTTCCCCTTGGGTGAGGAGTTGCTGGGCGGGGCGGGTGTCGCCGAGGTCGAGTAGTGTCTGGCCGGTGTCGACGGCGAGGTCGGCCTCGGACATCCACGTGCACCAGGCGGGCCGGTCGGTCCCGGCCCGGTTGAGGTCGTGTTCGGCTGCGTGCAGGGCGCGGAGTGCTGCCCGGCGGGCTGGGGTGGGTGAGGCGGCGAGGCTGCGGGCGAGGCGCAGGTTCAGCAGGCTGCGGGCGGCGGGGTGACGGGACCTGGTCAGGGCGTGGGTGAGGAGGTCTTGGGCGAGGGTGTGGTCTTGGCGCCAGGCGGCTTGGTAGGCGAGGTCGGATATGAGTCCGGCGCTGCGGTCGGTGTCGCCGAGGGCGTGGGTGTTGTGGAGGGCCGCTATCCAGTGCCGGGCCGCGCGGGGGTGGGCGCCGTGGTCGAAGTGGCGCCAGGCGAGGGTGTGGGCGAGGTCGGCGGCCAGGCTGTGCAGCCGTCGGAGGGTGGCGGGGCGGTGGCCGCCGGCTTCCAGCATGTCGGTGACGGTGGTGAGGTGGGCGGTGAGCAGCCCGGTGGTGTGCCGTGTGTGGGCTGGTCCGGCGGCGGACAGGCGATCGGCGGAAGCGCGTAGCAGGCCGACGAGGTCCTCGCCGGCGTCGGGTTGGCCAGCGCTTCCGGCGAGGGACGGCACGGGGCGGGCCGAGGCCCATTGCCCGGCGAGGCCGGTCAGCCCGGCACTCGTGATGGTGAGGAAGGTGCGGCGTTCCACGGGGGTGAGGGCCTCTCGCAGGGCGGGCACGGCGCTGTGCGGGGTGAGCGGGACGACTCCGTCGGGGGTGCGGGGGAGCCAGTGCGGCCAGGGCAGGACGAGAGCCTCGGGCGACAGGCCGAGGGCTTCGGCGAGGTAGCACTGGGAGTCGGCATCGGGGGTGGTGCCCCGCTCCCACTTGCGTATCCGGGGACGGTCGCATCCGGAGCGCAGCCCGCGGCGGGCGGCGGCTTGGCGGACCCGGGCGGCCAGGGCCGTCTGGGAGAGGCCGCGGGCGCGGCGGGCGGCGGTCAGCGGGTGAGGATCCCTGTCGTCCACCTGTTCAGGGTGTCACCGGACCCGCACGGGTGGTGACGGTTTGGGCTGAGCGGGACTCCCCCGGGACTCCCTGTGCCGACGGGCAGGGGTGTCCATGCTCAAGGTGGCGGGCCGGTCGGTCCGCGCCTGAGGTGAACCGGCAGAAGGGCGACATGCCATGACGGAACATCACGACAGCTCGACCACGGGCGGGGGGCCGGAAGGTCTGGAAGGGGCGACGGTCCTGGTGACGGGCGGCGCGGGGCTGATCGGTTCCCGGATCGTACGCCGCCTGGTCGAGCTCGGGGCCCGCCCGCTCGCCCTGTGCACGATGGACGCCTACCCACCCGAGGTCTACCGGGAGCTGTTCCGCATCGATCCCGGCCACGTCGTGACCGGCGACATCCGCGATGCCGCGCTCGTGACCCGGCTGATGCGCGAGGCCGACTTCGTCGTGCACGCCGCCGCGCTCGCCGACGTGGCTGCCTGCACGCGGCTGCCCCAGGACGCCATCGACCACAACGTGAGCGGGACCCAGACCGTCCTGTCCGCGGCCGCCGCCTCCCGCCGCCTGAAGCGGCTGGTGTTCGTGTCGTCGGCGTCGGTGTACGGCAACGGCAACCCCGACGACTGGGCCGGCCCCGACGACGAGCACCGCAGCACGCGGGAACTGCTGGCCAGCGTCTACGGGCGCATGCCGCCCCGCTTCGGGGAGGAGCGGGCGCTGCGGCCGCTGTCGGTGTACGCCAACACCAAGGCCTTCGGCGAGAGGCAGACCGAACTGGTCCTGTGCCCCGCCGGGATCTCCTACAGCGTGGTGCGCTACTTCTCCGTCTACGGCCAGCCACAGGTCATCAAGCCCGGCAGCCACTCGTGGGTGGTGGCCTGGTTCGCGGCCCGCGCCGCGGCCGGGCTCCCGCTGCACCTCAACGGCGGCGGCCACCAGGTCCGCGACTTCGTCCACGTCGACGACATCGCGGAGGGCACCCTGCACGCCCTGACCGCGCGCGCCGCGCACAGGAAGACCGTGAACATCGGCACCGGACGCCCCACCACGATCCGCATGGTCGCCGACCTGGTCACCGGGCACTTCCCCGGCACCCGCGTGGTCGAGACCTCGATGCCGCCGGGCGATCCGCTGGGCGGCTGCGCCGGCACCGCCCTGATGCAACGGGTCCTAGGCTGGCAGCCCAGGATCAGCATCGACGACGGGGTCGCGCAGTATGTGCGCTGGCTGACGTCCACACCCGCCGCCCTGCCCGGCTGGCTGCACCAGGAAGCCAGGCAGAGCGCCTAGATGACCGGTGGGCGGCCCAGCCGCGTCATCCGGGCCACGGTCGCCCACCGCATCGGCCTACGCGGCCCGCCCGACGCCCGGACCCCCTCGGCAAACCCTGCCGCCCACGCCCGCAGCCCGCCCCACGACCGCGTCCGCACCACCGTCAGCACGGTCCACACCCCGAGGTAGGCCGGGACCAGCAGGGCTGGCAGATGCCGCTTGGCCAGCCACACCCGGTTGCGGGCCGTCATCCGGTAGTAGACCGCATGACGGGCCGGTGACGTCCAGGGGTGCTGCAGCAGCAGCGACGGCTCGTACACCACCCGCCATCCGTCATCCAGTGCCCGCCAGGCGAGATCGGTCTCCTCGTGCGCGAAGAAGAACGCGTCCGGCCAGCCGCCGATCCGGTCCAACATCCGCATCGACAGCGCATGCCCACCCCCCAGGAATGTCGTCACCTCACCGCCGCGCAGCGGGTCCTTCGACCGCAGCCGCGGCACATGCCGGCGCTGAGTGCGGCCGCGCTCGTCGGCGATCCGGAACGACACGACCCCCAGCCGATCGTCGGCCCCGTACATCGAGGCCAGCTTCGCGAACACGCCGGTGTCCACGAGCAGTCCGTCGTCGTCCAGGTCGACGACGACGTCCACGTCCCCGCACGCCCGCAGGTGCTCGATGGCCACATTCCGGCCGCCGGACACCCCCAGGTTCTCCTCCAGCTCCACCCCGTCCACGCCCGCGGGCAGCGCCGGCAGCACACAGCCGTTACCGACCACCACGATCCGTGCCGCCGGCAGCGTCTGCCCGGCCACCGACTCCAGCAGCGACCGCAATGCGGCGGGCCGGTTGCCCATGGTCAGGATTGCGATCCCCAAGCGTGGATGACTCACAGATGAACTCCGATCGACTTCCCGACCGCCGCAGCCTATCGGCCCGCCCACCCGCTCAGGACCACACGGACAGGAGACCGCCGCCGTGACCACGCCCCCCTTCCTCCAGCTCGGGGACTACCTCACCAACCCGGCCGACCCCGCCCTCGCCGACACCCCATACGCCCGTCTCGCCGCCTGCGATCTCGCCGCATGGCTCACCCAATGGCCCGACCTCCACGCGCAGGCCCTGAAGAACCTCGCCCGCCGCATCCACCCGACCGCCCGGATCCACCCCACCGCGATCATCGGCGAAGACGTCATCATCGGCGCCGGTGCACACGTCTGGGAATTCACCACCGTCCGCGGCCACACCCTCCTCGCCCCCGGAGTGAGCGTCGGATTCAACTGCGAGATCACCAACACCTACCTCGGCGCCGGCACCGTCCTGGGCCACCGCATCGGCCTCAACCGCACCCTCGTGGGCGACCACGCCCACCTCTCCGCCGACGTCATGGCCGCAGCCATCCACCTCACCGCCGACATGACCCGCCCCGACCGCGACACGTTCCTCCGGCTGCCCGACGGCCTCTACCCCTGCCGCACCCCCCGCTTCGGAGCCCTCATCGGCGACCGCGTCCAGACCGGCAGCCGCATCACCCTCGGACCGGGGACCGCCATCGGCCGCGACTGCCACATCCACTCCCACACCGCGATCGCACCGACCACAGTCGTTCCCGACCACCACACCATCACCCCCACCGACCGCCCCACCCACCACGCCCGCCCGCGCCGCACCTGACCGGCCGAATACGGCATGACGACAGGCTCGTTGAGCCGGCCACCGTGAGGAAGAATGCGATGCACGGCTTCGAGACGGGCCGAACAGTGGGACCCAACGGTGCTCGTGTGGCTGGACGAGGCGTGACCCCGCATGCCGTCATCCAGGGATCACACTCAACCGCGACACGTGCAGGAACGGTGCGCCGCGCCGGTTCCGGTATGACCATTGCACCCACACGGGCGGCGCACTCGGGAAACCGCTGATCGCGCCCCGACCTGGGCCGCTATCAACGGCTCATGCTCAAAGCTGCGTTGCGTGGCCTGGCCGCCGCCTCTCTCGCTGTTCTGTCCCTCACCGTCTCCCCGCCTGCCCAGGCGGCGGAGACCCTCCCGCTGGCCGATGCCGTCGCCGCCCTGCCGCTGGGGAAAGAGTCCCGCGACGGCTACACCCGGGATGCCTTCCGCCACTGGAACGCCGGCGCCAACCCCTCCGACGGCTGCAACACGCGCGCCGAAGTCCTGATCTCCGAAGCCGTTGAACCGCCAGCCGTCGGACCCGGTTGCCGTCTGTCGGGCGGGCAGTGGTGGTCGTACTACGACCAGGTCTGGGTGACGTCCGCCTCCGGCCTCGACATTGATCACATGGTGCCCCTTGCTGAGAGTTGGGACAGCGGGGCGTCGGCGTGGTCGGCGCAGCGTCGTGAGGCGTACGGCAACGACCAGGGCTCCGAGGCCAGCCTGGTGGCGGTCACCGCGCGTTCGAACCGGTCGAAGGCCGACCAGGACCCGGCCCAGTGGCTGCCGCCGGCCGCCGAGGTGCACTGCCGGTACGTCGCCGAGTGGGTGGGCACGAAACTCCGCTGGACGCTGACGGCCGACGCGGCCGAGGTGGCCGCCCTGCATGAGGTGGCGGCCGGCTGCCCGGACCAGAGTGTGACGTACGAGCCGGTCCCGTCATCGGTGGGGTGAGGCAGTGCACGCGAACAAGGAGAGGCTCATGGCCGAAGCACGACGGACACGACTGCGGATTGCCACGGTCACGGCCGCGCTCACGGCCGCCGGCGGGCTGCTGCTGGCGACCGCGGCGCCTGCGAGTGCGGAAGTGAAGTCGACCTGCGGCACCTATATCTGTGTCGCCACCGCTTACCAGGGCCGCGACTACGTCCAGGACGTCACCGTCACCACGCGGGACGGTCTGCCGGGGACGCTGCGGGCGTTCGTCGGCGACTACCGGGGGAGCAAGGCGAACGTCTCGCGGTGGCGGTTCGTCGTCAACCGGGACATCAGGGCTTACCCGAGGCTGGCCGTCTGCGGCGGCCTGGATCGCGGTGGCCGGGTCATCGAGAACCACTGTGTGATGATCCCCTGAAACCCCTGCGGGCCGCTCGTCTCACCACCACGGGCCCTGGGGGATCTGCCATGACGTCCCCGGGGCCCGCTGTATGGAGTTGCCCCCGTCCAACGAAGTCACGAGGCGCGGCGTTTCGCAGGCACTACTGCACCTCCAGCATCCCGGCGATAGCCCGAGCTGCCTTTGAAGGAAGCCACTCGCAGCCGTGCAGCACGCCTTCCCTCGACCGCGGGGGAGGGCGTGCCGCACGATGCGGTGGCCGTGTCGGTAGGGTCCACCGGCACGGCCAGGGGGTGTCAGTGGCGGCCGCCGCGGCGGTGGCCCCAGGAGGTGTCGTCGATGAAGCGGCCGTGGTCGTTGCGGAGGGTGGCGGTGTCGGAGCGGTTGTCCCAGACGTAGTTGCGGCGGTCCTGGTAGACGTCGGTGCGGGTGTCGCGGCCCTGGCCGGTGTGGACGCGGACGGTGGAGCGTCCGGCGAGGCGGTAGTCGTGGAAGGTGTAGCGGTGGCCGTCCTAGTCCCGGAGGGTCCAGCCGTCGAGGTTGACGGCGCGGCGGGTGTTGTTGGTGATTTCCACCCACTCGCGGTTGAGGGAGCGGTTCGGTCGTCGCGGCCCGGGGAGTTGTACTGGACGTCGCTGATCTCCACGTTCGGGCGGGGTGCCCGGTGGTGGTCGGCTGCGGTGGCTGGCACCGCGAGGGTCGCGGTCAGTGCGCCGACGGTCAGGGCGGCGGCGGTCAGGCGGCGGGTGGTGAAGGGCTTCGGCACAGGTTCCCCCTGCTGGGTGCGGGCATCACCGACGGCGCGGCACGAAGGCCGCAGGATCCGGGTGGTGCGTGGGGTGTGCGCTGACGGTCGGCGGCGCAACCACACCCTGCCCACGCCGTGACCGGTACGTGGAGGCGGCGTGAGCGCTGTTACCGATTCCCCATCCTGCCGTGACGCTCGCCTGTGACACCCATCTATGCACCGAATGCACCAGATTGATGCGTCCTCACGATCGGAGCCCGCTCCAGTACGGGCCTCGCGGCCCGGAGCGCCAGGTCACGCCACCCCAGTCGCTGGGCAGCGTTCACCCGATCGTGAGTAACGGAGTCTCGGGCCTCTACTGGCGGCGGATGTGAAGAAGTCCCGCCCCGGACGTTGCCGGGGCGGGACTGGGTGGAGCGCCGGGCAGGCCTTGCACCTGCATTTCCCCGCAGGAAGCGGGGCGTCTTTCCTTAGACGACCAACGCACAGCAGACGGCCGCCGAAGCGACCTGCCTCACAAGATCAACTATAAGGGCAACCCGCACCCCCGCGCACATCGGACGACAGGGTTGAGGGGAACCGCCCCCCGGTGTTCCAGCAGACCCCCGTCTACGACCGCATCGTCGCCGAACGCGGCGACGTCCCTGTCCAGGTCCGCAGTGAAGCCGACCGGATCCACCGCGACCTGGCCCAGGTATTGCGCCAGACATCCACCTCCCTGCCGAAGGCATCACGGAACGTCTTCGAGCCCAAGACCCCTCCCGGCGCCCCGTGATCGTCGCGCAGGCGTCCGCGCCTCCGGCAGCGGCAAAGACCACCACGCAGTCGACAAAGGCTCGCTGAGCGGCGCCTCGGCAATCGTTTCGGCTCGGCAGGAGTCATCCCTGTCGGGGCCCCGCTCCTTGGCCAACGGAGACGAGGGCCAAGGAGCGCCGTGGGGGTACGCAGGGCAGCGAAAGGCGTCGGCGACTTCCTGATCGACATGGTGGGAGAAGCAGTCGCCGAGGTGGTCCTCAGTCTGCTCGCCTGCGTACTGCTGGGCTGTCTGGTTCTGATCGCCTACCTGAGCTGGTCCGCGAGTCCACGCTTCACCCTCGCGGGGGCCGGACTGCTCAGCTGCTTCCTCGCCCACGGCGCCTGGCAGACCTTCCGCACGCCTGCCAAGGGCCGCCGTCGGGGCCTTGCCGCCCTGACCGCTGCCGCCTTCACCGGGGCCGCCATGACGACCCTCTTCGTGCTGCTCTACGCCCCAGGGCTGCGACCGCCTGTGAGGCTGCTCCGCGGGCCAGATGTGCATGCACGCGATGCCGTGTTTAACGAAGCCGCGCCGAGCCGGTTATCCCGCGCCCGCAGCCTGCCGGTCGGGGAGGTCATGAGCCACTCCATGGCGTCGGCAGCTCTCATGGGCCTGCTGCGAACCGTCGCGCACAACCTGGCCGGGCTCGACCTGCCCCTCAGGAGGTGATACAACACCTGGACGAGCAGCCCCGGCCCCCGCCGTCCGGCCTGCTGTACCTGGGCGGGCGGGCGGAAGTGCTGCAGGTGCCAGCCGGCGGCCCGATCGGCGTGGGCGGCGTGGACTTTGAGGCCGGGGAGCTGGACGCTCCGGCCGGCGCGACCCTGCTGCTCTACATGGACGGCCTGGTCGAGTCCCGCCTGCGGGATGTGTGGGCCGGCGTAGAGCAGCTGCGGGAGCGTCTGGCCGCGACCGCGCGGCTCACCGGCCCGGACCGTACGTCGCCCCTGGAAGCCCTGTGCGACGAGGTGCTGGACATGCTCGAGCCTCGCGACTGCGGCCGTCGGACCGGAGATCACCACGGCCTGTCTGGCCAACCCCGCGGGCTGCGCCGAGGTCGTGGCAGAGATCGGGACGGGCGGCGCCGCGGGCGGAAGCATGCCATCCGGCTCCGCGTACGGCGGTGCCGCTAACGCCGCCAACGGGGCCCGTCTCGGGAAGCAACTGGAGTACGAGGCAGATGCGGCAGCGGCGTCCAAGCTGTTCACTACGGACGGAGACCTCACTGTGGAGACCATCGCGTGTTCCACGAAGATTCAGCAGGGGACCCAAATGAAGAACGAGCACTTGAAGGAGTACTTCGCGGCGCACGGCGGAGCCGAACAGTGGGGCAAGTACGCCACCCCCCCGCCTCAACATTCCGGGAGGCCAGGGAACGTTCGACATCCACTTCTACCGAAACGAAGTGAGCGGAGAGATCTACTACTACGACTACAAGGTGAAGCTGGGCGGGGGTGAGCGAAGGTGAGAGTCCGCTATCTGGGCGTCCCGGACACGCCGCCCGACCCGCTCGACGGCAGGTACCACTTCACCCCGGGGCAGGAATACGTTGTACTTGAACTCCATGTCCGCAGCGACGGATCCTCCTCCCTGCGCATCGAGCACTCGCCGCGCGACCTCGCCGGTCTGTACGGCGGGAAGTACTTCGAGCAGGTGTCCGATGTCATTCCGTCCCAGTGGAGCGTGGAAATTCATCCCCGGGGCGGGCTGAGCATGGGACCGAAGCAGTGGATCGAGGGGACTGGGAGCGCATGATGGAGCGCGATCCGGAAGCGGAAGCCGCCTTTGCGGCGGTCCGTGATGCGATCCTGGCGGAGGATCCGATCGCCTGATCCAGCGACCTCCGCGCCCGGTGCGGACGTCCCTTCGTGGACGCCCACACCGGGCATCCCCATTGTCACCGCTGGCGACGGTGGGCTTGCTTGAACCCGTCCCGCGATGTGGGGCGTCGGACGAGGGGGCAAGCGGCCCGCGGCCATCGCCGACCGCCTCACCTTCGGCGGCACATCATCGCGACCGGAACCGACTCCTACCGCCTCGCCATCACCCGTGCCCGCGCCGAACAGCAGGCCACGGCCGGCTGAGCTCCCCCGCAGTGTGGTGTGAGGTCTCGGGACTTTGTTGACAAATTCGACTCACGAGATTGTTGACGGGCTCAGGAGTTACTGGACGGGCCCGGTTACGTAGAGGGCGGAAGCATGGTTTCTGACAACAAGGGGCTGTTCAACTCCGACCTCACGCTCGGGGACCTGAGGAACATCTTCTATGGTGCGATGACGGA
>NZ_JBNGGE010000051.1:0-52710 GCF_049975785.1 Streptomyces sp. WG7
GGTGACGGGAACACGGGTGGTGACGGCAACACCGGTGGCGATGGCAACACGGGTGGTGACGGCAACACCGGTGGCGATGGCAACACCGGCGGTGACGGCAACACCGGTGGCGACGACAACACCGGCGCTGGCACCACCCCCGACGGTGGCAGCAACAACAGCGTCACCCAGAACCAGGGTTCCTCGGCCCTGACCGACACCGGTGAGGCGGCCCAGGTCTCCGACACCACCGCCCAGGGCAGTGGTGAGGAGCTCGCCGAGACCGGCGCCGCGCAGACCACGTTCCTGCTGGTCGGCGCCGCCACGATGATCGCCGGCGGCATCGGCTTCCGCTTCCTGCCGCGCCTGATGAACGGCCGCGGCGGCGCTGCCGCCTGACGGTAGCCGCCCGCGTACGCACCGCTTACGCGTGCGAAGGGGCCCGGAGCACGCCATGCTCCGGGCCCCTTCCGCCGTCTGCGTCTGCGTCTGAGCCCGTGTCCGGGAGCCCCTGCGGGCCCCGTGCGGGTGTCAGACGGTCTGGTGGGCCAGCAGGGCCACCGCCGCGATCAGCACCGCCAGCAGCGCGACCAGCGTCATCGGGTTCAGCCCCGCGAAGAAGTTCCCCTGCTGCAGCCGCTCGCGGTTCGCCCGGCACACCGGGCACCTGCCCTCACTCACGGGCGCCGCGCAGTTCGCGCACACCAACCGGTCGTACGTCATGCGCTCGCCCTCCTTGCCACCGGCTCCGTCAGGACAACGCCCGCACCGGCGCGAACGTTCCCCCTTCCACTGTGCCAGGTTCCGTGGGGCACCGCGCGCCCTCCCCCGGGCAGGACCGGGACACGGGCCCGGCCGCCGGACCGGGCGAGGACAAAACGCGCAACTGATGCGCAACCCCGACCGGTGACTGCGGTCCGCTCCCCGCTTCGCGTATGGTCACGCACATCTACCCCCGGCGACCCGTGGTGCATCCGTGATCCGATTCGACAACGTCTCCAAGGTCTACCCCAAACAGAACCACCCAGCCCTCAGGGATGTCTCCCTGGAGGTCGAGAAGGGCGAGTTCGTCTTCCTCGTGGGGTCCTCCGGCTCCGGAAAGTCCACCTTCCTGCGGCTGGTCCTCCGCGAGGAGCGGTGCAGCCACGGACAGGTGCACGTTCTGGGCAAGGACCTCGCACGCCTGTCCAACTGGAAGGTGCCGCAGATGCGGCGCCAGCTGGGGACGGTGTTCCAGGACTTCCGCCTGCTGCCGAACAAGACGGTCGGCGAGAACGTCGCCTTCGCGCAGGAGGTCATCGGCAAGTCCCGCGGCGAGATCCGCAAGTCCGTGCCGCAGGTGCTCGACCTCGTCGGGCTCGGCGGCAAGGAGGACCGCAGGCCGGGCGAGCTGTCCGGCGGTGAGCAGCAGCGCGTCGCCATCGCGCGTGCCTTCGTCAACCGGCCCAAGCTGCTGATCGCCGACGAGCCCACCGGCAACCTCGACCCGCAGACCTCCGTCGGCATCATGAAGCTGCTCGACCGCATCAACCGGACGGGCACCACCGTGATCATGGCGACCCACGACCAGAACATCGTGGACCAGATGCGCAAGCGCGTCATCGAGCTGGAGAAGGGCCGTCTCGTCCGCGACCAGGCGCGCGGCGTCTACGGCTACCAGCACTGACGAGGAACGGAAAGGCTTAACGAGACGCCATGCGCGCCCAGTTCGTGCTCTCGGAGATCGGTGTCGGTCTTCGCCGCAATCTGACGATGACCTTCGCCGTCATCGTCTCCGTCGCGCTGTCCCTGGCCCTGTTCGGCGGTTCGCTGCTGATGAGCGACCAGGTCAACACCATGAAGGGCTACTGGTACGACAAGGTCAACGTCACGGTCTACCTCTGCAACAAGAGCGACGCGAAGTCCGACCCCGCCTGTGCCAAGGGCGCGGTGACCGAGGACCAGAAGAAGCAGATCCTCGCCGACCTCGAAGAGCTGTCGGTCGTGGACAAGGTGACGTACGAGTCGCAGGACGAGGCGTACAAGCACTACAAGGACGAGTTCGGCGACTCGCCGCTGGCCAGCTCCCTCACGCCGGACCAGATGCAGGAGTCGTACCGGATCAAGCTGAAGGACCCGGAGAAGTACCAGGTCATCGCGACCGCCTTCGACGGGCGGGACGGCGTGCAGTCCGTGGCGGACCAGCGTGCGACCCTGGACAACCTCTTCGAACTCCTCAACGGCATGAACTGGGCGGCGCGCGCGGTGATGGCGCTCATGCTGGTCGTCGCGCTGATGCTGATCGTCAACACGGTGCGCGTCTCGGCGTTCAGCCGGCGGCGTGAGACCGGCATCATGCGGCTGGTCGGCGCGTCGGGCTTCTACATCCAGGCGCCGTTCATCATGGAGGCGGCGGTCGCCGGCCTCATCGGCGGCGTGGTCGCCTGCGGCTTCCTGGTGACCGCGCGGTACTTCATCATCGACCACGGACTCGCCCTGGCCGACAAGCTGGCGCTGATCGACTTCATCGGCTGGGACGCCCTGCTGACGAAGCTGCCGCTCATCCTGGCCACGAGCCTGCTGATGCCCGCGTTGGCCGCGTTCTTCGCGTTGCGCAAGTACCTGAAGGTGTGACACATACCAAGAGGGCCGCACAGTCGAGCGACCGTGCGGCCCTCTCGCGTTGTCCTAGACTCACCGGCATGTCAGGTCGTGACCTGTTCTGTCAGCCCCGTCGCACACGCCACGGGGCCGCCCTGACCTTGGTGTTCGCGAGCGTGCTCGTCGCCGGCGCGGCCACCGGCTCGTTCCCCGGGGCCGACCGGGAGTCCGCGCCGGGCACGGCCCCTCCGGCCGTCCCCGTCGGCCAGCACGGCCGGCACGAGGACGTCGCGCGGGCGGCGGCCGACGCCATGGCCGACGGCAAGTCCCCCGTGGAGGCCGCCGAACGCGCCGTCAGCCGCAGCGGGGACCGTTGGGGAGCCGTCTACTCCCCGGGCGAGTACGAGGAGTTGGAGGACGCCCTCGACGGCCGGTACACCGGCGTCGGGCTCTCCGCGCGCCGCGAGCGCGACGGCCGCATCGAGGTGACCCGGGTGCGCTCCGGCTCGCCCGCCGCCGACGCCGGGATCCGCGAGGGCGACCGGCTGCGCAGCGTCGACGGGGAGCGGGTCGACGGGCGCCCCGTCACCGAGGTCGTCTCCATACTGCGCGGCGACGCCGAGGACGAGCCCGCCGGCAGCACCGTCCGGCTCGGCCTGGAACGCGGCACGCGCGAGTGGACCGAGACCGTCCGCCGGGCGCGGCTGTCCACGGACTCCGTGACCGTGCGCACGCTCGCCGACGGCGTCACCGTCGTCAAGGTCGTCTCGTTCACCAAGGGCGTCGGCGAACAGGTGCGCGGCGCCGTGCGGCGGCTGCCGTCCGGTACCGGCGTCGTCCTCGACCTGCGCGGCAACTCCGGCGGCCTGGTCGCCGAGGCCGTCACCGCCGCCTCCGCCTTCCTGGACGGGGGCCTGGTCGCCACGTACGACGTGGACGGCGACCAGCGGGCCCTGCACGCCGAACCCGGCGGCGACACCACCAGACCCCTGGTCGCGCTCGTCGACGGCGGCACGATGAGCGCGGCCGAACTCCTCACCGGAGCCCTCCAGGACCGCGGACGGGCGGTCGTCCTGGGCTCCCGCACCTTCGGCAAGGGCTCGGTGCAGATGCCGAGCCGGCTGCCCGGCGGCTCGGTGGCCGAGCTGACCGTCGGGCACTACCGCACCCCCTCGGGCCGCGGCGTCGACGGCACCGGCATCACGCCCGACCTGGAGATCGACCCGGCGGACCCGGCCGCCCTGGACCGGGCGCGGACCGTGCTGAGCGGCGTGGGGCGGTAGGACCGGGCGGCAGGACCGGAGCGGCAGGATCACCCTCCGTTAATCGGCTTCCCGCGGACCCCCTCCGTAGTGCCAAAATGGGCTGCACTATGGCTAAGGAAAAAGGGCGCAAGCTGATCGCGCAGAACAAGAAGGCGCGGCACGACTACCAGATCCTCGACACGTACGAGGCCGGCCTGGTCCTGTCCGGCACCGAGGTGAAGTCGCTGCGCCAGGGGCGGGCATCGCTGGCCGACGGCTTCGTGCAGCTGGACGGGCACGAGGCGTGGCTGCACAACGTGCACGTGCCGGAGTACAGCCAGGGCACCTGGACCAACCACAGCGCCCGCCGCAAGCGGAAGCTCCTGCTGCACCGCGTGGAGATCGACAAGCTCGAGTCGAAGTCACAGGAGACCGGTCACACGATCGTGCCCCTGGCGCTGTACTTCAAGGACGGCCGGGCCAAGGTCGAGATCGCGCTGGCGCGCGGCAAGAAGGAGTACGACAAGCGCCAGACGCTCAGGGAGAAGCAGGACCGGCGTGAGGCGGAGCGGACGATCTCGGCGATCCGGCGCAAGCAGCGGGCCTGACCCCCCGGGGCCCGACGTCCGGGCCTGACCTCCGGGCCCGCCTCCGGACCTGCCCCCGGGGAATAGGCTGGCACCGGCGTGCGTTGGTCACGTACGATGGTGAACGCACCCCAGGCGGGTGCGACGATTGAAAAATCAACATGGGGATGATCGGTTTCGACAGCGGATGTCGAAGCAGGGGAAGCGTGTCGAGGAAGCGGCCATGATCTCGTAAACCACAGGCCGAAAAAAATAATCGCCAACACCAAGCGCGATTCCTCCCAGCAGGCCTTCGCCCTCGCTGCCTGATCTCAGGTAGCAGAGCGAGCCTCCTACTAAAGGGAGTGTCAGCCCGGGGCTGTTCCCGACCCGGATCCTGGCATCAGCTAGGGGACTAAACCTTGATCCCGGTCACGGGGTGAAGAGGGAAACCAAACAGTGACTGAGCCCGTCGGAGACTTGTCCGCGTGATCTCCGGGGCTGAGAAAATCGAAGCGGACTGCACACGGAGAAGCCCTGGTTCCGCACCGTTGGACGCGGGTTCGATTCCCGCCATCTCCACAGTTCCCATGTGGGCGAAGGCCCCGCCGCGCTGAGCGGCGGGGCCTTCGTCATGTCCGCGGCCGTCCCGCCGAGCCCCGGGCCGGGGCCAGGGCCAGGGCGAGCAGCAGGGCCACCGCGGCCGCCGTGACCGGTACGCCGTAGGCGGCCGTGGGGGAGGCGTGCTCCACCGTCCAGCCGCCCGCCGCACTGCCGCAGGCGATGCCGCCGAGCAGACCGGTCACCGCGAGGGTCATGCCCTCGTTCAGGCGGCCCTCCGGGGTGCGGTGCTGGACCAGCGTCATGGTGGTGACCATCGTCGGGGCCGTCGCCATCCCGGCGACGAGCAGCGTCAGCGCCAGCAGCGGCAGGGAGCCGGTGAGGGACGCCGCGAGCAGCGGCAGCGTCAGCAGTGCCGTCATCGCCGCGACACACCACGGCAGGCGGTGCTCGGCCGGCCCGGCCGGCTTCATCGCGCCGTACAGCAGACCCGCCGCGCAGGAGCCGGCCGCCTGCAGCGCGAGGACCACACCGGCCGCCGCACGATGTCCCTGTGCGTCCGCGAACGCGATCGTGACGACCTCCATGGCCCCGAACACCCCGCCCATCGCCAGGCACACGACCAGCAGCGGCGGGACGCCCGGGACGCGGAAGGGCGCCTTCGCCGTCGGGCGCGGCCGGGCCGGCGGCTCGGTCGAACGCTGGGCGGTGAAGAGCAGCATGCCGCTCACCAGCAGCACCACCCCGACGAGCGTGCCCGCTTCCGGGAACAACGCCGTGCACAGGAAGGCCGCGAGAACCGGGCCGAGCATGAAGCACAGCTCGTCCGCGGCCTGTTCGAAGGAGTTCGCCGTGTGCAGGGCGTCGGCGTTGCTCCCGTCACCGTCACCGTCACCGTCACCGTCGCCCCTGCCGCCCTCGCCGTCCTTCAGCAGGTGGGCCCAGCGGGCGCGGGCCATGCCGCCGGTGTTGGGCGTCGTCGCGGTGGCGGCGTACGCGGCGAACAGCGTCCAGGCGGGCGCGTCGTACCGCACGCACAGCAGCAGGGCGAGCGAGCCCAGCGCGGCGACCAGGGTGGCGGGCACGGCCACCCGGGCCTGGCCGTGCCGGTCCACGAGCCGGGCGGTCCACGGGGCGACCAGCGCCGTGGCCGCCAGCCCCGTCGCGGTGACGGCACCTGCGAGGGCGTACGAACCACGGGTGTCCGCGATCATCACGACCGCGCTCACGCTGAACATGCCCATGGGCAGCCGCGCCATGAGGTTCCCGACCGTGAACGCCCGGGCGCCGGGTATGGCGAGGAGCCGCCGGTACGGGCCGGGCGGCCGACGCCGGGTGCGCGGGCGGAAGTCGGCGGTGACGAGGGTGTCGGCGGTGACGGCGAGGAGGGTGGACTGCGGGGACGGGCGTTCGTAGGTCGGTTGCGGCATGCCCTCACCGTCGCCCGGGGGCGATCGAGGGGTCCAACACCTTCTCCGTACCCATTCACACACCCCCGTTGTAAATTCGCCGGATGCCCACACCCGCCCACCTCGACCCCCGCCTCCTGCGCGCCTTCGTCACCGTCGCCGACGAGCTGCACTTCACCCGCGCCGCCGCCCGCCTGTACGTCGCCCAGCAGGCGCTCAGCAGGGACGTGCGGCGCCTGGAACGGGAGCTGGGCGCCGAGCTGTTCGTCCGGACCACCCGGCAGGTGACCCTGACGGCCGACGGAGAGCGGCTGCTGCCGTACGCCCGCCGCGCCCTCCAGGCGCAGGACGACCTCCTGGCCGCCTTCGGGCAGGCCCGCCCGCTGCTGGTCGATCTCAACTCCCCGGGACTCGTCACCGGCCGCCTGGTCCTGGAACGCGCCCGCGAGCTGGCGCCCGAGCAGGAGCTGATGGCGCGTTACGAGAGCGGGCTGACGGGCGCCGCCGCCGAACTGCTCGCGGGCCGCGTCGACGCGTCGTTCGGCCGGTTCGCCGGCCTCGCCCCGGCGCTGCGGGCGGGCCTCGGCCACCAGCCGGTCCGCTACGAGCCCATGGCGGTGCTGCTGCCCGCAGACCACCCGCTGGCCCGGCTGACGGAGGTGCCGCTCGCCGCGCTGGAGGGCGAGACCGTGTACGCCGGGGCCGGCAATCCGCGGACGCCGGAGTGGACGGACCTGGCGCACCGCCTGTTCGAGGGGCGCGGCATCGAGGTGGCGGCACCCGCTCCGCTGGCCGTCGGGGAGGAGGAGTTCCAGCGGCTCATGGACAAGGCGCGCAACCCGATCCTCGCCGTGGTGGGCTTTCCGGCCATCGGCTCGACCGTGGTGCGCCCGCTCGTCGACCCCGTACCGCTGTCGCCGGTCTCGCTGGTCTGGCGAAAGGGGCTGGTGCACCCCGCGTTCGACGCGCTGCGCCGGGCGGCGTCCCAGGTTGCGGCCGAAAACGGCTGGCTTCGCAGACCGGGGGCAGGATGGATTCCGGCAGCCGACGCCGCCTTGATGTCCGTTCACAACTGACACGCGGCAACCACGTATCCTCCGCGTGCGCTACATTCTTCGCCTGAGCACGGTGTGGTACAGGGGGCGCCCGGACCTGGTGGGGGTCGGTTCGGCCGACAGGTGCTCGGAGTCGTACGCGCACCCGGAAGTGTCCCGTGGGGGGAGTGCGTGCGCGTGAAGAAATGGCAAAAAAACGCCCAACCGGAGGGGTCCGAGGCCGTGTCCGGAATGCGTGATCTCCCAGAGGCGAAACAGGATGCTGACGTCACCGAGGTGTTTCCGGCGACCAGGGACTTCCCGGTGACCGGGCAGCCCCCGACGACCGGAGCGTCGTCCTCCCGGTCCGCCCGGCCCCCTCGGCCCACGCCGTCCGGCGACTCTGGTGACTCCGCGGGGTCCGCCGGGTCCGCGGGGTCCGTCGGTTCCGCGGGGTCCGTCGGTTCCGATGCAGGGTGGTTCGGGAGCTCGGGCGCCGCCGGACCGGACAGCGCGCGTGACACCGCAGCCCAGCCGTCGCCGGACGCCACCGAGACCCGGCTTCTCGACCCCTTGACGAACGCCGGCGCCGCCGGGACGGGGATTCCCGGTCCCCGAATAGTCCGGCAGCGAATAGACGGCAACCCGGTGGGCGGTGCCCCGGTGGGCGGAGAACGCCCGAGCCGGGACCGAGGCCGCGAACCGATGATCCCGGGACGGATAACCTGGGGCGGGACGAACCCGGCCGGTACGAATCCGCCGGGTACGAATCCGGCCGGGACCGCCGCGACCGGAACCGGCCAGAACGGCACCGGCCAGAACGGAAACGGCCAGAACGGCACCGGCCCGGACGCCGACAAGACGGACATCCTCCCCTCGGCCGCTCCGGCGACTCCGGCCGCTCCGGCCGCTCCGGCGACTCCGGCGACTCCGGCCACTCAGTTCTTCAAGGCCGCCCCGGCCGCCCCGACCCGTGCCTTCCCCACGACCGAGCCCGGCCCCGCCACCTCCGTCCTCCGCGACCCCTGGCAGGACACCCCGGACGCCGTCCTCGACGCCGGCGTTGGCGCGGGCGGCCTCACCCACGACCCGCACGAGGTGACAGTCCAGCTCGACGCCGTCCAGCTCACCGACGGCGTGATCCGCAGGGTCGACGTAGCGGACCGCGAGGGCGGCCCGGAGAGCTCCGACGGACCGGTCTTCGTCGACGCGTCGGGACGCCGCAGCCGCCTGTACCGCCGTCTCGGCATCGCCGTCGGCGTCGCCTGCGCGATCTACGCCGTCGTCATCGTCTCCACGCTGCTGTCCGGCAACTCCAACGCGCCGTGGCTGCCCGTGGAGGGCCAGCAGAAGGACAAGCCGGCCGGCCAGGTCGACACCACCCCGCTGCCCTCGCAGTCGGCGCAGCCCTCCGGCACGGGCAGCGCCGCCCCGCGGACCGACGCTTCTGCCGACGCCGGCACGACGCCGGCACCGGGTGCCGACGGCCCCGCGCCCGGCGCGTCCGGCACCGCGCTGGAGCCCGGCACCAGCGCCGGCCCCGAGCCCTCGGCGACCGAGGGCGACACGACGCCGGGCGGCGGCGCGACCGCCCCGGACCCCGACCCGGACCCGACGCAGTCGACGCAGGTGCCGCCCCCCGGCACCGCGGACCCGTCGACGCCGACGGACGGCGGCGAGACCCCGGTCGACCCGACCCAGCCCCCGGACCCCACCACGGGCACCGGCCCCGGCGACGACGGTACGACCGTCAACGGCGCGAGTGGTCCCCTCTCCGCCGCCGGACCCGCCGACCGGCGCGTCGTCACCGTCGCCGGTCCGGACCACATCCCCACGTCCGCTTCCCTGTCCCCGGAGAACACCCTCTGATGGCATCCCGCACCCGCCGTCAAGGGGCCGCGCGCAGCGCCCGTGAGGGCTCCCGGCGCCGCCGCCTGCCCCTGCGCCTGCTGCTTCCGCTGCTCGTCCTGGTCGCCCTGGCGGCGATGCTCATGCTGCGCGGATACGTGCACAGCGAGATCCTCGCCGACCACCGCGTCCAGCCGCCCGCCGCCACCGACCAGGTGCCGGAGAAGATCCTCGAGGGCGGCCCGGTCATCGACGCCCGCGGCGGCCGCACCGAGAGCCTGAGCGTGCCCGACCACCGCCTGGTCCTCACGTTCGACGACGGCCCGGACCCGACCTGGACGCCGAGGGTGCTGGACGTGCTGAAGAAGCACGACGCGCACGGGGTCTTCTTCGTCACCGGCACCATGGCCTCCCGCTACCCCGACCTCGTCAAGCGCATGGTCGACGAGGGCCACGAGGTCGGCCTGCACACGTTCAACCACCCCGACCTCTCCTTCCAGTCCAAGAAGCGCATCGACTGGGAGCTGTCGCAGAACCAGCTGGCGATCACCGGCGCGGCCGGGATCCGCACCTCGCTCTTCCGCCCGCCGTACTCCTCCTTCGCCGACGCCATGGACAACAAGTCCTGGCCCGTCACCGAGTACATCGGCAGCCGCG
The DNA here is from genome assembly GCF_049975785.1 of Streptomyces sp. WG7. Lineage (NCBI taxonomy): Bacteria > Bacillati > Actinomycetota > Actinomycetes > Kitasatosporales > Streptomycetaceae > Streptomyces > Streptomyces sp. WG7. The sequence goes on from NZ_JBNGGE010000051.1 coordinate 9,879, forward strand.
GCTACATCACCGTCGTCAACAACACCGACAGCGAGGACTGGCAGCGGCCCGGCGTCGACGAGATCATCCGCCGTGCCACGCCCAAGGGCGGCAAGGGCGCCATCGTCCTGATGCACGACTCGGGCGGTGACCGCAGCCAGACCGTCGCGGCGCTGGACAGGTTCCTGCCCGACCTGCAGAAGAAGGGCTACGAGTTCGACAACCTCACCGAGGCCCTGGACGCGCCCAGCGCGATGACCCCGGTGACCGGTGCCGAACTCTGGAAGGGCAAGGCCTGGATCTTCCTCGTCCAGGCCTCGGAGAAGATCACCGACGGCCTGGTGGTGGGTCTGGCGGTCATCGGCACGCTGGTCATCGGCCGTTTCGTGCTGATGCTGCTCCTCTCCGGCTTCCACGCCCGCCGGGTCCGCCGCAAGGGCTTCAGCTGGGGCCCGCCGGTGACCGAACCGGTGACGGTGCTGGTCCCGGCGTACAACGAGGCCAAGTGCATCGAGAACACCGTCCTCTCCCTGATGTCCAGCGACCACCCGGTCGAGGTCATCGTCATCGACGACGGTTCCACCGACGGCACCGCCCGGATCGTCGAGGCGATGGGCCTGCCGGGCGTCCGGGTGATCCGCCAGCTCAACGCGGGCAAGCCGGCCGCGCTCAACCGGGGCCTCGCCAACGCCAGTCACGACATCGTCGTGATGATGGACGGCGACACCGTCTTCGAACCCTCCACCGTCCGCGAACTCGTCCAGCCCTTCGGCGACCCGAAGGTCGGCGCCGTGGCCGGCAACGCGAAGGTCGGCAACAAGGACAGCCTGATCGGCGCCTGGCAGCACATCGAGTACGTGATGGGCTTCAACCTGGACCGCCGGATGTACGACATCCTCGGCTGCATGCCGACCATCCCCGGTGCCGTGGGCGCCTTCCGGCGCTCGGCGCTGGCCCCGATCGGCGGCATGAGCGACGACACCCTCGCCGAGGACACCGACGTCACCATGGCGCTGCACCGTGCCGGCTGGCGCGTGGTCTACGCCGAGAACGCCCGCGCCTGGACCGAGGCGCCGGAGACCGTCCAGCAGCTGTGGTCCCAGCGCTACCGCTGGTCCTACGGCACCATGCAGGCCATCTGGAAGCACCGCCGCGCGGTGATCGACAAGGGCCCCTCGGGCCGCTTCGGCCGCGTCGGCCTGCCCTTCGTCTCCCTGTTCATGATCGTGGCCCCGCTGCTGGCCCCGCTGATCGACGTCTTCCTGCTCTACGGCCTCGTCTTCGGCCCCACCCAGAAGACGATCATGGCGTGGCTGGGCGTCCTCGCCGTCCAGGCGGTCTGCGCGGCCTTCGCCTTCCGCCTCGACCGCGAACGCATGACCCACCTGATCTCGCTGCCGCTGCAGCAGATCCTCTACCGCCAGCTCATGTACGTGGTGCTGCTCCAGTCCTGGATCACCGCGCTCACCGGCGGCCGCCTGCGCTGGCAGAAGCTCCGGCGCACCGGCGTGGTCGGGGCGCCCGCCGGCTCCGTGCCGCAGCAGCGTTTGCAGAGCAGCGATGATCGGAGGCCCGTGGCATGACCCACGGATACACGACCGGTACGGGTACGAACCCGGAGCCGGCCGGCCCGTACGGCTCCCCGTACGCGGGGAACCCGAACGGCGCCGCGGGGATGCCGTACACCGTCCCGCAGCAGCGCACGACGGAACCCGCGCCCGGGACCGGAGCCGAGCCCGGGACCGGAGCCGAGCCCTGGGCCGACTCCGCGGCCGGGGCCGCCGCCCCGGCCGCCAAGAAGCCCGGCCGCGACCGCTACCTCGACCTGCTGCGCTCCATCGCCCTGGTCCGCGTCGTGGTGTACCACATCTTCGGCTGGGCCTGGCTGACGGTGCTGTTCCCGTCGATGGGCGTGATGTTCGCGCTGGCGGGCTCCCTGATGGCGCGTTCGCTCAAGCGCCCGGCGATGGGCGTGATCCGCGGCCGCGTGCGCCGTCTCCTGCCGCCGATGTGGGCGTTCGCCGCGGTCGTGCTGACGATGATGTTCGTGAACGGCTGGAACCCCACGGAGGACCCGGAGGGCGGCGCCTGGGGCCTGATCGAGCTGTTCAACTACATCGTCCCGATCGGCGCCCCGCCCTACCCCTGGCACGTCGGCTCCCCGTCCGGCCTGCTGGAGGACACCTGGGCGGTGCAGGCCGCGGGGCCGCTCTGGTACCTGCGCGCCTACCTGTGGTTCGTCATCGCCTCCCCGCTGCTGCTCTGGCTGTTCCGCAAGGCCCCCTGGCCGACGCTGCTCGCACCGCTCGCCCTGACGGCTGTCGTCGGCACGGACCTGGTGAAGATCCCCGGCGAGACGGGCCTCGCGATCACCGACTTCGCGGTCTACGGCGGCTGCTGGGTCCTGGGCTTCGCCCACCACGAGGGCCTGCTGAAGCAGATCCCGCGGTACATCTCCGTGTCCTGCGCGTCCCTGGTGATGGCCTTCGGCCTGTGGTGGGCCTCGAACCACCTGGGCCCCGACGGCTGGGACCTCAACGACATCCCGCTGGCCCAGGCCACCTGGTCGTTCGGGTTCGTCGTGATCCTGCTCCAGTACTCCCCGTCGTGGCAGGAACTCCCCGGCCGGCTGGCGAAGTGGGACAAGCTGATCACCCTCTCCAACAACCGCGCGGTCACCATCTACCTGTGGCACAACCTGCTGATCATGGCGACGGTCCCGATCATCGACCTGGCCTACCGGCTCCCGTTCATGCAGAACGAGCGGGCGATGAACGCCCTCACCGACGCGTACACGATCTGGATGCTGGCCCTCGTCTGGCCGCTCATCGGCCTGATGGTCCTCGCGGTGGGCTGGGTCGAGGACCTCGCGGCGAAACGAAAGCCACGCCTGTGGCCGAACGGCACGAAGCGCTCCACCGGGAGGCGGGGCACAGCCGGCGCGGCACACCGCGGCTGACAAGCGGGAGGGGGAACACCCCGCGGGCACGGTCCGTGAGCCCTGAGTGCGCGAGTGAGTACGCGCACTCATGCGGCTCGCGCGGCACCGGCCGGAGACTGCGTCCATGACACGGACCTCCGCCTCCCTCAGCACGCTTGCCCGCCCCCGGCGCGCCCTCACGGCAACCGCCCTCGCTGTACTGGTGCTCGCCGGCTGCGGGAGCGAGAGGCCGAGTGAGGGCGAGGCGCGGACCAAGCCGGGCGCCGGCGCCGCCACCGAGAAGAGCGCCGCGACGTCGAGCCCCGGGCAGGCCGGGTTCATGGCGATGCTCGGCAAGGTCGCGCAGCCTTGTTCCTCGACCGGCCGGACCGGAACCGGGGCCGAGGCCGGGCCGGGCCCGGCCGACAAGAGGCCGACGGGCTCGGAGGGGGAGAGGGAGGAGAGCCTCGCTCCCGGCGGGACACCTCCGGCCGGCCCGATCGAGCCCGGTGCTTCCGCAGGCCCCGAGGCGGAGCTGGACGACCGCGACTGGTGCGCGAGCGTCCAGCACGAACAGCGCATCGTCCAGGCGCTGCAGGCCGTGCCGGAGCCCACCCCCGCCAAGGTCAGGAAGACCCTGAACGACCTCGGCTACATCGACGAACGCATCCACGGCCTCGCGCAGGACGGCAAGGTCACCCGCTTCCGCCTCGACCTGCGCGAGAACGGCGGCCGACTCTGCGAGGAGGGCTTGGCGGCGGGTGCGGAAACGGAGCTCTCCCCCTGTGTCGCCCCCGCCACCGGGCCCTTCACCGTGGAGAGTCCAGGGAAGTAGGACGGCGCCCCGCGGTGAGTACGGCCGTCCGGCGCCCGGCGGGTACGCCGCGTCCGGCGGCCACGGGCAGCCCGTCCCCGTCCCCACCCCCGACAGGACCCCACCGGCAGCCCCGGCCCCAGTCCCGGACCCAGCCCCCGCAGCGCCGACGGCGACGACCTCTCACCCCGCCCCGGGGCCGGGTGAGAGCAACGTTCCCTTCCGGTCATCCACAGCCCCACCGGCCCGAAACGCGTCCTCCCTACCGTCGGTGCGACCGAGCCGTGGAGCACCGTGGAGGCGTCATGACTGTCCCTGGCGGCCGCTGGATCCAGCACTGGGATCCGGAGGACGAGACCTTCTGGAAGGAGACGGGGGAGCGGGTCGCCCGGCGGAACCTGTTCTTCTCCGTCCTCTCCGAGCACATCGGGTTCTCGGTCTGGACGCTGTGGTCCGTGCTGGTGCTCTTCATGGGGCCGGAGTACGGGCTGACGCCGGCCGACAAGTTCCTGCTGACGTCCGTGGTGACGCTCGTCGGGGCCGTCGTGCGGGTGCCGTACACCTTCGCCGTCGCGGTCTTCGGCGGGCGGAACTGGACGATCGTCTCCGCCGGGCTGCTGCTCGTGCCGACCACGGCGGCCTTCCTGGTCATGGAGCCGGGGACGTCCTTCTCGACCTTCCTCCTCGTCGGGCTGCTGGCCGGCATCGGCGGCGGCAACTTCGCCTCCTCCATGACCAACATCAACGCCTTCTTCCCGCTCCGGAAGAAGGGCTGGGCGCTCGGTCTCAACGCCGGGGGCGGGAACATCGGCGTGCCGGTCATCCAGCTGGCCGCGCTCGCGATCATCGGGGCGGGCGGCGGGCCGCGGGTGCTGCTCGGCGTCTACATCCCGCTGATCCTTCTCGCCGCCGTCCTCGCCGCCCGCTTCATGGACAACCTCGCCTCCGTGAAGAACGACACCGGGGCCGCCAAGGACGCCGCCCGGGACGCCCACACCTGGATCATGGCCGTGCTGTACATCGGCACGTTCGGGTCGTTCATCGGGTACAGCTTCGCCTTCGGTCAGGTGCTGCAGACCCAGTTCGGGCGGAGCCCGCTGCAGGCGGCGTACCTGACCTTCATCGGACCGCTGCTCGGCTCCCTCATCCGGCCGCTGGGCGGCAGGCTCGCCGACCGGTACGGCGGCGCGCGGATCACCCTGTGGAACTTCGTCGCGATGGCCGCCGCCACCGCCGTACTCGTCGCGGCCAGCATGGCGAAGTCCCTCGGGCTGTTCGTCGCCGTGTTCGTGGTGCTGTTCGTGCTCAGCGGGCTCGGCAACGGCTCGACGTTCAAGATGATCCCCGGCATCTTCCAGCGCAAGGCGCTCGCCGAGGGGCTGACGGGGGAGGAGGCCGTGGCGTACGGGCGGCGGCTCTCCGGTGCCTCCATGGGGCTGATCGGCGCGGTCGGCGCGCTCGGCGGCGTCGCCATCAACCTCGCCTTCCGGCAGTCCTTCCTCTCCGTCGGCTCGGGCACCGGCGCCTTCGTCGCCTTCCTCGCCTTCTACGCCGTCTGCTTCGCCGTCACATGGGCGGTATACCTTCGCCGTCCGGCCGCGGGGACGCCGGACGGCCCGGCGGGCCCGGCGCGGACGAACGCGCGTCCCAATTACGCCGAGGTATGACGTAACACTGGTGACATGAAGCGGAACCGAGCCTGTCACGCACCGTTGACAGGCTCGGTCGCCGTGCAGGAAGTACGACGACCGGGACGATCGGGGCGACAGTGATGGACGACGAACAGCGGCGACCCGACCACGGACCCCTCGCCGGATTCACCGTGGGCGTGACCGCCGCCCGCCGGGCCGACGAACTGGGCGCGCTGCTCCAGCGGCGCGGTGCCGCCGTCCTGCACGCGCCGGCGCTCAGGATCGTGCCGCTCGCCGACGACAGCGAGCTGCTGGCCGCGACCAAGCAGCTGATCGACCAGGCACCGGACGTCGTCGTGGCCACCACCGCCATCGGCTTCCGGGGGTGGGTCGAGGCCGCCGACGGGTGGGGACTCGGCGACGCCCTGCTGGCGCGGCTGCGCGCGGTGGAGCTCCTCGCACGCGGACCCAAGGTCAAGGGCGCGGTCCGGGCCGCCGGGCTGACGGAGGAGTGGTCGCCGGCCTCCGAGTCGATGGCCGAGGTGCTGGACCGGCTGCTGGAGCAGGGCGTCGACGGCCGCCGGATCGCCGTACAGCTGCACGGTGAGCCGCTGCCCGGGTTCGTGGAGGCGCTGCGGGAGGGCGGCGCGGAGGTGGTGGGCGTGCCCGTCTACCGGTGGCTGCCGCCGGAGGACCTCGGGCCCGTGGACCGGCTGCTGGACGCGGCCGTCTCGCGCGGCGTGGACGCCGTGACGTTCACCAGCGCGCCCGCCGCCGCGTCCCTGCTCTCCCGCGCCGAGGAGCGCGGCCTGCTGCCCGAGCTGCTCGCCGCCCTCGGGCACGACGTGCTGGCGGCCGTCGTCGGCCCGGTCACGGCGGTGCCGCTCCAGGCGCACGGCGTCGACACGGTCCAGCCCGAGCGCTTCCGGCTCGGCCCCCTCGTCCAGCTGCTGTGCCGGGAACTCCCGGCCCGTGCCCGCGCGTTGCCGGTCGCCGGGCACCGGCTGGAGATCCGCGGGCACGCGGTCCTCGTCGACGGGGAGCTCAGGGCGGTGCCGCCCGCCGGGATGTCCCTGCTGCGGGCCCTGTCCCGGCGGCCGGGCTGGGTCGTGCCCCGCGCGGAGCTGCTGCGCGCCCTGCCGGGCACCGGCCGCGACGAACACGCCGTCGAGACGGCGATGGCCCGCCTGCGTACGTCCCTCGGCGCGCCGAAGCTGATCCAGACGGTGGTGAAACGCGGCTACCGCCTGGCCCTGGACCCGGCCACGGACGCCAAGTACACGGACGGCTGACCCGCGGCGCCGGAAATCCGCTGCCCGGGCGCGCGGGCGCACACGCGGGCTTCCGGCCGGGAGGCGGTACGAGGGGTTCCGGGCGCGGGGGCGGGCAGGCACTGTAGAGGGAGCGGTCCGCCCGCTCCCCTTCCCGGCCCGTTCCGCCGGGCGACCCTAGGCGGTGACAGGAACATGGCACTGGGTACGGCCACCGACCCGTACGAGCTGCGGTTCGACACCGGGCGGATCTGCCTGGACCTCATCGCCACCACCCACCCCGTGGAGCGGCTCGCCTCCGTCGAGGTGCTGCGTGCCTGGATCACCGGCTCCGGGCTCGTCCCGCCCGGCACCCCGCTGGCCCACGCCGACGCGTCCTGGCTGGCCGGCTTCCGCGAACTGCGCCTCCAGACCGCCCGTCTGATCCGTTCCAGGGCCGCGCCCGGCGCCCACCCGTACGGCCTCGCCCTCGCCCGCGTCAACGGCCTCGCCCTCGCCGCACCCCCGGCCCCGCGCGCGGTCCGCGGCGAGGACGGCGCGCTGGTGCGGGAGTTGACCGGCCCGCCGGAGTGTGCGGCGCTCCTCGGGGCCCTCGCCCGGGACGTGGTGGAACTGCTCACCGACCCCGTCGCACGGGCCGGCCTCAGGCAGTGCGCGGGCGACAACTGCCCGATCGTGTACGTGGACACCTCCCGCGGACGCCGCCGGCGCTGGTGCTCCAGCGAGCTCTGCGGCAACCGGGAGCGCGTCGCCCGGCACCGCCGCCGCGCCGCCCTCGCCCGATAAGTCGTTCCGCGCCCCGTTCGTCACGCCGCCTCCGAGAAACCGTCACCTCGCTTTGAACGCCCCGGACTTCACGTCCGTACCGAATGGGCGAGCGATCGACTGGGGGAACCCCCGGACATCGGAGGTGGGCGTGCGCAAGGATTCCGTCGTGGCCGGTGAACGTGGTGCGAGGGCCCGACATCGCATGCCCCAGTCGTCCTCGGAGCCCGACGAGGAGCTGATGCGCGCCCTGTACCGGGAGCACGCGGGCCCCTTGCTGGCGTACGTGCTGCGTCTGGTGGCGGGGGACCGGCAGCGCGCCGAGGACGTCGTCCAGGAGACGCTCATCCGTGCCTGGAAGAACGCCGGTCAGCTCAACCGTGCGACCGGATCGGTACGCCCCTGGCTGGTGACGGTCGCCCGGCGCATCGTCATCGACGGCCACCGCAGCCGGCAGGCCCGGCCGCAGGAGGTCGATCCGTCGCCGCTGGAGGTCATCCCCGCGGAGGACGAGATCGACAAGGCGCTGTGGCTGATGACGCTGTCGGACGCGCTCGACGACCTGACCCCGGCTCACCGGGAGGTCCTCGTCGAGACGTACTTCAAGGGGCGTACCGTCAATGAGGCGGCGCAGACACTCGGCATACCCAGCGGCACCGTGCGCTCCCGGGTGTTCTACGCCCTGCGTTCGATGAAGCTGGCTCTGGAGGAGCGGGGGGTGACGGCGTGATGAGCGGGTACGGGGGAGTTCAGGGTTTCGGCGGGGGATTCGGCCCGGGCGATAAGGGTAGTTCTGCCCCCATGCAGGGATCACCGGCGCCGGACGAGCACGAGACCGTCGGCGCCTACGCCCTCGGCATCCTGGACGACGCGGAGGCGACCGCCTTCGAGGCGCACCTCGCCGGCTGCGAATGGTGCGCCCGGCAACTCGACGAGCTGGCCGGGATGGAGCCGATGATGGCCGCGCTCGCCGGCCTGCCGGGCGCCGGGACGCCCGCGGTCGCCGAGTCGCTGACGGCGCGGCCGAGCCCGCGGCTGGCGGAGAAGCTCGTCGACGAGGTCGCCGAACGCCGCGCGCGCAAACGCCGCCGCAACTTCTACCTGGTGGGCACCGCGGCCGCGCTGATCATCGGCGGGCCCTTCGCCGCCGTGGCGACCACCGACGCAGGCGGCGGTGACGGCGGTGGCCGCGGCACCGAGGCGGTGCGGCCGGCCGCGGGCACCGCCGAGTCCGCCTTCGCCGCCCTGCCCGACCGCGTCACGGCGACCGACCCGTCCACCCGGGTCAGCGCGACCGTGGCCCTGGAGAAGAAACCCTGGGGCACGGGCACGGTCCTGGAACTCAAGAACCTCAAGGGCCCCGAGAAGTGCTCCCTGATCGCCGTCGGCAAGAACGGCGAACGCGAGACGGTCACCTCCTGGTCCGTCCCGGACTGGGGCTACGGCATTCCGGACGCCGCCGGCGACAAGGGCGGAAAACCCCTCTACGTGCAGGGCGGCGCCGCCTTCGACCCCAACGAGATCGACCACTTCGAGGTCATGACCTTCGACGGGGAGCGTCTGGTGGAGGTGGACGCGTAGGCCCGCCGCGGTACCGGCGTAGCTTCCGGCGCCCCCTTCGCGTACCTTTGACGGCTGCCCAGCACGTCAGAAGGGGGCCCGGTGGCCGCACAGGCTCAGCAGGACTCAGCGGTCGACTCGGTTCACGGCGCCGCGGGGGAAGCCGTACCCGACTCCGTACGGGAGGACTCCGTACGGGACCGAGAGATCAGCGTGGAACAGGCACACCTGGACCGGGTGTACCGCCGCCTCGAGGAGAAGATCGACGAGGCCGAGTTCCTCATGCACGACGCCGCGCAGCGCGGCCACGTCGGCACGCCCGGCGCGCTGGCCGAGCGCGACGCGCAGGTCTTCCGGGCCGGCATCCACCTCAACCGCCTGAACAACGAGTTCGAGGACTTCCTCTTCGGCCGGATCGACCTGCTCCTCGGCAAGGACGGCAAGAAGGGCCCGGACGGCGCGTACACGGCGGTCGAGCCCGCCGAGGGCGCCCTGCGGCCCGACAACACCGCCGACATCGCCGAGACCCTGCACATCGGCCGCATCGGCGTCCTGGACGAGGACTACGCCCCGCTGGTCATCGACTGGCGGGCGCCCGCCGCGGCCCCCTTCTACCGGTCCACGCCGGTCGACCCGGGCCGGGTCGTGCGCCGCCGGGTGATCCGCTCCAAGGGGCGGCGCGTCCTCGGCGTCGAGGACGACCTGATGCGGCCCGAGATCACGGCCCGCCTGGACGGCGAGGAGCTGGCCGTCGTCGGCGACGGCGCCCTGATGGCCGCTCTCGGCCAGGCCCGTACGCACTCCATGCGGGACATCGTCGCCTCCATCCAGGCCGAGCAGGACCTGGTCATTCGCGCCCCGGCCGCCTCCGTGACGTACGTCGAGGGCGGCCCCGGCACCGGCAAGACCGCCGTCGCCCTGCACCGGGCGGCGTACCTGCTCTACCAGGACCGGCGCCGGTACGCGGGCGGCATCCTGATCGTCTCGCCGACCCCGCTGCTGGTGGCGTACACCGAGGGCGTGCTGCCCTCCCTCGGCGAGGAGGGGCAGGTCGCCATCCGCGCGATCGGCTCCCTGGTCGACGGCGCCGAGGCCACGCTGTACGACTCCCCGGCCACCGCCCGCGCCAAGGGCTCCTCCCGCATGCTCAGGGTGCTGCGCCGGGCCGCGCGCGGGGCACTGGAGCCGAGCGACTCGCCGACCCTGCTCAGGGTCGTCGCCTTCGGCCGGCGGCTCGAACTGGAGGCCGAGGAGCTGGCCGGCATCCGGCGCACCGTCCTCGGCGGCACCGCACCGGTCAACCTGCTGCGCCCCCGCGCCCGCCGGCTGCTCCTGGACGCCCTGTGGGCCAAGTCGGGCGCCGGTACCCGGCACAGCGACCCCGAGCTGGCCGCCGAGCTGCGCTCCTCCTTCGACGAGGACGTCAGCTCCGAGGACTCCTTCACCGGCTTCCTCGACGCCTGGTGGCCGGAGCTGACCCCCGGGGCCGTGCTGGCGGCCATGGCGGACGAGCGGCGCCTGGGCCGCTGGGCGCGCCGCGTGCTCAACCCGGGCGAGGTCCGCAAGGTGGCCCGATCGCTGCGGCGCGAGGGCCACTCCGTGCACGACATCGCCCTGCTCGACGAGCTCCAGGCGATCGTCGGCACCCCGGCCCGCCCCCGCAAGCGGCGCGAGCTGGACCCGCTGGACCAGCTCACCGGCCTGGACGAGCTGATGCCGCAGCGCGAGGAGACCCAGTGGGAGCGCGCCGAGCGCCTCGCCCAGGAACGCACCGAGTACGCGCACGTCATCGTCGACGAGGCCCAGGACCTCACCCCCATGCAGTGGCGGATGGTGGGCCGCCGCGGCCGGCACGCCACGTGGACGGTCGTCGGCGACCCGGCCCAGTCCTCCTGGTCCGACCCCGACGAGGCGGCGGCGGCCCGCGACGAGGCCCTGGGCACCCGCCCGCGCCGCCGCTTCGAGCTGACCGTCAACTACCGCAACCCGGCGGAGATCGCCGAGCTGGCGGCCAAGGTGCTCGCCCTCGCCATGCCCGGCTCCCCGTCCCCGACGGCGGTGCGGTCGACGGGCGTGGAGCCGCGCTTCGCGGTGGCGGGGGACGGCCTCGCGGAGTCGGTGCGGGCGGAGGCGGCCCGGCTGCTCGGCCTCGTCGACGGCACCGTCGGCGTCGTGGTCGCCATGAACCGCCGCGAGGAGGCCCGGCGCTGGCTGGCCGGGCTCGGCGACCGCGTGGTGGCGCTGGGCAGCCTGGAGGCCAAGGGCCTGGAGTACGACGCCACGGTCGTCGTCTCCCCGGCCGAGATCGCCGACGAGTCGCCCGCCGGCCTGCGCGTGCTGTACGTCGCCCTGACCCGGGCCACCCAGCAGCTGACGGTCGTCTCCTGCGAGCGGGACGAGCCGGACGCGGCCGGGGTGCCGGACCTGCTGCGCGACTGAGGCGCCGGGACGGAGCCCGGACATGCGGGAGGCCCGCGCCGTCGGACGGCGCGGGCCTCTCGTCTTTCGTTGAGGTGGCACCGACCCGCCATGCTCGCCTCGCGGCAAGTGGTCGCTCGTAGCGACGAAGGTTGGGCCCGGGGGCTTGGATCGAGCCGGTGCCACGTCCAAGGTAACAAACGATCCCCGCAAGACGATTCCCGTCCCCCGGGCTTCTTTCCCGGGCCGGTTTCCCTCTTCCGTCCACCCGCTACTTCTCGTATGGTGGAAGTCGTTTTCCGAAAGTGTCCTCACCGATGGTGGACGGCGCGCGAACACAAAGTTCGCAATCCCGGGGTGGCTACCACGTACTCAGTGGTAGGTGCGACGATCGGACGGCACAACGCAGTTACACGGTGAAAGCAGAGGAAGTCGGCCATGGCAACGGCGCCCAGCGTCTCCTACTCGATGACGGTCCGACTGGAGGTGCCCGCGGGCGGGACAGCGGTCTCGCAGCTCACCACCGCGGTGGAGTCCGCCGGCGGCTCGGTCACCGGCCTCGACGTCACGGCCTCCGGCCACGACAAGCTCCGTATCGACGTCACGATCGCGGCCGGCTCGACCTCCCACGCGGAGGAGATCGTCGAGCAGCTGCGCGGCATCGAGGGCGTCAGCCTGGGCAAGGTCTCCGACCGTACCTTCCTCATGCACCTCGGCGGCAAGATCGAGATGGCGTCGAAGCACCCCATCCGCAACCGTGACGACCTGTCCATGGTCTACACGCCCGGTGTCGCCCGCGTCTGCATGGCGATCGCCGAGAACCCCGAGGACGCCCGCCGCCTCACCATCAAGCGCAACTCCGTTGCGGTCGTGACGGACGGCTCGGCGGTGCTGGGCCTCGGCAACATCGGCCCGAAGGCCGCGCTGCCGGTCATGGAGGGCAAGGCGGCCCTGTTCAAGCGCTTCGCCGGCATCGACGCCTGGCCGCTCTGCCTCGACACCCAGGACACCGACGCGATCGTGGAGATCGTCAAGGCCATCGCCCCGGGCTTCGCCGGCATCAACCTCGAGGACATCTCCGCGCCCCGCTGCTTCGAGATCGAGGCCCGGCTGCGCGAGGCCCTCGACATCCCCGTCTTCCACGACGACCAGCACGGCACCGCCATCGTCGTCCTCGCCGCCCTGACCAACGCCCTGCGCGTCGTCGACAAGCCCATCGAGAACGTACGGGTCGTCATGTCCGGTGCCGGCGCGGCCGGTACGGCCATCCTGAAGCTGCTGCTCGCCGCCGGTGTCAAGAACGCCGTCGTCGCCGACATCCACGGCGTCGTGCACGCCGGCCGCGCCGACCTCGTCGACGCCGCGCCGGAGTCGGCGCTGCGCTGGATCGCCGACAACACCAACCCCGAGGGCCTCACCGGCACCCTGAAGGAGGCCGTGCACGGCGCCGACGTCTTCATCGGCGTCTCGGCCCCCAACGTCCTGGACGGCGAGGACGTGGCCGCCATGGCGGACGGCGCGATCGTGTTCGCGCTCGCGAACCCCGACCCCGAGGTCGACCCGGCCGTCGCCCGCCAGACCGCGGCGGTCGTCGCCACCGGCCGCTCCGACTTCCCGAACCAGATCAACAACGTGCTGGTCTTCCCCGGTGTCTTCCGCGGTCTGCTGGACGCCCAGTCCCGGACGGTCAACACCGAGATGATGCTGGCCGCCGCGCAGGCCCTCGCGGCCGTGGTGACGGAGGACGAGATCAACCCGAACTACATCATCCCCAGCGTCTTCAACGACAAGGTCGCCGGTGCCGTCGCGGGCGCCGTGCGGGACGCGGCCAAGGCCGCCGGAGTGGTGGCGTAGCAGCCGGACGGAGTGTGTGCGGCCTGTGACGTGGTGGTGAGGATCACCACGGCGGGCCGCCCCTCCGGCGCGTCGTGGGGCGTGGGGCCTTGAATCGCCCTCTAGGGTTGCGCAAGGCTCAGGCCCTCTCATCGTGTGACTCCCAAGGGTGTTCTCACGACTCCTGGGGGTGCCGGATTGGCTTTACCGCCGCAGGTGGAGGCAGGATGCCTCCCTGGGCGCGAGGGTCTGACGACCGACCCGGGTCCGGGGAATGTCCGAGGGCCCTGGCAGCATCGGCATCGCTGTGCCCAACATGCGGCTCCGCCGCGTGGCACGCCTCAACGGCAAGAAGAACACGGGAGTAACAACATGAACCGCAGTGAGCTGGTGGCCGCGCTGGCCGACCGCGCCGAGGTGACCCGCAAGGACGCCGACGCCGTGCTGGCCGCGTTCGCCGAGGTTGTCGGCGACATCGTCTCCAAGGGCGACGAGAAGGTCACCGTCCCCGGCTTCCTGACCTTCGAGCGCACCCACCGTGCCGCTCGCACCGCCCGCAACCCGCAGACCGGCGAGCCGATCCAGATTCCGGCCGGCTACAGCGTCAAGGTCTCCGCGGGCTCCAAGCTGAAGGAAGCCGCGAAGGGCAAGTGACCCTGATGTGAAAGGGGCGGCCACCTGCGGGTGGCCGCCCCTTTCATGTCCGCGCGCCGTCGGCGCGGGTCCGTGCCGTCAGCCGAGCGCCTTGCCCGGCAGCTCGACCTTCGCGCCCAGCTCCACGAGCTTCTCCATGAAGTTCTCGTAGCCCCGGTTGATCAGGTCGATGCCGTGGACCCGGGAGGTGCCCTGGGCCGCGAGGGCGGCGATGAGGTACGAGAACCCGCCGCGCAGGTCGGGGATGACCAGGTCGGCGCCCTCCAGCTTGGTCGGGCCGGACACGACGGCCGAGTGCAGGAAGTTGCGCTGGCCGAAGCGGCAGTGGGAGCCGCCGAGGCACTCGCGGTAGAGCTGGATGTGCGCGCCCATCTGGTTGAGCGCGGAGGTGAAGCCGAGACGGGACTCGTAGACCGTCTCGTGGACGATGGACAGGCCCGTGGCCTGCGTCAGGGCGACCACCAGGGGCTGCTGCCAGTCCGTCTGGAAGCCGGGGTGCACGTCCGTCTCCAGGGCGATGGACTTCAGCTGGCCGCCCGGGTGCCAGAAGCGGATGCCCTCGTCGTCGATCTCGAAGGCGCCGCCCACCTTCCGGAAGGTGTTCAGGAACGTCATCATCGAGCGCTGCTGGGCGCCGCGGACGTAGACGTTGCCCTCGGTCGCCAGCGCCGCCGACGCCCAGGAGGCGGCCTCCAGGCGGTCCGAGAGGGCACGGTGGGTGTATCCGCCGAGCTCGTCCACACCGGTGATGCGGATCGTGCGGTCGGTGTCCATCGCGATGATCGCGCCCATTTTCTGCAGGACGCAGATCAGGTCCTCGATCTCCGGCTCCACGGCCGCGTTGGACAGCTCCGTGACGCCCTCGGCCAGTACGGCCGTCAGCAGCACCTGCTCGGTCGCGCCCACGGACGGGTACGGCAGGTTGATCTTCGTGCCGCGCAGCCGCTGCGGGGCCTCCAGGTACTGGCCGTCCGCCCGCTTCTCGATCTTCGCGCCGAACTGCCGCAGCACGTCGAAGTGGAAGTCGATGGGCCGGCCGCCGATGTCGCAGCCGCCCAGACCCGGGATGAAGGCGTGCCCGAGGCGGTGCAGCAGCGGGCCGCAGAACAGGATCGGGATGCGCGACGAGCCCGCGTGGGCGTCGATGTCGGCGACGTTCGCGCTCTCCACGTGGGTCGGGTCGAGCACCAGCTCGCCGGGCTCCTCGCCCGGACGGACGGTCACCCCGTGCAGTTGCAGCAGTCCGCGTACGACCCGCACGTCGCGGATGTCCGGCACATTGCGCAGCCGGCTCGGCGCACTGCCCAGCAGGGCGGCCACCATGGCCTTCGGCACGAGGTTCTTCGCACCGCGGACCCGGAGCTCGCCCTCCAGCGGGGTTCCGCCGTGGACAAGCAGTACGTCATCAGCGCCGTTGACGGTCATGAATCTCGCGTTCCGTGGGGGTTGGGCAGGGGCCAGAAGGGAAAGGGTAATCGCCTCGCACCCCCCTGGAGTAAGCCCGTGCGCGGTCGGACAACGTCATAGGTGTGTCACAACACGAACCGTTCCCCGGTGGGCACGTGCGGTCACCGCGACGGGGCGCGCGCGGCGTCCGCGTTCACCCCCGTGCCCCCGATTGCCTCCCCACGGAAGGGGAACATGCGGGATCATGTCTGGCATGACCGAGGTGTCCTCGCTCACAGGGCGGCTGCTCGTGGCAACACCCGCACTGGCGGACCCGAACTTCGAGCGCGCGGTGGTGCTCCTTCTCGACCACGACGAGGAGGGCTCCCTCGGTGTCGTCCTCAACCGCCCGACGCCGGTCGGCGTGGGCGACATCCTGGAGGGCTGGGCCGACCTGACCGGCGAACCCGGCGTCGTCTTCCAGGGCGGCCCGGTGTCGCTCGACTCGGCCCTGGGCGTCGCCGTCGTCCCCGGCGGGGCGGCCGGAGAGGCGGCGCCGCTGGGCTGGCGCCGGGTGCACGGCGCGATCGGCCTGGTCGACCTGGAGGCGCCGCCGGAGCTGCTGGCCCCCGCCCTGGGGGCGCTGCGGATCTTCGCCGGTTACGCCGGCTGGGGCCCCGGCCAGCTGGAGGACGAGCTGTCGGAGGGCGCCTGGTACGTGGTCGAGTCCGAGCCCGGCGACGTGTCCTGCCCGGTCCCCGACAGACTCTGGCGCGAGGTGCTGCGCCGCCAGCGGGGCGAACTGGCGATGGTGGCGACGTATCCGGACGACCCGTCTCTCAACTGAAGCGTGTGAGCTTCAGTACCCTTGGCGGTTATGAGCACTCTCGAGCCCGAGCGCGGGACTGGTACGGGGACCCTCGTAGAGCCGACGCCGCAGACCTCCCACGGTGACGGTGACCACGAGCGCTTCGCCCATTACGTCCAGAAGGACAAGATCATGGCGAGCGCCCTCGACGGCACCCCCGTCGTGGCGCTGTGCGGCAAGGTCTGGGTGCCGGGCCGCGACCCGAAGAAGTACCCGGTCTGCCCCATGTGCAAGGAGATCTACGAGTCCATGAGCGGCGGCGGCGACGAGGGCAAGGGCGGCGACAAGAAGAAGTAGCAGCTCTCCCGACCGAGGTCCCCAAGGCCCCTGGAGCGTGCCCGCGCGCGCTCCGGGGGCCTTCGTGCGTCACGAACTGGTCGAGACCTCTTGTGGACATGTTCATGTACTCCCTACCCTCCTGCTTGTTGTGCAGAGCGAAACCGTCATTGCATATGCTGCAACGCACGCCCGGAGGAACACTCCATGAAGCTCGCCCCCCGCCTGGCCGTACTGCTGGCCGCCGCCGTCGTCACCGCGACCGCCTGCGCCCCCCAGACGTCCGACAACTCCTCCTCCGGCGAGGACGAGAAGAGCGGCACGCTGCGCGTCTGGCTCTTCCAGGAGGTCAACACCAAGCCGAAGGAGAAGGTCGTCGACGCCGTCCTGGCCGGCTTCGAGAAGGCGCACGACGACACGGAGGTCGACGTCGAGTACATCCCCGTCGAGACCCGCGCCCAGCGCATCAAGGCCGCCTTCAACGACCCCGCCAGCGCCCCCGACGTCATCGAGTACGGCAACACCGACACCGCCGGCTACGTCAAGGACGGCGGACTCCTGGACGTCACCGAGGAGTTCGGGGCCTGGGACGAGGCCGAGGACACCGACCCCACCGCCCGGCAGTCCGTCACCGTGGACGGCAAGATCTACGGCGCCCCCTACTTCGTCGGAGTCCGCGCCCTGTACTACCGGACCGACGTCTTCGACGAACTCGGCCTGAAGCCCCCCGAGTCGCTGGACGAACTGGCGTCCACCGCGAAGCAGATCCGCGACGCGAAGCCCGGCCTGTACGGCATCGCGGTCGGCGGCGCCTACACCTACGGCGCGATGCCCTTCATCTGGGCGAACGGCGGCGAACTCGCCACCGGCAAGGGCGGCTCGTACGCCTCGGCGATCGACAGCGCCGCCGCCCAAAAGGGCATCGAGGCGTACACGTCCCTCTTCGGCGACGACAACTGCCCCGCCGCCAAGTGCGCCGGCATGGGCGGCAACGACACCGTCACCGCCTTCGCCTCCGGCAAGGCGGCCATGGCGATCGGCGGGGACTTCAGCCGCCAGGCCGTGGAGGCCGGGAAGGCGAAGGGCAAGTACGCGGTCGTGCCGCTGCCCGGAGCCGAGCCCGGCTCGATCGCCCCGGCCTTCGCGGGCGGCAACAACATCGGCGTCCTGAAGAGCACCTCGCACCGCACCCTCGCCGTCGACCTGATGAAGCGGCTCGCGTCGAAGCGGGCGCAGGGCGAGCTGTTCGACGCGATGGGCTTCCTGCCCACCTTCACGGACGTACGGCAGCGGGTCGCGGCCGAGGAGCCGTTCGTGAAGCCGTTCGTCGACACCCTCGCCGCGGGCACGAAGTTCGTGCCGGCCTCGGCCGCCTGGGCGGCGATCGACTCGTCGCAGGTGCTGCCGACCATGTTCCAGGAGGTGGTCAGCGGCAAGAAGGACGTGGGCGCCGCCGCCGGGGACGCGGCCCGGAAGATGGACGACGCGTTCGGCTCCGCCGGGTGACGGGGGTGCCCAGTAGCCCGGGGGGTGCGGTGCGTTCGCGGGTCCGTAGTGGCCTGTCGCGCCCAGGCGGCGGTAGCCGCACATCCAAGACGGCCCCGCGCCCCTTTGGACGCTCCTCCCGTGTTCCTTGGTTGTATCTCGCCCCCGCACTTGTGGTTCTCGGCGGGCTGCTCGTCTACCCCGTCTACCAGCTCGGGCTGATCTCCTTCCTGGAGTACACGCAGGCCCAGGTGTCCGGTGGGGAACCGACCACCTTCAAGGGGTTCGGGAACTACGCCGAGCTGTTCGGAGACGGCGAGTTCTGGCGGGTGCTGCTGGCCACCGTGGTGTTCGCGGCGGCCTGCGTGGTGTCGACGCTGGCCGTCGGGTGCGCGCTCGCCGTGCTGCTCACCCGGGTGCGTGCCGTGCCGCGGCTCGCGCTGATGCTCGCCGCCCTCGGGGCGTGGGCGACCCCCGCGGTCACCGGGTCGACGGTGTGGCTGCTGCTGTTCGACCCGGACTTCGGGCCCGTCAACCGGATGCTGGGGCTCGGCGACCACTCCTGGACGTACGGGCGCTACAGCGCCTTCGCCCTCGTCCTGCTCGAAGTGGTCTGGTGCTCCTTCCCGTTCGTCATGGTCACCGTCTACGCCGGTATCCGCGCCGTCCCGGCGGAGGTGCTGGAGGCCGCCGCGCTCGACGGCGCCTCCCAGTGGCGCATCTGGCGGTCGGTGCTCGCCCCGATGCTCCGGCCGATCCTGGTGGTCGTCACCATCCAGTCGGTCATCTGGGACTTCAAGGTCTTCACCCAGATCTACGTCATGACGAACGGCGGCGGCATCGCCGGCCAGAACCTCGTCCTCAACGTCTACGCCTACCAGAAGGCGTTCGCGTCCTCGCAGTACAGCCTCGGCTCCGCGATCGGCGTCGTGATGCTGCTGATCCTGCTCGCCGTGACGCTGGTCTACCTGCGGCTGCTGCGCCGCCAGGGGGAGGAGCTGTGAATCTTCCGCGCGCGCGGGTGCGCCGTCCGTGGCGGCTGGCGGCCGAGGTGTCGGCGCTGCTGATCGCGGTCGTGGTGGCCTTCCCGCTGTACTGGATGGTGCTGAGCGCCTTCAGACCGGCAGGGGAGATCGAGTCGAGCGAGCCGCGGCCGTGGACCCTGGCGCCCTCCCTGGACTCCTTCCGGCGGGTCTTCGGGCAGCAGGAATTCGGTCGCTACTTCCTCAACAGCCTGCTGGTGGCGGGCACCGTCGTGATCGCCTCGGCGCTCATCGCGTTCCTCGCGGCGACCGCGGTGACGCGTTTCCGGTTCCGTTTCCGGACCACCCTGCTGATCATGTTCCTGGTGGCCCAGATGGTGCCCGTGGAGGCGCTCACGATTCCGCTGTTCTTCCTCATGCGGGACTTCGGCCAGCTGAACACGCTGGGTTCGCTGATCCTGCCCCACATCGCCTTCTCGCTGCCGTTCGCGATCTGGATGCTGCGGGGCTTCGTGAAAGCGGTGCCCGAGGCCCTGGAGGAGGCCGCCTACATCGACGGGGCGAGCCGGGCACGCTTTCTGTGGCAGATCCTTTTCCCGCTGGTCTTCCCGGGGCTGGTGGCCACCAGCGTCTTCTCCTTCATCTCGACCTGGAACGACTTCCTGTTCGCGAAGTCGTTCATCATCAGCGACACCTCCCAGTCGACGCTGCCGATGGCGCTGCTGGTCTTCTACAAGCCGGACGATCCGGACTGGGGCGGAGTGATGGCCGCTTCCACGGTGATGACGATTCCGGTGCTGGTCTTCTTCGTACTCGTGCAACGACGACTCGTCTCCGGCCTCGGCGGAGCGGTGAAGGACTGAGGACTGACATGACAGACGTGACCGACGAGACCGACGACACGGACGTGATTCCCCGGCCCCGGCAGGTGGCGCTCCACGGCGGCGGCTTCTTCGAACTGGGACCGGACACCAAGGTGGTGGCGGGCGACGGCACGCAGGCCACCGAACGCTGGCTGCGCGCCACGCTGGGCGCGGCCACCGGCCTGCCGCTCGCGCCGGGGGAGGGCGAGGAGAACACCGTCCGCCTGTCCCTCGACGGGAAGACGGCAGCCGAGGGCTACCGCCTCGACGTCACACCGGCCGGCGTGCACCTCGCGGGCGGCGGCCCGGCCGGCCTCTTCTGGGGCGCCCAGACGCTCCGGCACCTGCTCGGCCCGGACGCCTTCCGGCGCGCGCCGCTGCCCGGCCGCCGGTGGCGGCTGCCGACGGTCCGCGTCGAGGACGCGCCCCGGTTCCCCTGGCGGGGCCTGATGCTGGACGTCGCCCGGCACTTCATGCCGAAGGAAGGCGTCCTGCGTTACCTGGACCTGATGGCCGCCCACAAACTCAACGTCCTGCACTTCCACCTGACGGACGACCAGGGCTGGCGCATCGAGATCGAACGCCACCCGAAGCTCACCGAGACCGGCTCCTGGCGGGCGCGCACCAAATTCGGCCACCGGGCCTCGCCGCTCTGGGAGGACAAACCCCACGGCGGCTACTACACCCAGGACGACATCCGGGAGATCGTCGCCTACGCGGCCGAACGGCACATCACCGTCGTCCCCGAAATCGACGTTCCCGGACATTCGCAGGCCGCCATCGCCGCGTATCCGGAACTCGGCAACACGGATGTCGTCGACACCACCGCCCTCTCCGTCTGGGACACCTGGGGCATCTCCGAGAACGTACTCGCCCCCACCGACACCACCCTGCGTTTCTACGAGGGGGTGTTCGAGGAAGTGCTCGGGCTGTTCCCCTCGGAGTTCATCCACATCGGCGGCGACGAATGCCCCAAGGAGCAGTGGCGGCGCTCGGCCACCGCGCAGGCACGCATCGGGGAACTCGGCCTCGCCGACGAGGACGAACTCCAGTCCTGGTTCGTCCAGCACTTCGACACCTGGCTCGCCGCACGCGGACGGCGGCTCATCGGCTGGGACGAGATCCTGGAGGGCGGACTCGCCGAGGGCGCCGCCGTGTCCTCCTGGCGCGGGTACGCGGGCGGGGTCGCCGCCGCGCGCGCGGGACACGACGTCGTCATGTGCCCCGAGCAGCAGGTGTACCTGGACCACCGGCAGCACGCGGGCGAGGACGAACCGGTGCCGATCGGCTTCGTGCGCACCCTGGAGGACGTCTACCGGTTCGAGCCGGTTCCGGCGGAGCTGACGCCGGACGAGTCCGGACACGTGATCGGAACCCAGGCGAACGTGTGGACCGAGGTGATGGAGGACCAGGGGCGCGTGGACTACCAGACGTTCCCGAGGCTCGCCGCGTTCGCCGAGGTGGCCTGGAGCGCGCTGCCCGCCCCGGCGGACCGGGACTTCGCCGGGTTCGAGCGGCGGATGACCGCCCATTACCGCAGACTTGACGCCCTGGGCGTCGCCTACCGGCCGCCCGGCGGCCCGCTGCCCTGGCAGCGGCGGCCCGGAGTGCTCGGCCGGCCGATCGACGGCCCGCCACCGGACAAGTAAGGCGAACAGGGAAGGAACGCCCCGAAACCTCACTGAAGAGTGGCAACTCCCGTTCGTCGTGCGCACCTCCGGCTGTCGGACGATTGACGGCGATCCCGCACGAAACGGACCGTCCCGCGGACGACATGGGCGAATGCCTCCTACCGGACCCCCGCGTCCGGGTCCTGCGAAGATGTGCCAGAGTTGCCACGTCCGCCCTGTGAGGTCGTACCGTACGGCCACATGGGCGGGACCAGGTGGGACAGCGGGAAGGGGCAGTCGGTTTGACCACGCACGCACCGCAGGCGGCGCAGGCCGTCACGCTGCCCACGACACTGGACGAGGCCGTGGCGGCGCTGGCCGCCGTGCCCGCCGCCGTTCCGGTCGCGGGCGGCACCGACCTGATGACCGCCGTCAACTCCGGGCAGCTCAGGCCCGCCGCGCTGGTGGGCCTCGGCCGGATCAGCGAGATCCGCGGCTGGCAGTACCAGGACGGTCACGCGCTGCTCGGCGCGGGACTCACCCACGCCCGCATGGGCCGCCCCGACTTCGCCGCGCTCATCCCGGCGCTCGCCGCCGCCGCGCGCGCCGCCGGACCGCCGCAGATCCGCAACGCGGGCACGCTGGGCGGCAACATCGCCTCGGCCTCCCCCACCGGCGACGCGCTGCCGGTGCTGGCCGCGCTGGAGGCGACGCTGATCATCGCCGGCGCGGACGGGGCCCGCCGGGAGATGCCGGTCTCGCACCTGCTGGCCGGCATGGAGATGCTCCGCGCGGGCGAACTCATCGGCTACGTGCGCGTGCCGCTGCTGCACGCGCCGCAGGTCTTCCTGAAGGCGACCGGCCGGACCGGCCCGGGCCGCGCGATGGCCTCCGTGGCGCTGGTCCTCGACCCCGCCCGGCGCGGGGTGCGGTGCGCGGTCGGCGCCATCGCGCCGATGCCGCTGCGCCCCCTGGAGGCCGAGCAGTGGGTGGCCTCCCTCATCGACTGGGACAACGGCCGCGCGATCGTCCCGGAGGCCCTGAGCGCCTTCGGCGAGTACGTCGCCGCCGCCTGCATCCCCGACGCGGCCCCGGCCGAGGACGGTTCCGTACCGCAGCTCCCGCCGGCCGTACTGCACCTGCGGCGCACCGTCGCCGCGCTGGCCCGACGAGCACTGGGGAGGGCGCTGTCGTGACCGACGACCAGCACGGCGACCAGCACGGAGAGGGCACGCCCCCGAGCGGCGGACGCTGGGACCCGCTGCCCCAGGGCGACTACGACGACGGCGCCACCGCCTTCTTCACACTCCCCGAGGGCGGTGTCGACGCGCTCCTGGCCTCCGCCGACAGCCCGCTCGCCGCGCCCGGGCACGGCTACGTGCCGCCGCAGATCACGGTCGCGCCCGCCACGACCGCCGGCACCGACCCGGCGGCCACCGGCTCCTGGGCGATGCCGTCCGCACCCGTGGACGGCGCGCAGTGGCAGGTCCCGGACGCGGGGCCGGAGTCCGCCGCCCACCAGGGGTACGCCGAGTACCCGCAGCCGGACCCGTACGGAGGGAGCACGCCGTACGACACGGGCGCGCCGTACGGCACGGGCGCGCCGTACGACACGGACGCCGGACAGGGCGACCGGTTCACGTACCGGCCCGGGGCCACCGCCCAGTGGGACTTCTCCGAGGCGGCGGCCGCCGCGCCCGAGCCCGACGCCGCGTCCGGCAGGGACCTGCCCGGGCAGGACGCGACCGGGCAGGACGTGACCGGCCAGTGGTCCATTCCCGTCGCCGACGGCGACCTTCCCGACGAGTCGGGCGAGTTCACCCAGTCGTCCCTGGCCGAGCAGTGGGGCGGCACCGCACCGGCCACCCTGCCCGGCGGCGCCCCCGCGCCCTGGGCGACGCAGCAGGCCGGGCAGCCCTGGGGCGACCGCCCGGCGGAGGCCGCGCCGGCCGGCGCGGCACGCCCGGCCGAGCACCCGGCCGCGCCCGAGGCGCCCCGGCCGGCCGCCGCTCCGCACGCGGAGGCGCCCACGGAATCCGTCGAGGAGACCGGCCTCCCGGCCCCGGAGGCCGACGGGACGGCGGCCGATGAGCCCGATGAGCCCGAGGGGGCCGAGGAGGCCGTCGAGGGCCCCGGGGAGCCGCCCGCGGGCGCCACCGGAGACGTGGAGACGGAATCCGCCCCGGAGGCCGCTGAGGAGCCCGTGGCGGGTCCGGAGCCCGTCGCCGCGCGGGAGGAGCCCGGGCGGGAGCCCGAGCGGGCCCCGGAGACGGAACCTCGCACCGCAGACCTGGAACCGAACCCGGACCTGGAACCGCACCCGCACCCGGACCCGGACCCGGACCTGGCACCGGACGCGGCCCCCGACCTCGACCCCGACCCCGAAGCGGCTTCCTCCGAGGCCGCCCCGGCCGCCCCCCAGGACCAGACCCCCGCCGGACCGCACGAGGAGCACCCCCTCGCCTCGTACGTCCTGCGCGTCAACGGCGCCGACCGGCCCGTCACCGACGCCTGGATCGGCGAGTCCCTGCTGTACGTGCTGCGGGAGCGGCTCGGCCTCGCGGGCGCCAAGGACGGCTGCTCGCAGGGCGAGTGCGGCGCCTGCAACGTGCAGGTCGACGGACGGCTCGTCGCCTCCTGCCTGGTCCCGGCCGTGACCAGTGCCGGCAGCGAGGTGCGTACGGTCGAGGGCCTCGCCGCCGACGGACGGCCGTCGGACGTGCAGCGGGCGCTCGCCCGGCGCGGCGCGGTGCAGTGCGGCTTCTGCGTGCCCGGCATGGCGATGACCGTGCACAACCTCCTGGAGGGCAACCCGGCGCCGACCGAGCTGGAGGCCCGGCAGGCCCTGTGCGGCAACCTGTGCCGCTGCTCCGGCTACCGGGGCGTCCTGGATGCGGTCAAGGAGGTCGTCGCCGAGCGCGAGGCGCACGCCGCCGCCGACGCGAACGGCACGGACACCGACGAGCCCCGTATCCCGCACCAGGCGGGTCCGGGAGCGGGCGGCGTCAACCCGTCGGCGTTCGAGTCCCAGGGGCCGCCCGGGACACCGTCCGGGAATCCGGACACCCCGGGACCGCACTCCGGGGGCCCGCACGACCAGCAGCCGCCCTACGGCGACCAGCCCCACGGCCACGACCCCCACGGCCCCCACGGCCAGGGCGGCCCCCACGGCCAGGACGGAGGCCACGCGTGAGCAACGACGCCGCGACTGCGGAGGCCGCGGGAACCGCCGAGGCGGCCCCGGCCCCCGAGCCGATCCCGCACGGCCTCGGCGCGTCCCTGCCGCCCGCCGACGCCCGCGCGAAGACCGAGGGCACCTTCCCGTACGCCGCCGACCTGTGGGCCGAGGGCCTGCTGTGGGCGGCCGTCCTGCGCTCACCGCACCCGCACGCGCGCATCGTGTCCATCGACACCACCCACGCGCGCGAGATGCCCGGTGTACGGGCGGTCGTCACCCACGAGGACGTGCCCGGCACCCCGCTGCACGGACGCGGCGGCCGGGCCGACCGCCCGGTGTTCGCCTCCGAGGTCGTACGCCACCACGGCGAACCCATCGCGGCCGTCGCCGCCGACCACCCGGACACCGCGCGGATGGCCGCCGCCGCCGTCATCGTCGAGTACGAGGTGCTCGCCCCGGTCACCGACCCGGAGCAGGCCTTCGAGGCCGAGCCGCTGCACCCCGACGGCAACCTGATCCGCCACATCCCGCTGCGGCACGGCGACCCGGACGCGGCCGGCGAGGTCGTCGTCGAGGGCCTGTACCGCATCGGCCGCCAGGACCCGGCGCCCATAGGGGCCGAGGCGGGCCTCGCGGTGCCGCGCCCGGACGGCGGCGTGGAGCTGTACCTGGCCTCCACCGACCCGCACGCCGACCGCGACACGGCCGCCGAGTGCTACGGCCTGGCACCCGAACAGGTGAAAATCGTCGTCACCGGGGTGCCCGGCGCCACCGCCGACCGCGAGGACCAGGGCTTCCAGCTGCCGCTCGGACTGCTGGCGCTGAAGACCGGCTGCCCGGTGAAACTGACCGCCACGCGCGAGGAGTCCTTCCTCGGCCACGTCCACCGCCACCCCACCCTCCTGCGCTACCGCCACCACGCGGACGCCGAGGGCAGGGTGGTGAAGGTCGAGGCGCAGATCCTGCTCGACGCGGGCGCCTACGCCGACACCTCCTCGGACGCCCTGGCCGCCGCGGTCGCCTTCGCCTGCGGCCCGTACGTCGTCCCCAACGCCTTCATCGAGGGCTGGGCCGTGCGCACCAACAACCCGCCCTCCGGCCATGTGCGCGGCGAGGGCGCCATGCAGGTGTGCGCCGCGTACGAGGCGCAGATGGACAAGGTCGCCAAGAAGCTCGGCCTCGACCCGGCCGAGGTGCGGCTGCGCAACGTACTGGCCACCGGTGACGTGCTCCCCACCGGCCAGACGGTCACCTGCCCGGCCCCGGTCGCCGAACTCCTCCAGGCCGTACGGGACTTCCCGCTGCCCACGTTGCCCAAGGACACGCCCGAGGACGAGTGGCTGCTGCCCGGCGGCCCCGAGGGCGCGGGTGAACCGGGCGCGGTGCGCCGGGGCGTGGGCTACGGCATCGGCATGGTCCACATGCTGGGCGCGGAGGGCGCGGACGAGGTGTCCACGGCCACCGTGAAGGTCCAAGACGGTGTGGCGACGGTGCTGTGCGCGGCCGTCGAGACCGGACAGGGCTTCACCACGCTGGCCCGGCAGATCGTCCAGGACACCCTCGGCGTCGACGAGGTGCAGGTGGCGCCCGTCGACACCGACCAGCCCCCGGCCGGCGCGGGCTGCCGGGGCCGGCACACGTGGGTGTCGGGCGGCGCGGTGGAACGGGCGGCCAAGATGGTCCGCACCCAGCTCCTCCAGCCCCTGGCGCACCAGTTCGGGATGTCGACCGAGCTGCTCCAGATCGCCGACGGCAAGATCACCTCGTACGACGGCGTGCTGTCGACCACGGTCGCCGAGGCGCTGGACGGCAAGGAGCTGTGGGCCACCGCCCAGTGCCGCCCGCACCCGACCGAGCCGCTGGACGAGGCCGGCCAGGGCGACGCCTTCGTCGGCATGGCCTTCTGCGCGATCCGCGCGGTGGTGGACGTCGACGTCGAGATCGGCTCGGTGCGGGTCGTGGAACTGGCCGTCGCGCAGGACGTGGGCAGGGTGCTGAACCCGGCCCAGCTGACCGCCCGGATCGAGGCGGGCGTGACCCAGGGCGTCGGCATCGCGCTGACGGAGAACCTGCGCACCCCGCGCGGCCTGATCCGCCACCCCGACCTGACCGGCTACGCCCTCCCGACCGCGCTCGACGCCCCGGACATCCGGATCGTGAAGCTCGTCGAGGAACGCGACGTGGTCGCCCCCTTCGGCGCGAAGGCGGTCAGCGCGGCGCCGGTGGTGGCCTCCCCGGCGGCCGTCGCCTCCGCCGTGCGCGCGGCCACGGGACGCCCGGTGAACAGGCTGCCGATCCGGCCGCAGGCCGCGGTGGTGAACGTCTGAGCCCGTGAGCGCCTTCGCGGGCCGCGGCGTTGTCAGTGGTGGGCCGTAGTGTCGTCGGTGGTGGGACGGACGGCACGCACGGGGGAATGATGATCACACTGGCCGAGGTTCAGCTCGACCCGTACGTCACGCACGGGCTGTCGCCCCGCCGGCCGACGGGGCCCGGACTGCCGGCCGCGAGCGGGGTGCCGGCCTGCGCCGCGCCGCACCGGGACGGCCTGCTGAGCGTGGCCGACGCGCTGGGCGCCCCCGGCGGCCGGCCTGTCGGGGGGCCGCGCGACCGGCTGCGGACGGGGGAGCTGCCGGGACACGGCGGCACGGCTGCCGGCCGGGGCCTGCCGGGCGACGCGGCGGGCGACATCCCGACGCCGTACGTCCGCTGCGACGGCCCGGCCCCGAGGGACCGCGCGCCCCTTTCACCCTCGCTGCGAGCACTGGCCGGCTGCGCCGCGGCCGTGGACGAGCTGGCGGACCTGCGCGGTCAGTTCGCCTCCTACGTGGACCGTCACGGGCCGCAGGCCGCGGCGGAGGCGTCCCGCCGGCTGCTCGCGGTCTTCGAGGAGGGGGACGCGGGCACCGAACCGGCCCCGCCGCGGAGGACGGCGGCCCTCATCCGTCCGCTGGCCCCGGGCGCGGGTCCGGGCGGGCGGTCCGGGCTGACGCTGGACCTGCCGCCCCGCTTCCTGGACGAGGCGTTCGGCGCGGCGGCGATCGTCCGTTTCGAGGAGATCGACTTCCCGGCCGCGCTCACGCACGAGCCGACCCGCCGCTTCCTGCGGGGGGCGGGCCTGCCGGAGGGCGGCCCGTGGTTCTCCCCGGACACGGACGTGCCGCTGCCGACGCTGGAGGAGTACCGGGCCGACGACGCCCCCCGCTCCGCGCCCCTGCCGCGCGGAGCGGACCGCCTGGTACGACTCGGCCGCCTGGCCGGGGGCGCCGGCCTCGTCGTCGACGGCGCCACGGGCGCGGTCCTGTCCTGGAGCGAGGGCGAGTCCGTCCCGCGCCCGCTCAACACCGACGTCTCCACGCTCGTGTTCACGCTGTGGCTGCTCCACCGCGAGAAGGCACGGGACGTGGAACACGAGCTGACCGACGCCTACGGGCGACTGGCCGACACCATGATCCGCACCTGGGCCGCCGTGGACACCCTCACCCGCGACCCGGTCGTGCGCGCGACACCGACGGACGACGACCGGTGCTCCTGGCCGGGCATGTTCGAGGGCCGCGCGGGCGGCGGGCCGTGCGCGTAGCGGACGCTGCCCGGGCCCCGTCCGGCGCGGCGGAGCTCACAGCCGGGAACGGGCGGGCAGCCGACCCCGGCGGAAAGGACGGACGAGCCGCGTGCTCGGGCGAGCCGCGTGATCAGCGCTGCTGATGCTGGGGGAGGAGCACCTCGCCCACCATGTGCGCCAACGTGGTCTCCTCCTCGTCGTTCTCGGAGCAGTCGATGTTGTTGTCCGCGGGCCCGAGGTTCGGCTGGTCGAGGACCTCGATGACGTCGCAGCTGACGACCTGCTCACTGTTGTCGAACTTCGCCGTGTCGTCGTCGGCCGCCTGAGCGGTCCCGGCGGTACCTCCGGCGACGGCCAGGGCGGCGAACGTGCAGGCGATGGCGTTCCTGAACTTCATGGTTGTCTTGCCTTCCGGGGGTTTTCCGTGTCGGTGCCTCGATGGAGGGCCGCGCAGCCGGCCGCCCGTACGCGTTCACGGGATTCCCTGTCCGTGCGGAAGCCGATGTCCGCAAGGCGCCCGGTCCGTGCTCGTCACCGAGTGGTGAACGAAGCGTCATTCGGGGTGGTATTGCTCCGAGCGGGTGGTGCCGGCGCCGGCTCGACCCCGGGCCGGCGTGTCCGGTCAGGACGCCTGTCGGGCGTCCGGCACAGGCCGCGGCGGCGAGGGAGTCCCCCGCCCGCGACGGGGCTCTCGTCGACGGGAACGAGCGACTGTGACGTCGGTCCCACCCGGGGGTGACCCGCCCCGGTGGGCGCGTCGATCGCGTCCGGGCGCCGGTAGGGTGGCCCGGTTGTCATACGTGGCCGACCGCTCTACCCCCTTCGGAGACCGTGACTACCACCGCCAGCTCCAGCACCTCGCACCACCTGTCCCCGGCCTTCCCCGGCCGTGCCCCGTGGGGCACCGCCAGCAAGCTGCGGGCCTGGCAGCAGGGGGCGATGGAGAAGTACCTCCAGGAGCAGCCCCGGGACTTCCTGGCGGTCGCCACCCCCGGAGCCGGAAAGACCACCTTCGCCCTGACGCTGGCGTCCTGGCTGCTGCACCACCACGTCGTGCAGCAGGTGACCGTCGTCGCGCCGACCGAGCACCTGAAGAAGCAGTGGGCGGAGGCCGCGGCCCGGATAGGCATCAGACTCGACCCCGAGTACAGCGCCGGCCCGCTCAGCCGCGAGTACCACGGCATCGCCATCACCTACGCCGGCGTCGGCGTGCGCCCCATGCTGCACCGCAACCGCGTCGAGCAGCGCAAGACCCTCGTCATCCTCGACGAGATCCACCACGCCGGTGACTCCAAGTCCTGGGGTGAGGCCTGCCTGGAGGCGTTCGAGCCGGCCACCCGCCGCCTCGCGCTGACCGGTACGCCGTTCCGGTCGGACACCAACCCGATCCCCTTCGTGACGTACGAGGAGGGCAACGACGGCATCCGGCGCTCCGCCGCCGACTACACCTACGGGTACGGCTCCGCGCTCGCCGACGGCGTCGTGCGCCCGGTCATCTTCATGAGCTACAGCGGCAACATGCGCTGGCGCACCAAGGCGGGCGACGAGATCGCCGCCCGGCTCGGCGAACCCATGACCAAGGACGCCGTCAGCCAGGCCTGGCGCACCGCGCTGGACCCGCGCGGCGAGTGGATGCCCGCCGTGCTGCGCGCCGCCGACCAGCGGCTCACCGAGGTCAGGAAGGCCATCCCGGACGCCGGCGCCCTCGTCATCGCCGCCGACCAGGACTCCGCCCGCGCCTACGCCAAGCTGATCCGCGAGATCACCGGCAGCAAGGCCACCGTCGTCCTGTCCGACGACACCGGCGCGTCGAAGAACATCGACGACTTCAGCGCGAACACCGACCGGTGGATGGTCGCCGTCCGCATGGTGTCCGAGGGCGTCGACGTGCCCCGCCTCGCGGTCGGCGTCTACGCCACCACCATCTCCACCCCCCTCTTCTTCGCCCAGGCCGTCGGCCGTTTCGTGCGGTCCAGGCGGCGCGGCGAGACCGCCTCCGTCTTCCTGCCGACCGTGCCCGACCTGCTCACCTTCGCCAACGAGATGGAGCGCGAGCGCGACCACGTCCTCGACAAGCCC
This sequence comes from Streptomyces sp. WG7, assembly GCF_049975785.1. Lineage (NCBI taxonomy): Bacteria > Bacillati > Actinomycetota > Actinomycetes > Kitasatosporales > Streptomycetaceae > Streptomyces > Streptomyces sp. WG7. The sequence continues at coordinate 40,011 of NZ_JBNGGE010000051.1, forward strand.
AAGAAGGAGGGCGAGGAGGACCCGTACGCCGAGTCCGAGAAGGAGATGGACGAGGCGAACCGGGAGCAGGACGAGGACACCGGTGAGGACATGCTGCCCTTCGAGGCGCTGGAGTCCGACGCCGTCTTCGACCGGGTCATGTACAACGGCGCCGAGTTCGGCATGCAGGCCCACCCCGGCAGTGAGGAGGAGCAGGACTACCTCGGCATCCCCGGGCTCCTCGAACCCGACCAGGTGCAGCTGCTGCTCCAGAAGCGGCAGGCCCGGCAGATCGCGCACAGCCGCAAGAAGCCCGACGAAGAGGCCGACCTGATCGAACTGCCCGCCGAGCGGCGCCCGGTCGTCTCGCACAAGGAGCTGATGGAGCTGCGCAAGCAGCTCAACACCATGGTCGGCGCCTACGTCCACCAGAGCGGCAAACCGCACGGCGTGATCCACACCGAACTGCGCCGGGTGTGCGGCGGCCCGCCCAGCGCCGAGGCCACCGCCGGACAGCTGCGCCAGCGCATCGCCAAGGTGCAGGAGTGGGCCACCCGCATGAAGTGACGGGCGGGGCGCGCGCAGCACCGGCGTGTGCTGTACGTATCGGGACAAACACAGGTAGTCCCTACCGGTCACCGCCCGGATTCTGGACGGAGCCTTCCGCTGAGCGAACCTGGTCGCTACTGTCCCGCTACGCACACGCCCCGTGGCAGCGCCGCCGCGGAGCGCAGCCGTGAAGCGACTGGGCCCGGGCACAAGGCCGGGCCGTCAGCCGATCGGCGGCCTCTGAAGCGCGTCACTGACGGGACTCGGTGACGCACCTACCGCGAGGGGGCCGCCGACCTCACCACTAAGGAGTGGGCGTCGTGACCGCGGAGACCTCTCAGACGCTCGACCGGGGACTGCGCGTCCTCAAACTGCTCGCCGATACGGACCACGGGCTGACCGTCACCGAGCTATCCCACAAACTGGGCGTGAACCGGACCGTTGTGTACCGGTTGCTCGCCACGCTGGAGCAGCACGCACTCGTACGCCGTGACCTGGGCGGACGCGCCCGGGTCGGGCTCGGCGTGCTGGGACTCGGCCGCCAGGTGCACCCGCTGGTGCGCGAGGCGGCGATGCCCGCGCTGCGCTCACTGGCCGAGGACATCGGGGCGACGGCCCATCTGACGCTGGTCGACGGGGCCGAGGCGCTGGCCGTGGCCGTCGTCGAGCCGACCTGGACGGACTACCACGTGGCCTACCGGGCGGGCTTCCGGCATCCACTGGAGCGGGGGGCCGCGGGCAAGGCGATCCTCTCCGCCCGGCAGCGGACGCAGGGGGCCGGTACCGGCGAGGCGGTGGACGGACCCGGGTTCACCCTCACCCACGGAGAGCTGGAGGCGGGCGCCTGCGGGGCCGCCGCACCGCTCCTCGGGGTGACGGGAGTGGAGGGCAGCGTCGGCGTGGTGATGCTGTCCGACGTGGTGCCGGAGCGGGTGGGGGCGCGGGTGATGGACGCGGCGCGCGAGGTGGCGGAGGCGTTGCGCTAGCAGCGCCCGTCGCGCGCGGTGGTACCCCGGTTCCAGCCGGGTTGCCCGGTCCGCCTGGAACGGCCTGTGTGCCCGGCCCGCGTGCCCGGCCCGCGTGCCCGGTCCGCCTGGAAGGGCCTGTGTGCCGGACGCGCCCGCGTGCCCGGTCCGCCTGGAACGGTCTGTGTGCCCGGCCCGCGTGCCCGGCCCACGGGCGCGCCCGACCCGTCCTCGGCGCCGACGCACGGTGCCCGCACCCGGGGCGGCAGAAGCGTCGCGTTAGATTGACTCCGTGCTCTCTCGTCTCACGCGTCCCCAGGCCCTCGCCGTCTGTGCGCTGCCCGTCGTGGCAGTGCTCGCCGTCGCCGTGTTCGCGCCGTTGCCGTTCTCCGTGGCACAGCCGGGCCTGACGGCCGACGTGCTGGGGAAGAACCAGGGCGCGCCCGTGATCACGATCAAGGGCGCGCCGACGCACGACACGAGCGGCCAGCTGAGGATGACGACGATCGAGGCGACCGGCCCCGACGCCGACGTCCGCCTCGGCGACGTGGTCGACAGCTGGTTCGGCACCGAGCGCGCGGTCATGCCGCGCGACGCCGTCTACCCGAGCGGCGACGACGTCCAGGAGATCGAGGAGTACAACGAGGAGCAGATGAAGGAGTCCCAGGACGCGGCGACCACGGCCGCGTTGGCCTACCTGAAGCTCGACGCGTCGGACGTCGACGTCGAGCTGCGCCTCGAGGACGTCGGCGGTCCCAGCGCCGGCCTGCTGTTCTCCCTCGGCATCGTCGACAAGCTGCGCGCCGGCGACCTCACCGGCGGAAAGGTCATCGCCGGGACCGGCACGATCACCACCGGCGGCAAGGTCGGCGCCGTGGGCGGCGTGCCGTTGAAGACGCAGGCCGCGCGGCGGGACGGGGCCACCGTCTTCCTGGTGCCGAAGGCGGAGTGCTCCGACGCGCAGGCCGAGCTGCCGAAGGGGCTCCGCCTGATCCCGGTCACCACCCTGAAGGGGGCGGTCGACTCGCTCGAGGCCCTGCGGACGGGCAGGGGCGAGGTCCCGGCCTGCTGAGGCGGGCGCCGCTCAGTTCTCCTTCACGAAGCCCTTCTCGATCATCCAGTCCAGCGCCACGTGGTGCGGGTCCTCGCCGTCCACGTCGACCCTCGCGTTCAGGGTCTGCGCGACGTCGTTGGTCAGCGCCTCGGTGACCGGGTCCAGGACGGACCGGATCGCCGGCCACTTCTTCAGGGTCTCGGTCCTGACCATGGGCGCCGCGTTGTAGTTCGGGAAGAACTTCTTGTCGTCCTCCATCACCACCAGGTTCATGGACTTGATCCGCCCGTCGGTGGTGAACACCTCGCCGTAGGTGCAGGCACCCTTCGCGGTCTGCGTGTAGATGATGCCGGTGTCCATCTGCGTGATGTTCCCGGCCGGGACGTCCATGCCGTACGCCTTCTCCAGCCCTGGCAGCCCGTCCGCGCGGTTGGCGAACTCGCCCTCCACGCACAGCGTCACCGCGCCGGGGTCGGACTCCGACAGCTCGGCGACCTCCGACAGCGTGTTCGTGCCGTACTTCCCGTGGTTGGCCTGGTTCGTCGCCAGCGCGTAGGTGTTGTTCATCGGCGCCGGCGGCAGCCACGTCAGCCCGTTCTCCGCGTCGGCGCCGCGCACCGCCTCCCACTGCCGCCGCGGGTCGGGAATCGGCCTGGTGTTGCCCAGGTACGTGATCCAGGCGGTGCCCGTGTACTCGTACGTGGCGTCGGCGTCGCCGTTCTCCACCGCCGCGCGGGTGCCGACGGAGCCCTGGATGCCGGTGCGGTCGAGCACCTCCGCGCCGGCCGCCTCGAAGGCGATGCCCATGATCGCGCCGAGGATCAGCTGCTCGGTGAACTCCTTGGAGGTGACGGTGAGGTCGGCGCCCTCCAGCGGCCGGCCCTTGCCGATGGTGCCGGGCCCGACGTCGTCGACCATGGGGGAGCCGCTGGTCAGGCCGCAGCCCGCGGCGGCCCCGACCAGGACCGAAGCGGCCAGCAGCACACCCGTACGCCGTCTCATGTCCCCGCCTCCAGCCCGCGCGGACGCAGCAGCAGTTCGGCGAGCGAGGCCAGCCAGTCCACCAGCAGTGCCAGGGCGACGGTGAGGACCGAGCCCAGCACCAGTACCGGCATGCGCTGGCTGGTGATACCGGTGGTGATCAGCACCCCGAGGCCGCCGCCTCCGCCGAAGGTCGCCAGGGTCGCCGTACCGACGTTCAGGACGAGGGCCGTGCGCACGCCGGCCAGGATGAGCGGGACGGCCAGCGGCAGTTCCACCCGGGTGAGCACGCCCAGCGGGGACATGCCGATGCCGCGGGCCGCCTCCAGCAGCGTGGGGTCGTTCGCCTTCAGGCCCGCGATCGTGTTGGAGAGCACCGGCAGGACGGCGTAGATGATGATGCCGATCAGGGCGGCGCGGCGGCCGATGCCCAGCCAGATCACCAGCAGCGCCAGCAGGCCGATCGCCGGGGTCGCCTGCCCCATGTTGGCGAACGCCATCGCCACCGGCGTGGCCTTCCGGAACGCCCGGCGGGTGAGCAGGACGCCCAGCGGGATGGCGATGATCAGCACGAAGAAGGTGGAGATCACGGTCAGCTGGACGTGCTGCCACAGGGCCTTGGTGACCTGGCCGTCCGACAGGGCGTTCTCGCTCAGCGCGTCCAGGTCGGCCTGCCGGAACCACAGCCAGGTGGCCAGCAGCAGGGCGACCAGGACCGCGGGCAGGAAGGTCAGCTTCCGCCAGCCGACCCGCCGTCTCGTCGCGGCCGGTGACGGCGGGCGCGGCTCGTACTCCGCCTCGCCCTCGTCCCGGTAGGCGATCCCCCTGACCTCGAGCTCGCCCTCGGGCCGCCGGCCGGACGACGGGCCGCGGGAGGAGCCCCGGGAGGAGCCCCGGGAGGAGCCGCGGGACGAGCCCCGGGACGAGCCCCGGGAGGGACTGGAGGAGTCGGAGGGTCCGGAGGGACCGGAGGGTCCGGAAGAAGAGGTGCTCACGCCTTGGTCCCGTCCCCTCCGAAGCCCTCCTGCTCGGCATGGGTCTGGTCGGCCCGGGCCTCCTCCAGGTCGTGCTGGTGCTCCAGCGCGTCCAGCCGGTCGGCCTCCAGCAGCTCGTGCACGGAGTTCATCAGCGTCTCCATGTCGACGACGCCCTCGTACTGGCCGCGCCGCCCGGTGACCGCGACCCGCCCCGCGTTGTCGGTGAGCACCGCCTCCAGCGCGTCCCGCAGCGTCGCGTCCCCGGTCACCGTGTCGTGCACCAGCGTCCCGGCCCGCGCCAGCGAACCCTTGGCCCGCATCAGGTCACCGCGCCTGAGCCACTTGTACGGCCGCCCGCGCCGGTCGAGGAGCAGGATCTCGTTGGTGCCGGCCGCCCGCAGCCGGTCGAAGATGTGCTGGAGCGGGTCCTCCACGGTCACCGTCGGGTAGTCGGTGACCCCCACGTCCCGCACGCGGGTCAGGTTCAGCCGCTTCAGCGCCGCCCCGGCGCCCACGAAACCGGAGACGAAGTCGTCCGCCGGGTTGGTGAGGATGGCCTCCGGGGTGTCGAACTGCGCGATGTGGGAGCGCTCGCGCAGTACGGCGATCCGGTCGCCCAGTTTGATCGCCTCGTCGAAGTCGTGGGTGACGAACACGATCGTCTTGTGCAGCTCGCGCTGGAGCCGGATCAGCTCGTCCTGGAGGTGGTCCCGGGTGATCGGGTCCACCGCGCCGAACGGCTCGTCCATCAGCAGCACCGGCGGATCGGCCGCCAGCGCCCGCGCCACGCCCACCCGCTGCTGCTGGCCGCCGGACAGCTGGCGCGGATAGCGGCCGTGGAACTCCCCGGCGTCCAGCCCCACCAGGTCGAGCATCTCCTCCACCCGCGACCGGATCCGCGCCTTCGACCAGCCGATCATCTTCGGCACCAGCGCGATGTTCTGGGCGACGGTCATGTGCGGGAAGAGACCGGACGCCTGGATCGCGTAGCCGACCTTGCGGCGCAGCTTCACCGGGTCGATGTCGGTGACGTCCTCGCCGTTGATGCGGATGCGTCCGCCGCTGGGCTCGATCAGCCGGTTGATCATCTTCAGGGTGGTGGACTTCCCGCAGCCCGAGGGGCCGACGAAGATCACTGTCTCGCCCGCCCCGATCTCCATCGACACGTTGTCGACGGCCGGCTGCGGGTTGCCGGGGTAGCGCTTGGTGAGGCAGTCCAGCTCGATGGTCGCCCCGGTGGTGGCGCCCTGACTGTTCCCGGACATGGATCCCCCTGCCTCGGACGTGGATCCCCCTGTCCCGGGCCTGGATCCTCCTGCCTCGGGCCTGGATCCCCCTGTCCCGGACATGGACCCTCCTGTCCCGGACCTGGACCCTCCTGTCTCAGACACGGATCCCCCTGGGAATGGTCAGCCGTCCGAGCAGGACGTACGCGGCGTCGAACAGCAGCGCCAGGACGATGATCCCGAGCGTGCCCGCGAGGACCTGGTTGAGCGCGTTCTTGCTGCCCAGCGAGGCGATCCCGCGGAAGATCTCGTTGCCGAGCCCCGGGCCGGAGGCGTAGGCGGCGATCGCGGCGATGCCCATCAGCATCTGCGTCGAGACCCGGATCCCGGTGAGGATCGGCGGCCAGGCCAGCGGCAGCTCCACCTTCAGCAGCCGGGCCGGACGCGACATCCCGATGCCCGTGGCCGCGTCCACCAGCGCCGGGTCGACCCCGCGCAGACCGACGATCGCGTTGCGCACGATGGGCAGCAGCCCGTACAGGACCAGCGCGGTCACCGTCGGCGGCACACCGAGGCCCACCACCGGGATGAGCAGGCCGATCATGGCCAGCGACGGGATGGTCAGGATGGTCGACGTGGTCAGGGTCGCCAGGTTCCCCGCCCACTCGCTGCGGTAGGTGGCGACGCCGATCAGCACTCCGAGCAGCGTCGCGACGACCATGCACTGGAACACCGCGCTGGCGTGCTGGTAGGCGTCGGTGAGCAGCTGCTGGTGGCGGCTGCCCAGGAACTCCCAGAAGTTCACGTGCGCTCACCTCCGGGTCGGCCGGTCTCAGTCGTTGCTGCCGTTGTCGCGGGCCGCCTGCTCCACCAGCGGGATGATCCGCAGCGGAACGGGGTTCTCCATGACGATCGCCGTGGCGGCCCGGACGATGCCATCAAAACCGACGACCCGGTCGATCACCCGCTGGAGATCGGCGTTCGAGCGGGCCACCAGCCGGCACAGCATGTCCCCCGTGCCGGTGGTGGTGTGCAGCTCCAGCACCTCCGGCACGGTCGCCAAGTGGGCCCGTACGTCGGCCCCTTGGCCCTGCCGGATCTCCAGCGTCGCGAACGCGGTCACCGGGTAGCCGAGCGCCGCCGGGTCCACCTCGGGACCGAATCCGCGGATGACTCCGTTCGACTGAAGCCGGTCGAGGCGCGCCTGCGCGGTGCCGCGCGCCACCCCGAGCCGCCGGGACATCTCCAGCACCCCGATCCGCGGTTCCCGCGCCAGCAGCCCGATGATCCGCCCGTCCAGTCGGTCGATCGCCATTCCCGTCCCCCTCGGCTGGTCATCCTGTACAGATCGCCCGCCCTCACCGGCGTGTCACTGGTCAGGTTGCCCAGTGAACGCGCGAACTATTGCGCACCTTGCAGACGCGGGGGACGCTGCGGCTATGACGCAGACCACACACCACACTCCCGACACCGCCCGGCAGGCCGACCCCTTCCCGGTCAAGGGAATGGACGCGGTCGTCTTCGCCGTGGGCAACGCCAAGCAGGCGGCGCACTACTACTCCACCGCCTTCGGCATGAAGCTGGTCGCCTACTCCGGACCGGAGAACGGCAGCCGCGAGACCGCGAGCTACGTCCTGGAGAACGGCTCCGCCCGCTTCGTCCTCACCTCCGTCATCAAGCCGGCCACCGAGTGGGGCGAGTTCCTCACCCGGCACGTGGCCGAGCACGGCGACGGCGTCGTCGACCTCGCCATCGAGGTCCCGGACGCGCGCGCCGCCCACGCCTACGCCGTCGAGCACGGCGCCCGCTCGGTCGCCGAGCCGTACGAGGTCAAGGACGAGCACGGCACCGTCGTCCTCGCCGCCATCGCCACGTACGGCGAGACCCGCCACACCCTCGTCGAACGCACCGGCTACGACGGCCCCTACCTGCCCGGCTACGCCGCCGCCGAGCCGATGGTCGAGCCGCCCGCGCACCGCACCTTCCAGGCCGTGGACCACTGCGTCGGCAACGTCGAACTCGGCCGCATGAACGAATGGGTCGGCTTCTACAACAAGGTCATGGGCTTCACGAACATGAAGGAGTTCGTGGGCGACGACATCGCCACCGAGTACAGCGCGCTGATGTCCAAGGTCGTCGCCGACGGCACCCTCAAGGTCAAGTTCCCGATCAACGAGCCCGCCGTCGCCAAGAAGAAGTCCCAGATCGACGAGTACCTGGAGTTCTACGGCGGCGCGGGCGTCCAGCACATCGCGCTGAACACCAACGACATCGTCCAGACCGTGCGCACGATGAAGGCGAACGGCGTCCAGTTCCTGGACACGCCCGACTCGTACTACGACACGCTCGGCGAGTGGGCGGGCGAGACGCGCGTCCCCGTCGAGACGCTGCGCGAGCTGAAGATCCTCGTCGACCGCGACGAGGACGGCTACCTGCTGCAGATCTTCACCAAGCCGGTCCAGGACCGCCCGACCGTCTTCTTCGAGCTCATCGAACGGCACGGCTCGATGGGCTTCGGCAAGGGCAACTTCAAGGCCCTGTTCGAGGCGATCGAACGCGAGCAGGCCAAGCGCGGCAACCTCTGACATCAGCTCTGCGAAGGCAGAGCTCAGGCGGGCGGGTCCTCCACGGAGGGCTCGCCCAGCTCCGCCAGCGCCCGCTCCGCCTCGGGCGCCCACAGCGGCGAGAAGTACGGGTTGATCATCAGCGCCTCCCGCAGATGCCGCCGCGCGGGCCCGTACCGCCCCAGCTCCTTCTCGATCACCCCCCGGTGGAACACGTACAGCGCGCTGCGCACCCCGCCGCCCTTGTCGCCGTCCGTCGCGATCGTCGCGAACTCCAGCGCCTCCCCGTGCTCACCGGCCCGGTGCAGCGCCCAGCCCAGCGCGTCGGCCACCGCGGTCCCCGGCTGCCGCCCCCACTCCGCCCGCAGCCTCCGCACCGCCGACGCCGGGTCCCCGTGGTCCGCCTCGAACCGGCCCAGCACCAGCTGCTCGTCGCCCCCGGCCGCCTCGGCCGCCCGCACCCGCTCCCGCAGCAGGTCGTACTGGACCCGCGCGGCCTGCCCGAGGCCCAGCGACTCGTACAGCTCGCCCAGCTCCAGGGCGTACTCCGGACCGGGACGCTTGACGAGCGCCGCCTGGTACGCCGACAGCGCGTCCGTCGTCCGGCCCAGCGACGCCAGCGCCCGCCCCTGCCCGGCCTGCGCGGCCCGCTGGTCGGGATCGGTGCGCAGCGCCTCCTGGAAGAACCGCAGCGCCTCCTGGCGGTCCCCGCGCTCGAACGCCAGCCGCCCCGCCTGCTCCAGATACGCCGCCCGCTCGGCCGGTGTCCCGGCGGCCGCCGCCGCGTCCGAGATCCGGGCCGCCGCGTCCTCCCGCCAGCCCCGGTCCCGGTAGACCGCCGCGGCCCGCGCCCCCACGGCGGGCGTGTCCGGACGCAGCTCCAGCACCTTGTCCAGGGCCCGCCCCACCCCCTCCTGGTCGCCGAGCCCCGTGTACGCGTCGATCAGCACCGCGTGCGCCGTCCACCGCTTCGGCGCCGCCTTCACCGCGCTCTCCCCCCACTTCTTCGCCGCCGGGAAGTCCCGCCGCGCCACCGCCAGCGCCGCCAGCCCCTCCAGGGCCTGCGGATTGCGCTCCGCCCCGACCTTCAGCGAGGTGCGCAGCGCCTTCTCGGCCTTCGGCCAGTTCGCGGTGTCCGCCGTCCGGCGGCCCCGCTCGACGTACGCCGCCCCCAGCACCGCCCACGACGACCCGTCCAGCGGATGCGCCCGCAGATGCTTCTCCCGGTCGCCGATCAGCACCGCCAGGTCCCCCAGCGCGGCCGGCGCGCCCGTGGTCACCGCGCCCCGCGCCAGCGCCGCCGGCCCCGGCGCGGGCGGTGGCGCGTCACCCGCGCCCCGGGGCAGCAGCACCAGGACCCCGCCGAGTACGGCCGCCCCGGCGCCGGAGGCCATCAGCACCCGGCGGCGGCGGGCTCGCCGCCCGTGTTCGATCTGCATGACGCCTACTGTGCGCCCATACGACAAGCACACTCGGGCTTGCGGAGGATGCCGTCGACGGGTTCACACCGATGGCCCCGAGTGCCAACCTGTGATCATGAGCCGTATCGAAGCGCCTCGCGACGAAGACGACGCAGCCACGGCGAAGCCGGCCACGGCGGAACCGGCCACGGCGGAACCGGCCGAGACGGAACCGGCCGCGACGGAACCGGCCGAGACGGAACCGGCCGCGACGGACCCGGCGACGGTGGACCCGGCGACGGTGGACCCGGCGACGGCGGATCAGGCCGCCGTGGTCTCCGGCACGCTCGTCGACCGGCTGCTCGCCGGCCTCCCCGCCGAGGCCGTCCTCACCGACCCCGACGTCACCGCCTCCTACGCCAACGACATGGCGAGCTTCTGCCCGGCCGGCGCCCCCGCCGTGGTCGTCCTGCCGCGCACCGTGGAGGACGTCCAGCACGTCATGCGCACCGCCACCGAACTGCGCGTCCCCGTCGTCCCGCAGGGCGCCCGCACCGGCCTGTCCGGCGCGGCCAACGCCACCGACGGCTGCGTCGTGCTCTCCCTGACCAGGATGGACCGCATCCTGGAGATCAACCCGGTCGACCGCGTCGCCGTCGTCGAACCGGGCGTCGTCAACGCCACCCTCTCCCGCGCGGTGAACGAACACGGCCTGTACTACCCTCCCGACCCCTCCAGCTGGGAGACGTGCACCATCGGCGGCAACATCGGCACCGCCTCCGGCGGCCTGTGCTGCGTCAAGTACGGGGTGACCGCCGAGTACGTCCTCGGCCTCGACGTCGTCCTCGCCGACGGCCGGCTGATGTCCACCGGCCGCCGCACCGCCAAGGGCGTCGCCGGGTACGACCTCACCCGCCTGTTCGTCGGCTCCGAGGGCTCCCTCGGCATCGTCGTGCGGGCCGTCCTCGCCCTGCGTCCCAAGCCGCCCGAGCAGCTGGTGCTGGCCGCCGAGTTCGCCTCCGCGTCCGACGCCTGCGACGCGATCTGCCGGATCATGGAGGGCGGGCACGTGCCGTCCCTCCTCGAACTGATGGACCGTACGACCGTCAAGGCGGTCAACGACCTCGCCCACATGGGTCTGCCGGAGACCACCGAGGCACTGCTGCTGGCCGCCTTCGACACCGCCGACCCGGCCGCCGACCTCGCCGCCGTCGGCGCGCTGTGCGAGGCCGCCGGTGCCACGCAGGTGGTACCCGCCGACGACGCGGCCGAGTCCGAACTCCTCCTCCAGGCCCGCCGCCTGTCCCTCACCGCCCTCGAAGCCGTCAAGGGCACGACGATGATCGACGACGTGTGCGTGCCCCGCTCCCGGCTCGGCGACATGCTGGAGGGCATCGAACGCGTCGCGGCGAAGTACGGCCTCACCATCGGGGTCTGCGCCCACGCGGGCGACGGCAACACCCACCCCACGGTCTGCTTCGACGCGGCCGACCCCGACGAGTCCCGGCGGGCCCGCGAGTCCTTCGACGAGATCATGGCCCTCGGCCTGGAACTCGGCGGCACCATCACCGGCGAGCACGGCGTGGGCGTACTGAAGAAGGAGTGGCTGGCACGGGAGATCGGCCCGGTGGGCCTGGAGATGCAGCGGTCGGTCAAGCAGGCCTTCGACCCGCTGGGCATCCTCAACCCCGGCAAGCTCTTCTGAGACGCGGCGAGCCGCTCCGGCGCGGTGTTCCGTGTGCCGTGCCGCCCCTCACCGGGCGAGCAGCTCGGCCAGCCCGTCGTCGATGCCGGACTGCCCGTCCTCGGTGCCCGGCGGCACCGCCCGCAGGGTCCGCTCCAGCCAGGCCGACACCTGTGCCGTGGGCGCCTCCAGGAGGGCGTCCCCGTCGGGGCTGCTCAGCGCGATCAGCACGACGCCGCGGCCCTGAGCCTTCGACGGCCACACCCGCACGTCCCCGTGCCCGCACGGCCGGAACACCCCCTCCACCAGCAGGTCGCGGGCGAACGTCCAGTGCACCGGCCGCACCGAGCCGAGGTGGAAGGTGATGTGGACGGCGTACGGATCGTCGGTGTGGTAGCCGAGCAGGGCCGGTACCGGGATGCCGCGCTCGGGCGACAGGATGAGCCGCAGCTCCAGCTCGCGTTCCACGACGGTGGGGTGGGGGTGCATGGCCGGGGTGTCCTCTCTCGTACGGGTCCGCACGGGCCGCCTGGAGCGGGCCCGCACGAGTGAGGGCGGCGGGGGCCGCGAGCGTTACGCGGGTTCGCGGAACTTTTCTCCCACCTCTGTCCCCGGAGTGAAGATCCATGCACGAGGTTGCCCGGAAAGGGGTGGGTCCTGCGGGACCGGCGGTGCGGATTGCGCCCGTCTGATAGATGTTGAGCCCCCATATCAACCCCCGAGCAGATACGGGACGACGGACATGAGCGCCCCAACCCCGGCCCCCGGCGACGACAGGCCCCGCGAAGGGTATTACCCGGACCCGTCCATTCCTGGATATGTCCGGTACTGGAACGGCGCCTCCTGGGTGCCGGGCACGAGCCGGCCCGCCCCCAAGGACGGCGAGCCGCTCGCGCCTCCGCCCGGCGTGCGGCACTCCGTCGAGGAGACCGGCCCGCACTTCTTCGACGAGGACCCGGTCGGGGACCCGCCCGCCGCCGCGTCCCCGCACGGCAGCCGCCCGGAACCCGCGACGGCCTGGGGCGCCGACCGCTCCCACCAGTCCGGCTTCGCCGGTGACCCGAACCAGCGCGTCGCCTGGCCGGGCCCCGCCCAGGGCACGGATCCGAGGGTCCCGCACGCCCGGGGTGCGGGAACGGCCGGGGGAGCGGCGGCCGAGGCCGGTCCCGCCGCCGCGGGCGGCATCCCCGGTGCGAGGACCGGCGGCGGCGCTCGGGACGGGCAGGCCCCCGGGGGGCGGCACGCCGGTGCCGACACCGACACCGGCAACGGTGCCGGTGCGCAGGCGCCGAGCGGCGCCCGGTCCGGCGCCGCGGGTCCC
>NZ_JBNGGE010000052.1:0-52256 GCF_049975785.1 Streptomyces sp. WG7
CGGTGGCCTGCGCTGCGCTACGGCCACCCGGGGCGCACGCGCCCCGGAGGACGGCCCCGCTGCGCGGTGCCGTCAACGGGCCTGCGGCCCGGGCAGCGAGGGGAGAGGGTGGCCCGGGCCGGTGCCTCCATGCTGCCGTGCTTCAAAGTGAAGCGCCAGATTGACTCTGGGATCAGAGCCTACCACCACCTAACTCCGATAACCCCTCAACAAAGCCCCGCCCGAGGCTTCCTGAGCATGCATCAAAAACCCCTGCCAGACCAACTCTGGAAACAACACGCACCCTCATCCCGAATGGGGTGGGGTGCGTGACGGGCTCTGTGTCTTTCTACTGCTCCGGCTTCAGAAGTCGGCCCCAGCAGTGAGCGCACAGGATGAAGGCGCCCTACTCCGGGCTAAAGCCCCGGGCTTTTCTGCCCCGTCCAGGGCCCGAATTGGGCCCCGTTCCCCCACTCTCAGCGCGGCGGCTCCGGCCGACGCGCAAGCAGAATCCAGGCCGCCCGATCCCCGAGGCCGCCGCTCGCACCGCGCCCGCCCGCCTCACTCATCCTTCAACCGTGCGGGGACAAGTGGCAGCAGAGGGGATGTCAGCTCCCCGACCACGGCCAATCGTCCTTCTGACCAGCAACGATTGGAAGCCGACCGCCAGGCAGGTGCAGGAGTTGGTGCAGGAGATTGTGCAGGAGTTTGCGCGTGGGATGGTGCAGCAGATCTTCGATGCTGTATTATGGAACATGTCGGAACGGGGTGGCTCCCCTACCGGCATCACCGAACGTTCGTCAACAGAAAGGCCCAACGTGGAAATCGTCATCAGCGCAGGCAAGGTGACCTCCGGTACGGCCGAGATCAACACCCCCCAGGCCCAGAAGGCGCGCGGGATCGCGAACTTCCTGCCCCGCCCGGAACTGCTCCGGGATGCCGTCATCGAGCACAACCAGGACGAGAACACCACGTCCATTCGATTCGACACCAAGGCCGGTCCCATCCGGGTTGTTCTTCCCGTCGCTCACGGGTTTGAATTCCACATCATCCACGACAGCGAAACCGGCCCCCGAATTCTCGGCACCTTCCGGGGATCGTCCCTTCCCGTCCGAGCCGTCGCCTACCGCATCAGCGAATTCCTGCGGACACGCGGGCTGAAGTAACAGGCAATCTCCGGGGGCCCGGCTCACCGGGCCCCCGGAGCACCGGCCCAGCACTCACATCACCCGAAGGGACAGCCACCATGAGCATGACGAACATCGAGCCCACCCACCGCGCCGAGCCGCCGAGCGAGAGTGAGAGCGAGCAGATGGAGGCCGCGTTCCAGGCAGCCCTGGAGCAGCTTCCCCCCAACACCGGTCTGTCGCACGCCGTGCGCGAGCGGGCCCGCGCTCTGTTCGAGGTCGGATGGATCTCCGGCGTCCGCACCGGCCACACCGGGCCCGCGCTGGCCGGTGTGCCGTTGCCGCCCGAGACGTACAGTGAGGCACTGGCGAGCCTGGCCGCCAGGAGCCAGGACAGCGGCCCCGGTATCGGCCAGTTGGTCAGCTACCACGGTACGCATCAGCGCGCATGGGGGCGTTACTGGGTCACGGGGATTGACCGCCAGTTCAGCCGCTGGGGGCGCGAGTACGTGCTGTACCGCCTGAGCGACTACCGGAGTGGCGTGTTCGTCACCGCCCTGTCCGGAGTCCACGCCGAGAGCATCACGGCGCTGCCCCAGTACTGGCAGAGGCGCACCTCGTGAGTACCGGGGCCTGATGGCCGGCCATTCCGGCCCGGTGGGGCAGCCGGAGTTTTAATCGGTTGCCCCACCACCCAAGTTAGGTATTATGGAACCAGTTCGGGAGGGTTGGCCCCCTACCGGACCCGCCAAAGTTCGTCACCAGAAAGGAAGCCCCAGTGGCCCACGAGATCGAGCAGTTCACCGACGGCACCGCCGCTTTCGCCTCCGCCAACACGAGCGCCTGGCACAAGCTGGGCACCGTCACCGACGGCGCAATGACCGCCGAGGAAGCGATGCGCATCGCCTCCCTGTCCGGCTGGAACGTCCGGCTCCTGCCCCTGACCGCAACCGAGATCACCGCCGACGGCACCACGCCCGTCGAGGTGGCGCAGCACTTCGCGACCGCGCGCACGCACCCGAAGACCGGCCGCACGGAGACGCTGGGAGTGGTCGGCAGCGACTACCACCCGGTCCAGAACGAGGAGCACGCCGAGTTTCTGAACCTGCTGGCCGACGAGTCCGGCGCCCACTTCGAGACCGCCGGATCGCTCAAGAACGGCCGTCAAGTGTTCCTCACCATGAAGATGCCGCAGACCCTCACGATCGGCGGAAACGACGACGTTGATCTCTACATCGCGGCTTTCAACAGCCACGACGGAGGCAGCGCGTTCCGCATCGTGGTGACCCCCGTGCGGGTGGTGTGCGCGAACACCATGCGCGCCGCCCTCCACGGCGCCCGCTCCAGCTTCGTGGTCCGGCACACCGCTGGAGCCAAGGCCCGCATCGCGCAGGCCCGTGACGCCCTGGGTCTGACGTTCCGGTACGCCGAGGAGTTCGAGCAGGCCGCCCAGCGGATGATCGAAGCCGAGATGACGCTCGGGGAGCTGAAGTCGGTGGTCGATCAGCTCTGGCCGGTCAAGGACAGCGACAGCCCCCGGAAGAAGACCAACCAGCGGCAGCGCTGGGGAGCGATCTCGAACCTGTTCGAGCACGCCGCCACGCAGGCCGGGGTCCGGGGCACGCGGTGGGCCGGATACAACGCCCTGACCGAGTACGCGAACCACGTCGCCCCCGCCCAGGGCAAGACCGACACCGAGAAGGCAGCCGCCCGCGCCGAGCGGGTCATCAGCGGCGCCGCCAACGACCTGATGGAGAAGGCATTCGCCCTCACCACGGTCTGACCCCCTGACCGCCGGACGGGCGCCCCTCCCCTCCCCTCCCGGGGCGCCCGTCCGGCCCCACCAACGCCCCACCCGCCCACCTGCCGAGCGCGCAGCGCCCCACCCGAGAAGGGAGCGCGCAGCGCACCCGCCCCGCCGCCAGGCGGCTGCGCAGCAGACCGCCCAGCCGCCCCCGGAGCGCAGCGCAGGGGGCACCCCCCACCGGCTCGCGCAGCGAGCCGCCCACTGCTCCGGGCGCAGCCCGGAGGACCCCGCTGCGCGGGGAGAGAGCAACGCCCCCATCGTTTCCGCTGAGGAGAGACGACCTATGCCCGCCCGCCCGGAACTCGTCCGCCCCGATGACGCCGCCATTGCGGCCGCCGCGCGCCGCACCGTCTCCGCACTCGCCGCCGTGTTCGAAGCTCTCGGCACCGGTGAGCACACCCTGAATCTCGCCGTCGAGCAGACCAACGACGGTTTGGTCAGTGGCCACGCCGACGTGTCCGTCGGCATCGGCCCCGAACGGCTGGCCGTACTGGACGAGACCGAGTTCGGCACGCTGTGCACGCTGATCACTTTCGCGCTGGAGGGCAGCACCGTCCGCCGCGCCGTCCTGGTCGCCAGCACGGCCGCCGAGCCCACCCCCCGGGCCTGCGCGTGGACGGTACGGGACGGATGGCTGCGCCCCATGGACACGGCCGAGCTTGAGTTGGCCGTACGTCCCTGCCCTGGTCTTCCGAACGTGCGCCGGGAGGTCTACAGCGCCCCGGTCCTGGACCAGCCCCACGGCCACTGAGGCCGCGCCCGTCTCTCACCTGCAACGCACACTGAGCGAAAGGCCCTGGTGCTCATGAACAGCACGGTCACCTGCGAGCTGCACGTGCGCCTCGTTGTGACGAGTGAGTCTTCCCTGCCTATCCCGGCGAGCCTGCGCTACGACACGGCCGACCCGTACGCCGTGCAGGCTGCCTTCCACACCGGAGACGACGACACCGTGGACTGGGTGTTCGCCCGCGAGTCTCTCGCCGAAGGTCTCCACCGCCCCACCGGGATCGGTGACGTCCAGATCTGGCCGTCTCGCAGTCACGGCATGGACGTCGTGTGCATCGCCCTGGCGTCCGAGGAAGGTGAGGCCCTGCTCCACGCCCCGGCGAAGGTCCTGGAGTCCTTCCTGCGGCGCACGGACGCCGCCGTGCCGCCCGGCACGGAAGGCGGTCACCTCAACCTCGATCAGGAGCTTTCGCGCTTCCTGGCAGAGAGCTAGGCGAGGCCCGCAAGCGCGCCGGTGCCGTCGCCTCGGGTGACGGCACCGGCCCCGAGCCTTCCCCCACCGGCCCCCGGCACCTGCCGGGGCCCTCTCCCGAAAGCCACCGCTGCGAACGCCCAGGAGGCACCGTCCATGAACCGTGGCAGCCTGACCGTCGCGACCCCCGCAGGCACCGTGCACGCGACCGCCGGCCCCCGCCGGGGTGACGCCGTCGTGTTCGAGCTGGGCGGCGCGATGCGCGGCAGCGTGCACGTCACCGGCACGCACCACCCCCAGCACTGGGACCGGTTCACCGCCGTCCGCGCCTGTCTCGGCCCCGTCAACGCCTACCAGACCACCGCCCCCGACGACGCGCTGCCCCGCCTCGCCCGCGGCAGCAGCGGCTACCGGGGAAGCCTCAGGCTGTACACCGACGTCGTCGGCCGCCCCGAAGTGTCGGTCTATCCGATGGAGACCGCCGCCGGGCACGAGCCGTCCCCGAAGACGGCCGCGACGCTCACCGCCGTCCTGCGTGCCTGCGCCGAGCACGTCATACAGCGCGAGGACCTGCCCGCCATCCTCACCGCCTCCCGCGAGCGCGACACCCCCGCCCTGCTGCGCTTCCTGGACTGGTCGGTCACCCACCACCAGGCCGAAGCCGCGCGCCTCGAAGCGGAGACCCGGGCCGCCCACCCCGCCCGGCGCGCAGCCGTGGCCGCCTGGTGGACCGTTGCGCGCTGGTTCACCGCCTCCCCGCACCCGGTGCTGCTGGTGATGCTGGCCGACTACCCCGGCTCACTGTCCCGCCACGTCTCCGTCATGCAGTGGCTGGCCCCCTACTGCCTGACCGCCGCCAGCCGCGAACACGACCAGGCCCGCCGCGCCGAGACCGAGGCCGCCGGCCTGCGGAACCAGCAGATTCGCCAGCGCCGTCGCGGCCTCACTGACAGCGAGCGTGTCCGTAACGATCTCACCCGCCGCTAGGCCTCCGTGGCCTCCGCGCCGGGGCGACGAGCCGCCCCGGCGCCCGCCCTCGCATGCCCTTGAGCAGGAGGAGATACCTCGTGGCCACGTTCAGCCACGCCACACCGGAACGCTGCGCCCAGCTCGGCCGTGCCCTCACCGCCGCCGGCCTCACCTGGAGCGACAACGGCCAGCAAGGCGCCCCCCAGTTCCTGACCTACACCGTCACCGACTCCCACAGCCGCACATGGCGGATCAGCCCCGCCACGAGCTTCCAGATCTCCCCCTCCGCCCCGGGGCAGATCTGGCAGGCCAGCTGCCCCGCTCTGATGACCACCACCCCCGTCCTGTCCGCCCGCCAGGTAGCGGAGCACATCAGGGACGCGGCATGAGCAGCCCACCGCCGCCGTTCCGTCCCGAGGACTTCGACGAGCGCTGCGAGACCTGCGGCGCGCCGCCCGGCCAGCTCTGCCGGGCGTGGTGCGACACCGGATACACCGCCGAAGACGCCCGAGCCGACGCCGAGCGCCACACCACCCAGTCGTTCACGTCGCCTGCCCGACCCGAGTCCTGAGGAGTTGCCATGCTGCGAGCGCTGCGCCGTGCCCTGCGACCGGCCCGCCTGCGTATCCCCGCCCGCCGCTTCACGGCCGGAATCGCGGCACTGCCGCCCACCGCCCGCGAAGCGTTCGGCACCGACGCCACCGCCGCGGAGGCCATCGCCTACAACCGCAGTCGCGTCGCCACCGCGACCGCCGTCGCCCTCTACCGCAGCGGGCACGTGCTGCCGATGCCAGACGACCACCTGGACGACGCCGTGCGCGCCCTGGACGACTTCCCGTACTCGGCCCCGAGCCCGGAGACCCGCGCCGCCATCCGTGCCGCCCTCGCCGTCCTGGAGGCCGACTACACCGTCACCGTCGCCCACTGACCCATCCCATCCCCACCAGCCTGCGGGCCGCCCGCCACCGGGGTGGCCCGCACTGAAAGGAGCTTCCGGTGTTCCTGGTCACGCCCGACCCAATCCACGGCCTGGTGGCCGCCCCCCGCTCCCCCGAAGACCTCACCCCCGGCACCGAAGAGACGCTCACCGCCCAGGGGTTCACCTGGAACAGCGACATCGAGGCCTACGCCCGCCCGACCGATCACAGCTCCGAGGCCGTGGACCGCACCGCCGGCGCACTGCGCGAGCTCGGTCACTACGTCTTCTCCGCACACACGCCGCTGTCTCGCGACTGACAGCGCCGGCCCCCTCCCTCCGACCGAACAGGACAACGCCCATGAGGCCTTTGGAACTTGCCGAACTACTGACCGCCCCGACCGAGCATCCAGTCCGGGAGGCGCTGCGTGAACTCGCCCCCAGGGAACTGGACGCGCTGGTCATCGCGGCACTGGCGGCCACTGAGGAGGCGTGGCGGCAGGTGCTGGTGAGCCGGGTCAAGGCATTCGCGGCCGGGCAGCCCGGGGACGGACGCCCGGCAGTGGCCGCCTACTTCACCACCACGGAACGGCGCGCAGCCGACGGCATGTGCCTGGGCTGGAGTCCCTTCGTCGCCGCCCTCTCGGACACCGAGGCCATTCCGGATCTCCGGCCCACCCGGACCAAGGTGACCGCCGTGCCTGTCGGGGAAGCCGCGCTGGCGGAAGAGGTCTTCGCCGACCCCGAACTGACCGCGGCGCTCAACCGGCTCGCGGTACTGGACCCGCCCGACCACGGGGACATCCTGCGCGTCCACCTCCCCACCCGCGCAGTCACCCGCATCAGCACCTGACCGCCGGTCCGTAGCCGTCGGCGGTGGGGTAGCGCCAGGAAAACCCGTTGCCCCACCGCCAGCGGTAGGTATTATGAAATCTGTTACGCCTGATGCCCCCACACCGGAGCCGCCGACGGCAACTCCGCACAGACGGCTGGCCCCACCCAGACCCCATTCCCGGCCACGAGAGAGGTCCCGCCATGCCCCGACCCGCCACGCCCCCGCCGCTCCCGCCGGCCCTCACGGCCGATACCGACCGCAGATGCGTCGACTGCGGCCTACCCTGCACCGAGCAGGTGACCACCATCCCTCGCCTCCGGGGCGGAAGCCGCGCCGTATACGCCTGCTCCGTACATGCGGCGCGGCGCCGCAAGGCTTCCTGACCTGCACTTCCAACCAGCGAGGCAGCGTCGAGCAATTCAGTTGCCCTATCAAAGTGAAGTATTATGGAACACGTCGAGAGGGTGGCGCCCTCCCGACACCGCTGAAAGTCCGTCAACCCAGCACAAGGAGGCCAGACATGGCCACAGTCACCGAGTCCCCCACCGCCGAGACGGCCGAGACCGCCCCGGTAGACGCCGACGAGACGAGCCTCACCGCCGTCCTGCTCGACCCGGACGCGATCACGCGCGACGAGTGCAACGCCCGCGAGACGGACACCGAGCCCGACACCGACCTGATCAACTCCGTCAAGGCCGTGGGCGTCCAGGACCCGGTCAGCGTCCGCCCCCGCCCGGACGGCACCTATGGCGCGTTCAAGGGCTGGCGGCGCACCCAGGCCGCGCAGATCGCCAACGCCGCCGCCGAGGCGGAGGGCCACCCCAGGCGGCAGATCAAGGCGTACGTGCGCGCGGATCTGGTCGGCCGGGACGCCTGGACGCGGTTCCTGTCCCTGATCGAGAACCACCAGCGGCAGGGCATGTCCCCCAAGGACACTCTCAAGGCCGCCGAACTGTCGCTGATCGGGATGGACGAGGTAGAGCAGAAGCAGGCCGCGCGGGCCCTGGGCCTCAAGCGCGGCACCGGCAAGCGGCTGGGCCGTGCGCAGCAGCTCGATGACGCCACGCTGCGCCGGGCCTCCGCCGGGGGCATGGACCTCGAACAGCTCGCGCAGCTCGCCGAGGTCGAGGACGTGCCCGGCGCGCAGGACCGTCTCCTGCGGGCGCTGGCCCGGGACGAGGCGGAGGAGGGCGGCGGGCGCGGCCACTGGGACCAGGAACTCGCGCTGCTCAAGGCCGAACAGGAGGACCTGGACGCCCGCAGGAAGGCCGTCGCGGCTCTGGAGGAGGCGGGCGCGCCCCTGCTGCCCGCGCACCGCCCGTACGGGGAGAAGGACACCGCCCGGCCGCTGTCGGAGCTGACCACGCCGCTGGGCAACCCGCTGGACGAGAAAGGGCACAAGGGCTGCCCCGGCCACAGCGCCCGGCTCGACGACGAGCACCAGCCCGTCTGGTACTGCGCCGACCCGGCCGAGCACGGTCACAAGGTGCGCCCGAAGCCGAAGCCGGTCAAGACGCCCGAGGACGAGGAGAAGGCCGCCGAGCGGGCACGCATCACCGCCTGCAACCGGGCCTGGAAGGCTGCCGCCGGGCCCCGCAAGGAGTTCGTTGCCCGGCTGGTGCGCGGCAGCAAGGCCCTGCCGGAGGAAGCCTGGCGGTTCGCCCTGACCGTGCTGCTGGACCTCCCCTCCTTCTACGGCAAGTGGGCGCAGCGGCAGGAGGCCGAGGACGTCGCCCAACTGCTGGGCGTGAAGCTGCCCGACAGCCCTTTCGAGCGGGTGCGGCTGTCGGAGCTGGCGACCCTGTCCAAGGCCCGCATGGCCCACGTGCTGTTCGCGCACGTCGCCGCCGCCTTCGAGCGCGACATGCGTGACCCGAAGGGCTGGAACGCCGCCCGCATGCAGGTCAGCTTCCTGTGGGAGAACCCCACCCCCGAACAGGCCGCCTACCTGCTGCTGCTGGAAAAGCTCGGCCAGGACGACAAGGGCAGCTACCGGCTGTCCGAGGTCGAGGAACAGGCCGTCGCCGCGCACCGGGGCGAGGCCCGGGGCGACGACTCCGCCGCCTGAGCCGCCCCGGACATCACCCCACGGCCGGGCACCACGTGCCCGGCCCCCCCACCCACGCACGAGCGAGACCCGCTTGGAGTCCGTCATGCACAAGTCCGGCACCGCCGATCCCGCCCAGCCGGTCGATGGCGACCAGCCGCTCACCCTGGATGTGCTGCGGCGACTGGTCGGCAACGACTGGGCCCGTCTCCCGGGCGACACCCTGGTCGTGCTCTCCCGCGACACCGAGGGCAACCTCTACTCGCCGTTCAGCACCTACGCGATCGGCCGGTACTCCCCCGTCTACGAGCTGACCGGTGAGGTGTACCCGCTGGAGAGCGAACTCGCGGCAGACACCGAGCTGCGCGCGCTGTTCCCGAAGGTTCCGGCCGACGCCCGCGCTGCCCTGGTGCTCTACCCGCTCGGCTGACCGCCGGCACCCGGCGGGCACCTCACAGCCGGTGCCTGCCCCCGGCCCACCCGTGGCGCCGGTTCCCGCCGGGCGTCTCACGTCCGGTCCCCCCGCACCACAGACCCGAGAAAGGACACACTCATGCCCACCCTGGCCGAGGTCCGCGCCTTCATCAGCGAGCTGCCCGACGTCGTCTCCGTGGCCGCCCTCCAGGAGGCCGCCACCAACCGCCTGATCCAGCTGGACGCCGCCAAGCGCCCGGTCATCACTCCCGGCCGCACCGCCAGGATCGGCACGACAATCACCCCGGCGTGCCTGCGCCTGCTGACCGGCACCGTCCAGCAGCCCAACCGCACGCGCAGCCGCTTCGACTTCCTGCTGGACGAAGCCTCCACCGAGCGGCTGCGCCGCGACCCGAGCAACACCCGCTTCCGCGTCGCCGACGGCGAGAAGCGGTATCGGCTCGCCAAGGTCCCGGCCGCCTGCATCGAGCTCACCGACCCGGCCGACTCCTGAGAACACCGACCCCTGGGGGCAGCAGGCTGTGCTGCCCCCAGGGGACCGCGCCGGCAGGCCGCCGGTTCGAGCCCGGCGATGCCAGCCGTCAGAGCACGGCCACTCCCCCGTCAGCCCTTGAGAAAGCAGAGGCACCCATGGTCATCTCCCCAGGCGCCGTCGCAGCCGCCCGAACGTACGCCAGCGACATGAGCTGTGCGCCCCTGCCAGAGCCGTCACCCGCCGATGACGACGGCCCGCTGAAGCCGGCGCACGAAGCCGCGTACTACCTGGGGATGGGTGAGACGTTCCGCATCCTCACCCGTCCCGGAGAACCGGCCGGCCCGGACGTGAAGGAGCTGAGCAGCGCCGTGCGGGCGGTGCCAGGCACTGGCCTCTGGTACCGCCGCGGCGACGAGGCCGCCCGCCGGATCGTCACCTCCAACCAGCGCATCCGCACGCTGCCCCAGGACCCCGACCAGCTCTGGGCACTGCTCGCCGACGTACTCCAGGCCCTGGACCAACTCGGCCAGGCCCCGCAACTGGACGGCAGCAACCTGCGCCGTGCCCACCTACTCGGCCGCCCGGCGGCAATCCGCCGCACCGACCCCACCGGCGGCTGGGGCCCCGTGCGCGTGCAGTGGAACCCGGACGGCACCGGCCGCTGGACAGACCTCCACCACGGTCACTGGCAATGGCCCCACCCGGCAGCCGAACCCACCGCGCCAGCCCCGCAACCACACGACTGACCGCCCCGGCCGTCCCGCCCTGTCCGGCGGGCAGGGCGGGACGGCCGTCACCATCCGGCAACTGACGCCCAGTTGCCCCGCCCTGCGATCCGAGGGAGAAGACAGATGCACTCGATGCTGATCACACCAGACCCGGCCACGCCCGCCGGCGCGGCCATCATCGATCTGGCCACACTGATGGACGCCCTCCAGGCCCGCACCGGCGAATGGCCGGGCGCGGAGACCGCCGACGTCCTCAGCGGCTGGCTGAGCCGCTTCAGCTTCGCCGTGCCCACCGCCCTCACGGCGCAGCGGGCCGGCCGGGCGTGGGTGCTGCGCCGGTGGGACCGGCGCAGCGAGGAGGTGACGCTCTGGTCCGACGAGGCCTCCGCACTGGCCTCACTGGCGCAGCACGTGCGCAGCTGCTGGGACAAGGTGGCAGGCAATGACGGTGTGCCCTACCTTCCTCCCGTCGACGACCGGATGGCTGTCGACGTCTACTACGGCCCAGTAGAGGACCGGTGCGAAGAGGACTACACGCTGCGGGCGTACGACGTCCTCCGCCACGGCGACGCACCCCACAGCCTGAGCCTCACGGACGGCCAGGCCTGCGCGGAGGCCAACAGCGCGGCGGTCTTCCACCCGATGGAGGGACCCGACGACGAGAGCCTGCCCTGCATCGAGATCGCCGGGGTCCTCGTGTTCGCCTACCTCGACGCCGACACCAGGGCCGTGCGGGTCTCCGTCCACCTGGACACCACCGACGAGCAGCTGCTCCAGGCCGACGGCACGGTCCCGGTGCAGGTGGACGTCGAGGACGCCACAGTGTTCACCCATCCCCCTACGCCGCCGTCGCAGACGCCGACCGGCTGGAGGGCCCGCCTCGGGCAGCTCGCCCGCCCCGCCACCAGGCCCGGCGGCGTCGAGCGGCAGGGGGATGTCCAGGAGACATCCTGCTGCTGCGAGGGTCCGGGGCCCTGCCGCAAGGCCCGGCCGCCAAAGGAACAGCGCGCCGCGTAGCACCGGGCAGAGCGGGCGCGGTCGTGACTGCGGCCGGCCCCGCAGGGACGGGTGCTCCCACCCGGTTGGGAAAAAGGGGATGACACCCGCGCCGTTTCAAGTATTATGGAATCTGTCCGGATGGCTTCCGGGCACCGCCTCACGTTCGTCACATCGAGGAGCGCCCCGCATGAATGGAGAGACGACCGCCGTCATCCGCGGCCGCGTGTACGGAACCGTGCAGCTGCGCCACACCGAACGCGGCACCCCAGCGGCCCGCTTCACCGTGGTACAGATCCCGCGCGAGTACGACTACCCGCAGCGCCAGTGGCGCGACGGGGAGCCGGTCCCCGTGATCTGCACGGTCACCGGCCCGCTCGCCCGGCACGTCGCCGAGTGCCTCACCGACGCCGTGCACGTGATCGCCACCGGGGACGTGGCCCTGCGCGACAACGTGCTCTACCTCGACTCCGCTCAGGTCGGTGTGGATCTCGCCCACCACGTCGCCTACATCGACGACACCCTGCCCGCCGTCCTCGCCGGACGCGCTCCCGCTTCGACCCCGCGCCCGACGGCCGCGCCCCAGGCGCCAGCCGCTCACCGGGCCCGACCGAGCCGTCCCGCCCCACCAGCCCGACCGGCCCCGGTCCCGGCCGCCGCGACCGACTGGTGGCGGTCCGCGCCCCGCACGACCTGGGACGCCCCCGCCGCGCCCAGCCGCACCGCGCGCTGACCGCACTCACCCCCAGCTCACCGCTCCGCACGGCGTCGGCGGCATGCCCGCCGACGCCCCCTCACGGAGGTTCACCATGCCCTGCCCCGCCCTGCCCGAACGCGCCGCCCGTGCCGCGCTCGCCGAGCACTTCACTCCCGCGCAACTCGCCGCCGACCTAGCCACGTTCAGCGCCGAGGAGGTGTGGGAGCGGCGTGTCCGCAACGACAACAGCGGGCGCCTGGCCCAGTACAAGCCCGCTGGCGAACTCGGCGACGCGCAACTGACCTGCCAGTTCATCATCCCCTCTGACGAGGTCTGGCCCGCCTCCCTGGCCGACCTCGGGCCAGACTGCCCGCTCGGTCTGTGGGCCCGGGGAGGGGACCGGCTCCCGCAGCTCACCGCCCGCGCCGTCGCGGTGACCGGCAACCGCAACGCGACCGTGCCGGCCCTGGACCGTGCGGCCGCCTTCGCCACCGCCGTCGCCGAGGCAGGTCACACAGTCACCGCGACACTCGCGTACGGCGTGGACTCGGCAGCCCACCGGGCTGCCGCCCTGGCCGGACGGGCAACGCTCGCAGTCCTGCCCTGCGGCCTGGACCGCGCCCATCCGCACGACCACGCCCAGCTGCTGGGTTCCATCCCCGCCAACGGCGGCGCCGTACTCAGCCTCTACCGGCCGGGCACCGCGCCCAGCGGCGCCACACTCAAAGCCACCTCCGTCCTGCTCGCCGCGCTCACGCGCACGGTGATCCTCATCGAGGCCCTGGACCACGCCGAGGCGGCAATGCGCACCGCCGAGGCCGCAACCGCCCTGAACCGCCCCCTGCTCTGCCCGCCTGCCGCCGAGGACGTCCGCGCCGACGGCAGCGCCCGACTGCTCGCCGAGCAGCGCGCCGTCCTGGTCCCGGACCCCGCACGCGCTCTCGCCCTGCTCTGACATCCCCTACCGCCCCCGTGCCCGGCCGCTCCGGGCACGGGGCGGCCGCCGAAGGAGTGCCGGATGACCCGCACCGCGTACACGCCGTCGCTGCCCGGCCTCAGCACCACTGACGGCCTGGACACCGTCATCAACTGGGGCTTAGGTGCCGACTCCACGGCCTACCTCGCACGGATGCTCACCGCCCCCTCCGCGCACGGCATCGACCTGGACCGCACCGCCGTCCTCTACATGGCCACCGGCAGCGAGTGGCCCGAGACCCGGCTCCTGGTCGAGGAATTCATGCTGCCGCTGCTGCGCGAGCACGGCGTGCGCCTGATCCAGCTGGCGCGCAACGGACACCGGAAGGAAGACGGGTTCACAGTCCTGGACGACTCCCGCAGCCCCGAGCGGCTCCTCGTCCGCGGGCCGTGGACGCTGTGGGACGACCTGGAGTCCGTCGGCACCGTCCCCCAGCAGGCCGGCACCCGCAAGTGCAGCCTGTGGGCCAAGGGCGCGGTCGGTGACTGGTGGCTCGCCCAGGTCTTCAACGGCCGTCCCTTCCGGCAGGTCATGGGCTTCAACGCCGACGAGAAAGGGCGCTGCCTGCGGGACGAGACCGCGTCCAAGCTCCCCGGACGGGCCGGCCTCTACCCGCTCGTCGACTGGGGCTGGGGACGGCAGCAGGTCGAGGACTACCTCCTGGCGCGGTTCGGCGTGCACTGGCCCAAGAGCTACTGCACGTTCTGCTGCTTCCCCGTCTCCATGGGCGCCCTGCCCGCCCACCTGGAACGCATGCGCACGCACCCGGACATCGCCGGTGAGGTGCTGCGCCTGGAGTACACGGCGATGAGCCTCAACCCGAACGCAAAGCTGTACGGCCGCAGGACCCTGCTCGAGTTCTTCGACCGGGCGCGGCCGCGGGACCGGGCGTGCCTGGAGGCTTTCGAGCGGGAGCTGGACATGCCGTGGGCGCTCTACCACGTGCGCCGACTGTTCCTCGTGTCAGCCGACGGCGGGCGGCGTCCGGTGATGCGCTCCACCGAGCGCGTCGACATCGGCCGCCCTCAGCAGCTCGCCCGTCGGCTGATCTCTGTATCCGAGCGGCATCGCGTCGACGTCGAGCACGACCCGGTGTTCGGACGGGCCCGGGCATGGGTCCGCCCCCGCGGCACGGCGTGGCCGATGGCCGAGGAGCTGTTCGCCACCGCGCCCGCCCGCGTGATCGACAAGCAGGACAAGAACTTCGAGCCGGAATGGGAGGCCCTGACCTCGGGCTCCACCGCCCAGCTCCCGCTCGCCTGAACCCTCGTCGCCTCTTTTCTTCTGAAGATCAAGGAGCTTCACCGTGCTCGTCACCATGACCGATCTGTTCTGCGGCGCCGGCGGATCCACCTGCGGGGCCCTCCAGATCCCCGGGGTGCGCGTCGTGATGGCCGCCAACCACTCCCGGCACGCCATCAACACCCACCAGCACAACCACCCCACGACCGACCACGACTGCGCGGACATCTCGC
This sequence comes from Streptomyces sp. WG7, assembly GCF_049975785.1. Classification (NCBI taxonomy): domain Bacteria; kingdom Bacillati; phylum Actinomycetota; class Actinomycetes; order Kitasatosporales; family Streptomycetaceae; genus Streptomyces; species Streptomyces sp. WG7. The sequence goes on from NZ_JBNGGE010000052.1 coordinate 14,661, forward strand.
AGGTAGTGCCCACCCGATACCCGCGCACCGACATCCTTTGGGGGTCGCCGGAGTGCACGCACCACACCCGCGCCCGGGGCAAGAAGCGCGGCCACGGCGAGTTCGACGGCGGCCTGTTCGCCACCGACGGCACCGACGAGGCCGCCATCCGTTCCCGCGCCACCATGCACGACATCGCCCGCTTCGCCGAACACCACCGCTATCGGGCGATCATCGTCGAGAACGTCCCCGACGCCCGCTGGTGGGGCCCGGAGGAAGCGCCGGGCTTCGCCTTCGACAACTGGGTACGCAGTGTCGCGCTGTGGGGGCCGTACGACTACCGGATCGTCTACCTCGACTCCTGCCACGCCCAGGCCGCCGGGCCCGGATCGCGCTCGCGCCGGCCACGGATGTACGTCATCTTCTGGCGCAAGGGTGACCGCGCGCCGGACTTCGACAAGTGGTTACGGCCGTACGGAGTCTGCCCCCGGCACGGCTGGGTGCGCCTGATGCAGTGCTTCAAGCGGACCCGGGTGTGCAGCCCGGAACGCCCCTGGGGCGTTTACGGCGTCAAGACGGGCCAGTACGTCTACCGCTGCCCGCGCGTCGAGTGCCGCCACCAGGCCGTGGAACCTCAGGTGCGGGGTGCGGCGGAAGCGATCGATTTCACCCTCCCCGCCCGGACGATCGGAGAGCGCAGCAGGCCGCTGGTGGCCAACACCATGCGCAAGATCCGCGCCGGCTGGGAGAAGTACCGGCAGGCGGTCCGCGGCGAGGGTGCTGTGATCGAGCCGTACATGATCGAGCTGCACGGCGGTGGCTCCAGCCACCGGCCCGCCACGGCGCCCATGTCCACACTCACCGCGGGCGGCATCAACCACGGCGTCGTCTACGCCGATCCCGCCGTCCATGACCTGTTGCCGTACTACGGCAACAGCAGCGCGCAGCCGGTCACAGCTCCGATGCCCACCCTCACCACGCGGGACCGGCACGGACTGATCGGCTACGCGGTCAGCCTGGAAGAGTGCCGCTACCGGATGCTCATTCCCCGCGAAGCGGCGCGGGCCATGGAATTCCCCGAGGACTTCGTCTTCCTCGGGGACCGTGACCAGACGATCGAAATGATCGGCAACGCCGTGACCACCAACGCTGCACGCGACCTGGTCGGAATGGTCGTCGAGGCCCTGACGGGCGAGGACGTCTCCTTGCCCGCCAACAGCAGCTCCCTGCCGGTGAGCGCGGATCCCGGAACCCCACAGGCCGCCGCCCAGCCCACGGCATCCGTTCCCTCCATCCCGGCCCAGGGGAGCTGACATGGCCTCGCGTCCCGCTACGCCCAGTACACCCGACCTGACCTCGTACGATCTCCTCGCACCTCAGCTGTCCGGCGGCAAGGACAGCGCGGTCATGATGGCCGTGTTCATGGACGCCGCCCGGGCCGCCGGCGTCGACGACCGTGTGATCTCCTACCACTCCAGCCTGGGAGTGCTGGAGTGGCCGCCGGTCGTCTTCGACGGCGTCCGCTACCCGGGGGTGTCCGAGCTCGCCGCGCTGCAGAGCGCCGCCTTCGGGGTGCCGGCCGACCGGCACGTCGAGGTCACCCGCACGCTGCCGGGCCCGGACGGCACACGGATGCCGCACAGTCTGCTCACCGAGATCGCGGCCTACGGGCGCTTCCCCCGCAAGGGCAGCCCTTACTGCCGCAAAGCCGCCAAGGAAGGCGTCGTCTCCAGCGCCTGGACACCGATGGTCAGCCGCCTCACCCGCGAGCTCGGTCGGCCCGTACGGATCCTGAAGGTCCTGGGCCTGCGCAGCGACGAGGGAGCCGACCGCAAGAACCGCCCGGCCTTCCGTACCGTGCAGGCCAACAGCGCCCGGATCGTCGACGAGTGGCTCCCCGTCAAGGACTGGACGACCGACGCGGTCAAGGAGTGGCACACCGGTGCGCCGGTACCCTACTGCTGGACCTACGACTCCGTACCCGGCGCCGGCGACTGGCTGGGCACCTCCCGCTGCTCCTGCTCGCTGTGCGTCTTCGCCTCCCGCCGCGACCTGCTGCTCACCATCGGGCGGCGGCCACGGCTGGCCGCCCTGTACGCCGAGGTCGAACAGGCCCGTGGCGACAGCTTCCGCCCGGACTGGCGGATCACCGACCTGATCCGGCACGCCGCGCACTGCGAGGCACCCGGCCCCGGCGTCGTCTGCCCGGACGACGGACCGGAGTTCACCGCCCTGCAGGAACAGGTCCGTCAGGCACTGAAACGCGAACCGCGCAAGAAGCCGGAGCTGGCCCGCCGTACAGGCCGTGCGCTGTGCGACGGCTGCACCCCTGGCACCTGACACCCGCACGTGGTGGGCCGGGTCATCCACACCCCGGCCCACCGGCCCCTCCCCCTCTACAGTGGAATCAAGGAGATGACCATGGACACCAACCCGACCGCTCTGCTGCTGGACCTCGCCGCCGAAGCCCGGGACCTCACTGACCGGGACGCACTGCAGAACCTGCTCGCTACGGGCCACCGCGCGTGGTGCGAAGGCGTGGCCGATGTCCAGTCCGTCATCCGCCGTGAGGCCGAGTCCCTGTCCGACGCCCAGCTCGCCGAGCGGTGCGCGGCCGCGGGCGCCGCGTGGGAGGAGGGGATGACCCGCGGGGAGGCTCTCTCCGCTCTCGCGTTCGCGACCTGGGACGCTTCGCCTGCCGCCATGGCCTACACGGAGCTGGCAGAGCGCGCCGCGCGCTTCGGCGCCAGCCTCCTGGGCGAGGAGTTCCAGTAGCCGGTCTACCGCTGAGCTGGACACGAAACCAACATCTTTGGCATTATCGAACCTGTCGCGCTCGGGTGGGCGCCGGCACTGCCTTGTCGATCCTGCCGAAGGGGCCCCGATGTCTTCCGCCGAGCGGCTCGTGGACACCACGCAGATCGTGTCCGAGTTCGGCACGAGCAAGCCTCGGATCAGCGAGTGGAGCAACAACCCGGACAGCGGCTTCCCCCCGGTCGCGCACACCGAGGGCCGCAAGCGGTTCTGGCGCTACGACGAGGTCGCGGCGTTCTTCGCGCAGCGCGCCCCGAAGAAGCGCACGCTGCCCGCGTCGGTCCTCGAGGCCGACCAGGACGAGCTGCTGACCAAGCGGGAGGTGGCGCAGCTCCTGGGCTACACCCGCACCTCCACCATCGACGCCTACATCCGCGACCGGCCCGGCTACTTTCCCGAGCCCGACGAGGACATCGACGGCCCGAGGTGGCGCCGCGGCACGATCGTCGCCTGGGCGGCCAACCGCCCCGGCAAGGGCCGGCGCGGACCGGTTCCCGCCGCCGCACTGCCCGAAGTTCCCGTCGACGGGGACCCCGACGAACTGCTGGGCACGGCCGAAGTCGCGAGCCTGCTCGGCTACAGCAGCGCCGCTTCCTTCTCCAGCTCCCTCTACCAGGGCCGCATCCCCGAACTGCCCGAGCCGGAGGTCCTGGAGAGGCAGGAAGGCCGCGGCGCGGCCCGCAAGAAGTGGCGGCGCGCCACGGTCGTCGCCGCGGCCCGGGAGCGCGGTGTGCTGCCAGCCGCCGGTACGGGCAGCGACGAGGACCTGGTGGGTGCCGCCGAAGCCGCTCAGATCCTCGGCTACGGCAACGTCAACAGCTTCATCAGCGCCCTCGGCCATGGCCTCCTGCCCGACCTCGAGCAGCCCGACGGGTTCGAGTACCGCCGCGGCAGCGCCGGCCGGCCCCGCCAACAGCGCTGGACACGCTCCCGCGTCGAGGAACTCGCCGCCCGCCGCTCCTCGACGACCTGACAACAGCACACCGAAACACACCCTCCGCGGGTACCGTGAGACCGCGGCCTCTGGTTGAAGGGACCGACGAACTCCCGGCGGACCAGACGCCGCACGATGGCCGGTATGGAGAGGCCAGCCACCTCTCCGCCGCGAAGCCTCACAGCTTCGCGGCACCGGCCATCGCTGACGTCCGCCTCCGACCGGTGCTGCATCGTCTTCGAGCGGCTACCAGGCCCCGCGCGAGCCGCCCTGGCCGGCAACAGAACCGCCCATCGGCCTCAGGTGACCTGTCGCTCGTCGTCTGCGGTACGTCGCCCGGCCACCATGTGCGGCTTTGAAGCCGATACGAATTCGTAGATCAACGTCCGAGAGGTGGCCCGTTCCTGGTCCAGCTGGTCTCGTGTACCGGCTCGGTTCATCCGGTCGATGGCCGCGAGTGCTTGGCGGCCCATTTCTTCGAGCCTTGGGTCGGTGGTGATCAACTCGGCACGAAACATTGCCTCAAGAGCTGCAGCTCTCAGTCGCTGTTCCTCACGGCGGAGTTCAGCCACGCTGCTGACCTCCCGGTGCTCATGTCTCGCGAACCAAAGGTCCATCTGCCCGCGGCGGTAGTTCGCAAGTGCACCAGCGAAGGCGCTGTAGGCGGCGATGCGCTCCTGCCGAAGCCGTTCGTTACGCGTGAACTGCTCCGAGCGGTTCATCGTCTGCCGCTGAAACAAATATGTAAGGCCAGATCCCAGAAGAGTACCCAGCACGGCTATCACGCTCGCGGCTACGGCTTCCATGGTCCTAGAAAAGCACGCGGAACGTGTGAGCCGTGCTCGTGGGCGCGGAAGCAGCACTTACGGACCCGGTTGATCGCGGCGGTCCTCGTGAGCCTCGCCGATGGCGTGTGGATGGCGAGGGCGAAGACCGGGTTGAGTGCGGCGTAGGCAACCTTCCCTGAAACCGTTCCAGCCTGCGTTCCGCAGTGGTCAGGCACGGCCGCTGGTAAGGCGATGGATGACGGGATGCCGGGCAGGCTGACGAGGGTGGCCGCGATCAGGGCGACAACGGTGGCCGTGACTGACCGGCCGGCCGGAGAGAGCCTGCCGTGACGTCGCTTCCGGCATGCTCGTCGGCTCAGAACCGGCCCCGTCGTGCCACGCACGAGGCCTCCACCTCGGCGAGCAGTTCCAGCACTCGGGCTTGCACCTGTGGATCGTCCGGTCGGTAGCGTCGGGCTCACCGCCCTCCGGTGAGCCGGCCCAGCGCGGGCAGAAGGCTGCCCCCTGGCCAGAATGGCTGCTCGGCAGCGACAGCGGCCAGGAGCGCGCCGACTTCGTCCAGTACCACGGCGCGCTCCGCAGAGCCGCAGGTGACGACATCGTCGGCCGTCGCGTCCAAGACGCGGACCAGGCCGTGTGGCCCCGTGCACAGGAGAGCGCGCGCCAGTTCGGGCAGGCCGAGACGCAGGGCATCACAGCGCCCTGCGTGAGCGAGGTCCAGCAGGTCGAGGGTGACGCCCTGCCAGTCGCCGATTCTCGGCCAGTCGGCGCCACCATTGAGTTCGTGGGTGAGGGTGGCCAGCGGGACGATCTCGCCTGGCTGCCGTCCCGTGGTGAGGAGGTCGTGAATGCGCACACCGTCGGGCTGCCGCACGTGCGGGTGTAGCAGCGAGTCGGCAGCCACCACGGTGGTGTTGATCTCCTGGGTGCCAGGGCCGGGATAGTACGGCTCGTGCGCGAAGAGCAGGTACACACCGCTGGTGGACTGCTCGGGACCGTGGTCGGGCATGTTGAGTTCCTCCTTCATCGGTGAAGCGTGCGCTGAGGATTCGGCTGAGGCTGATGGCGCGAGCGTGGACCGGTGCGCCCCGTCGGCTGTCTGGCAGGCCGGCCGGGGCAGGCGGAAGGCGCGTCGCCGGCCATGGGTGTGAGGATCTCGGCAGTCCGGGCGACGAGTTGCAGCATCAGTCGCTCCCGCGTGATGAGCACGGCGGAGACGGAGCGGGTATCGCGCCGCTGGAGGAGGTCTGCCGTCTCGAACAGCTGGTGGTGTCCGATCTGAAGGGCTCTCCGCACCCGGTACTGGTCGCTGCGGGCGGCCGCGTCGGTGAGCGTGGCGTGCAGGGAGGCCAAGCGGTGGAGGTAGCGACAGGCGGGACCGGCGTCCAGGACCCGGGCGTGCTCGCCGGCGCGGGCGTCGAGGACGTCGGGCAGATGCTCCACCAGCAGCGGGGCCAGGGCGGCCGCCGGCACGGTGATGCTCAGCGGAACCCGGCCGTGCAGGGTGGCGAGGGTCGCCGCGATCAGGGCGAGAACCGTGACAGCGCCGGTGGCCGGCCGTACGGCCAGCGGACCGAGGCGGATCCGGTGGGCCGGCCGCCTGGCCAGCCAGCGCAGCGCAAGCCGCTGCGCGCGATTCGCAAGCGGGCTGAACACGGCGATCCGGTCAGGCTCGTGGGGCAGGCTTCCGTCGGCCGGCACCGTCCAGTCGATCCACCCCCACCCCGTCCGCTCGCGGATCAGGACGGGCTCGCAGCCCTTGGCGCAGTCGGCGCCACAGCAGACGTGGCCGCCGCGCAGCGCCCTGGCCTGTGCCCTGGCCCACCGCCTGGGCTGCTGCCGGAACGGGCGCAACGGATTCATGGAGTCGCTGGCCGGTGGTGTCCGGTTGGTCATGGCGTGCTTCCTTGCGTCGGGCCGGTGAAGGTCGTGGCGCAGGTGGTGCAGCGCCCGTCGCCGTGAGGGTGGGCGCGGCGTGGGGTGGGGCCGGGGCAGGTGGAGCACAGGGGCCAGTCGAGGCAGGCCGGGCAGAGGTCTTCGCCCGGTGCGGTGCCGGGGACGCCGCAGCCGGCGCATTCGACCAGGGCGCGGTAGGTGAGGGCTTCGGTGACGGTGCGGGCCGCGGGCGCCGTGGACGACCGCTCCGGCGTCGATGGGGCGTGCAGCTCGTCGTCCAGGCCGTCGCCGGGGTGTGCCGAGCCGGTGAGTGCGGCGGGGGGTGGGTAGGCCTGGGCGGCGCGCAGGCGGGCGGCGATGATCGCTCCGACGCTCGTACGCACCGGGGTAGGCAGGGGGCGGCCGGCGATGACGTGGCGCAGCTGGGCGCTGGTCCAGCCGGATTCCAGCATCACGGTCACGACGCGGCCCTGGTCGGTCAGGGCCTTCCCGGTCAGCAGCAGCTCGGGCTGAGCGGCTCCGATCTCCAGCAGCAGCCGGATCCCGGGATGCATCGCATCGGCCGCAGGCACCGGCGGGACAGCCGGCGAGGCGCCGGACACCGCAGGCGTCGCGGGCGAGCTGGCGGCCAGGGACGCTGCTGCGACCGACCGTGCCGTCCCCGAGGAGGCCCGCGAGCTGGCGGCGCGGTCACGGGGACGGAGGGGTCTGGTCTTCTGCTTGTTGGTCTTCTTTCTCTTAGTCTTCTTAGTGGGGCGATTATCCACCGTAGGTTTATCCACCGGTGGAAAACCCGACTCTGGTTGTGACCTGCAGCGTTGCAGAGCTGGCAGGTCGGTGATGAAGTACACCGCCGCACCGAGGGTCCCGTCCGGACCGCGCTCGCGTTCGCGGACGAGGAAGCCGTGCTGCTCCAGTTCTTTCAGGCCGCTCCTGACGGCTGCCTCGCCGTCCCGGGCGCAGCGGGCGAGGTCGGTGACCGTCATCCGCCAGCCCTCCCGGTGCGTGGAGAGCAGTCCGAACAGCCCCTTCGCCTTGAAGGACAGCCGGGCGTCACGGAACAGGCCGTTGGCGATCTGCGTGAACTGATCTCCCGCCATCACCCCCCGGCGGATCCCCGCCCCGAACCCTCCACCGGACCCGGCCCGCGGGCCTCCAGCCACCGAGCGCACCTTTGACGGCACATCGCTCTGGACGGCGGGGTGGTCGGTGATGCAGTAGACGCTCTCGCCGAGGGTGCCGTCCGGGTGGCGCAGGCGTTCACAGATCAGGTAGCCGTGCTCCTCCAGTTCCCTCAGGCCGGCGCGTACCGCGTCCCGGCCGTCAGGGCCCAGGCGGACGAGGTCGGCGATCCTGACCCGCCAGCCGCTGCGGTGCGTGCTGACGTACCCGAAGATCCCCTTCGCCCGGTACGACAGCCGGGCGTCACGGAACAGACCGTTGGCGATCTGCGTGAACTGATCAGCGGCCACTACACCCCGGCGGATCCCCGCACCGACACCGCTCACCGCCGCCCCCCGCACACGAGGCACGCACGATCGCCGAGGGCCTGCAGCCGGACTGCGCCAACGGGCCGCCCCAGGCCGCCGGATGAGGAGACGCACACGAGTTCCATGACGGTCAGCCCACCGGCCACCCCCGACCAGACAGACGACCACAACCCCCGACCACAGGTCACGATCCGACAACAGGCGCACCACGCAAGCGTGGTTGGACCCGTGGTCGGCCCGACCACGGGTGTCCTTCTTCTCCCGCTCCGCCAGCCGCCCTTGCACGGGCGACACGAGTTGGTGCGCGGGCCCCCGCAGCTGCTGACGCAGATGCAACAGCACCGACTCCCACCTGGGATCGTCCGCCGCCGGCAGCACTCGGCCCCGGGCAGCCCCGGACTCGGCCAGCGCCACCGCAGCGGAGCCCGACGGCACAGGTCCCTGCGCCTGCTCCCGCCCAGGTCCGGCCGCCGCGGGGGACGGATCACCAAACCGGCCTTCGGTGGTGCAGGTGTGGGTGGCCGACGGCCCGACGTACGCGCCTCGGGGCAGCGCACCCAGCCGGCCTCCCGGACAACCGCCTCGACCACCGAGCGCTCCGGGCCGAACCCCGGCACGGCCAGCTGGTGCGGCAGGCGCAGTTCCTCCACGGCGCGCAGGGCGGCGGCCGCGGTGACGTCGTGGCCCTGAACGAACCACCTGCCCATGCGCCCCCGGCCAGACAGGCGGCCACCGCCCCGGCCACCCGGCACGAAACCGCGGCATGCCCCTGCCCAGCCATGGTCGGCGCCATGGTCGGGCCGACCAAGGAGAGCCTTTCGCGTGCGTGGCGGTGTGCACACTCACGGCTGCACAATGCTCCCGGCGCTCACTGTGCAGGCGCCTGCACAACGAGGATGGGGGTCCTGCACAGTCGGCGAGCGCGGCGACTGTGCACAGCGCGGATGCACAGTCGCCCCCCGGGCTGCACAGACGGTCCGCTGACACGCAGCCGAGGCGCCGCACGTGCCCCGGTGCCGGCGCAGAGCCTGCCGTGGGCCGTGGTCGGGCCCATGGTCGGGGCTGTGGTCGGGCCGACCACGGGTTTCGTGACCTGTTCGTGATCGTGGTCGGGGTTGTGTGGTCGGTGGTCGGGTCGGGGCTGACGCATTTCCTCGAGGTCAGCAACAGCCGATTCCTGACCTGGGAGTTCGACCATGCCTTTGGGCAAGAAGGCCTCACAGAGCGAGGCCGCCCCCGCGATCGCCGCAGGGGTCGAGTTGGAGAAGATGCGGCGGCGCGTGCGCCTGTCGCGCCTGGCGCTGTTCACCGCGATCGCCGCCGGCCCCGTCGCCCTGGCCGTCGCGGTGACCTCCGGTCCAGCCAACGCGACGGCCGCCGCCCCGCACAGGCCGGCACCGGAGCGCTCTACGACCGTCGCGGCCGACCCCGCGGGCTACGCGCAGGTGTTCCTCGACGCGTGGCTGCGCAGCAGCGCGAACGAGGCGGGCAGTGCGCAGGCGCGGCTTGCGCAGTCCCTCGCCCCGGACGTCGCGCTGCCGGACCCGTCAGCCGGTGCACAGTCGAAGCCGCGTTCGGTGACCGCGGTGCGCAGTGTGCAGCGCGACGGAGGCGCGTGGACGGTGACGGTCGCCGCGCAGTACGCCGACAGCATGGTCCGCTACTTCACCGTCCCCGTCGCCGCCGACGCGCGGGGTGCGTCGTTCGCGGTGACCGGCGCCCCGGGGATGGTGGCCGGTCCCGCCCGGGTCACGGTGCCCAAGTCGCCGTACACGGTGAGCGTTCCCTCCGACGGCGCCCTGGCGTCGACTGTCGGGGAGTTCCTCGGCGCCTACCTCACCGGTACCGGCGAGGTCGACCGCTACCTGGCGCCGGGGGTGAAGCTCGCGCCTGTCTCCCCCGCCGCCTACACGGCGGTCACCGTGCGCGAGGTGTCGGCGGTCGAGGAGGCCGCGGCCGCCGGGCAGGTGCCGGCCGACGGGACGAAGGTCCGGGTCCTGGTCCAGGCCGAGGGACGGGACGAGGCGGGCCGGTGGCCGCTGGCCTACGAGCTCACGCTGACGGCCCGCTCCGGCCGGTGGGATCTCGCCGTGCTGGAGTCCGGGAGCGTCCGGGGCGGGGGTGCGCGGTGAACACGGTGCACGACGTGATGCTGGCCGGGCAGCTGGACGACCTCGGCGACAGCTGGATCACCATGTTCGAGGACTGGGCGACCAAGGGCCTGCAGGCCGGACTGATCGTTCTGGTCGTCGTCATCATGGTCCAGCGGTTCAGCCTGAAGGCCGGGATCGGCGCCCTCCTGCTGATGATCATCGCGCTGGGCCTGTACGACTCCCGCGAGGACCTCGCGGACATGTTCACCGACGAGGTGAAGAACCCCGCCAACGGCGCCCCCGCCCACCCCGGCATCGTCCAGTCCGAGCGATCCGCTTCCCCCGGCCGTTCTGCGGGCGTCGGAGGCGGGCTGTGAGCGCGACTGCGGCAAACAGGGTCGGGCGCTTCTATACGACCGCGCGCCGTCATCCATGGGTGCTGGGGAAGGTCGCCGACTGGAAGATCCCGCTCGGCCCGTACACCCCCGCGCAGATCGCTGTCCTCGTTGGCGGCGGGTTTCTCCTGGTCAAGACCATCAGCTGGTGGTCGTGGATGGGCCCGGTCCCCGTCGTCGCGTGGGTGCTGGCCGTGTGGGCGGTACGCCGGCCCAAGGTCAAGGGCCGTGCCCCGCTGCAGGCGGCGCTGGGCTGGGTGCTCCTCGCCTGGCAGCCGCAGGGCGGCCGGACGGGCGGCAGGGCCGCCCGCGACCACGCCGCCCGACCCCTGCTGGGCGGCTTCACCCTCGAGGGAGCCTGTCCGGCTGGGCCTGCGACGGTGCGGCAGCGCGCCGCCCAGGAGCCTCAAGAGGTCCGGATCGCAGGCCAGGCCCGGGCCGGCCGCCGTTCGTCGACGCCGCGTTCCCAGCCGCAGGCGCGGCCGACGCCGACACCAGGGCCAGGACCCATGGCGCCGGTGTCGGGTGTGCAGCAGTTGCTGGCCCGCGTCCAGGAGACGGGGGGTGTGCGGTGAGGGTTCCGATCCGTCACATTGCCGGTCACCTGGTCTGGTCGACGCAGGGCAGCGTGTGGGCCGTGTACCGCCTGCACCCCGGCCCCGATGCGAAGGGGCAGCGGGCGGAGACCGTGCAGGGCACTTACGTGCCCGCCGCGGTCCGTGACGAGCAACTGGCCAAGGTCACGCATCTGGTGCGCTCGCTGTCCGGGGCGCCTCGCCTGTTCGGGCTGTGCGCGCAGGCCGATCCCGGTGAGATCGCCCTGAAGATGATCGAGGGCATCGAGCCCGCCGAGCAGACGCCGGGTGATGGCCCGCATCCGTGGGTGGAGACCGTCGAAGCCACTCTGGATCTGCTGGAGGGCCAGGAGATGCACCGCCGGACGCTGTGGCTGGCGGTGCCCCTGCAGAACGAAGCCGCGGGCGGGCGGGTGGCCGCGTCGCTGGGAGCGATGTGGGCGGATGTCGCTCCCATGCTCGGGATGCGGGCCGCGCCCGTGGCGCGCCGTGAGGTGACGGCCTTCCGCGAGCAGGCGGCCCGGGTGGAGGCCGCACTCGCCGGAGGTATCGCGTTCCGGCCAGCCCGTCCGGCGGAGATCGTGTGGATGGTCCAGCACGCCCTTCACCGCGGCCTGGCGGAGCCGCTGCTGACCGAAGCCGAAACCAGCACCCTGTACGGCGGCCACGTCCAGGCCGGAGTGCTCCACTCCCCCAGCTACGCCGACCTGGGCCAGGCACGCCTGCAGGAGGGCGGCATCGACCCCGAACTGGACGACGCCGACGAGCTGAAGGTATCGGACCGCATTTCGCGGTCGGGCCGCTCAGCCTGGTGGCGGCTAAACGCTGGCTCGCCGCTGCGCAGGCGGTGGCTGCAGGTCGAGACCGACGCCGGGGTCGGCTACCAGGCGCAGCTCGTCTTGGCCGAGTGTCCGCCGGCGGTCGGTGCGGAGGCCGCAGATCTGTTCGCGCAGCTGGAGATGCTCGACTTCCCTGTCGACTACACCGTCGATCTGACGCTGGTGCCGGCGGAGAAGGCGCGGGACCAGGTGCGGCGTAAGAAGAACGAGCTGATCGACCAGGCCGACCAGTACGACGCCCGCCCCACCGGCATGCCCGCCTCCCTCACCGACGCCGCCCGCGACCTGGGCGAGCTGGACGCCCGCCTGTCGCGCACGTCGGTGGAGGTGGAGGTGCAGTCGGTGACCGTGCTGACGGTGTGGGGGCCGACCGCTGCCGTCTGTGACGCCCGGGCCCGGGCGCTGGCCGCGCTGCTCTCCGGCGCCGACTACCGGGCCGTGCGCCCTGCCGGACTGCAGGAGGCCCTGTTCACCCTGGGTCTGCCCGGGACCGCGCGGCCGGGGGTGCTGCGGGAGTTCACCCAGCACCAGGTTTCCGAGGACTGGGCCCTGTCCGGCGCCTTCACCACCGCGGAGGTGGGCGACCCGAACGGGATGTTCCTGGGCCTGGACCTGGACTGCGGCACCACCCGCCCCGTGATGATCAACGTCGCGGACGCCCCGAAGCAGGACGCGTCGGCGTCGATGGGCATCGTCGGGGACCTCGGCGCCGGCAAGAGCGTCCTGCAGAAACTGATCGCGGAGTCCGTCTGGGCGCGCGGCGGGTGCGCGATCTGCATCGACCGGACCCCGGTGCGCGAGTGGGCCACCTTCGCCCGCAGCGCCGCTAAGGGCCGAGTACAGATCGTCGACGCCGCCCGGGCCGAGGTGTCCATCGACCCACTGCGGATGTTCGACGGGCCGGAAGGCCGCCACTACGCCCTGTCCTACCTCACCCTCCAACTGGGCATCGGTCCGATGAGCACCAGCGGCGAGGTCCTCCACCACGCCGTCGAACAGGCCGCCGCCAGCGAGACACCGTCCATGCAGCGGGTGGTGGAAGTCCTCGAGACGATGAGCGGGAGCGAGGCGGGCCGGCGACAGGACGCGGCGGCCACCCTCGCCGGCCTCATCCGCGTCGTGGCCTCCAACCCGCTGGCAGCGATGGTGTTCGACCCGGCGCTGCCGCCGGTGAGGCTGGATGCCTCCAGCGCCTCCGACATGATCGTGATCACCACCGCCGGACTGAAGCTTCCTCCGAAGGCCGCGTTCGACAATCCCGAGGTCCTGCACCAGCAGCCGCTGGAAGCCCTGATCGGCCGCGCGGTGCTGTACCTGATCGCGGCGCTCGCCCGGCAGACCGCGTTCGAGGATCCGCGGCGGTTCACCGCCGTCGTCCTGGACGAGCTGTACTGGCTCACGTCGTCGGCCGAGGGCACCGCGCTGGTCCACGAGATCCTCCACGACGGCCGCAAGCACGGCGCCGGCCTCATCGCCGGATCCCACGACGCCGAAGAACTCGGGCCCGACCGCGGCCTGATGGCCTACCGCGCACTGGCCCGCACCACCGACCGGGCACGCGCCCGCCGCGGCCTGGAGTTCATCGGCCTCAACCCTGACGACGAGAACCTGGTGCGGCTCGTGACCGCCGGGTTGTCCCCTGTCGGCCACCAAGGCAGGGAAGGCGAGTTCCTGCTGACCTGCCCACGGCAGAACACCGGCCGGGTCAAGACCGTCATCCCGCGCATCGCCCGTATCGCCGCATCCATCACCACCACCCCCGGGCCTCGCAGCACCTCGACCACAACCGCGGCGACCGATGTGCCCGAACCATCGGTCGCCGCTGCCGGTGTGAAGAGCGGGCAGGTCTGACCATGGCACGTCGTCCCAGTCCCGGCACCCTCCGCTCCGCCGCCATCACGGTGCTGCTCGCCGTGGTGTTCGTGATCGTCAACAGCCAGGTCGTGTACGCGGCAGGCAGCAACAGCGAGACCGGTGACCTCCTGGCGCCGCTCAACATCAGAAGTTCCGAGGGCCTTCCGATCAACGGCTACGAACTGAACGCCGACGGCGGATCCATCATCGCCTTCAAGACGCAGGCCCTGGCGTTCGCGCTGTCCGGGCTGTTCACCCTGATCCGGCTGCTGGTCGGTCTGGCCGGGTGGGCGATCGAGGTGGCCTTCCGCTTCCCGCTGCTGAAGGCCCTGACCCGTCCGGCGCAGGAAGTCGCCGAGGCCTACGAGGACGTGGTCGTCGACGCGCTCGGGCTGAAGGGGCTGCTGCTGGCGTGGGCTTTCGTGTTCGCCGGCTTCATGCTCGTACGGGGCCGGGTCGGCCGCGGTCTGGGAGAGATCTTCCTGACCCTGCTCATCGCCGCGTTCGCCGCCTCGGCGTTCGTGCGCCCCGACTACCTGCTGGCCGCCGACGGGCCGCTCGGCCAGTCGCAGCAGGTGGGTGCCGAGGTCGCGCAGCGCAGCGTGAACGCCTACGACTGGGGCGGCAAGATCGCCAGCAAGTCCCCCTGTGACGGCATGGCCGGCCGCCAGGAGCTCAAATGCATGGAAGAACAGGGCGAAGGGCCCGTCACGGCGGCGGAGGTGGCCCGCCCGATCCAGGACTCCGTCACCAACGCGCTGATCGTCAAGCCGTACATGCTGCTGCAGTACGGGCGGATCCTCGACCCGGCCAAGGAAGCGGACCGCGAGGCGTACGCCCTGCACCTCAAGTGGGTGGCCGGCGGCTACAAGGTGGGCGAAGGGGCGAACACCGACGCCGACGGACTGATCCGCTGCGACACGCTGCCCGCCCAGGCCCAGGACACCTGCGAGCAGCAGAACCGTGAGAACCGTGAAGAGGACGACGACCACTGTGCCTTGGTCTGGGGGCCCGCCAAGCAGTACTGCGAGCGGTCCAACAACCAGGACCGGCGCAGCGCTGAAGAACGCAGTGACGAGATCAGCAGCATGGGGCCGACCGCTGAGCTGCTGGATTCCGCCGTCACAGACGAGGACCGGGAGTTCGCCGCGTTCCTCGCGGACCTGAAGAAGGCCGGTGAGGTCGGCAAGGCGGCTGCTGCCTATGCGGAGAAGCCGACGTGGTGGCGGGTCGGCGGCGCCGCTCTTCTGCTGATCGGCGCGCTGTTCATCTGCGGGATGCTGCTCTCCTCGGCGATCGTGCTGCTGGGGACCCAGGGCGTGTGCGCGGCGGCGGCCGCCGCGGGCGGGGTCGCCTTCGTCGCGGGCATGCTGCCGGGTCCGGCGCGGCAGTCGGTGTGGAAGTGGCTGTCGCTGTGGGGGATCGCGGTCCTGGCCGTGGTCGGGATCTGCGCGTTCATCCCGTTCTTCGGGATCGCCGTCGACGCCACCATCACCAACGGTCCCGAGCTGATGGTGGAGCGGATCCTCCTCATCGACGTCCTCGCCATCGCCGGCGCCGCCGGGCACCGGCGCCTGCTGACCGGTATCGCCTCCTTCGGACGCCGCATGGCGATGCGGATGCGGTACGCGAAGGTCGGCGGTACCCACCTGCCCGGCGACACCTCCGAGCTCGGCGCCACCCTCGCCATGCACTCCCCCACCGCCCTCGGCGGCCAGGGAGGGGGTGGACTGCGTGCCCTCACCAGCGGGGGCGGCGGCCGGTTCGGGATGCTCGGCACCCGGCAACGGCTGATGGGCGCGCTCGGCTCCCTCGTCGACGGGGCGGGCATGCCCGTGGACACCGGCCGGATCCTCTCCGACGCCACGGCCGAGGCCGGACGCGGGCTCGCCCCGCTGGCCGCGGCCGCCGCCGTCAGCGGGGCCGGAGCGCGGCTGGGCGGCAAGGGTGCGTACGGGTTGCTGGTCGGACGCCGCCCGGACCGGGAGCAGCTGGAGAAGTGGCGCAAGCCCACCGCCGGCGGCGACCCCGACAACGGCGGCCCCGTCGGCGGCGCTCCGGGCGGACCGGGTGGCCCGGGTGGCCCGGGTGGTCCGGGTGGTCCGGGTGGTCCGAGCAAGGGAGGGACGCCACGGCCCGGTGGTCCAGGGGGCCTTGCGGGATCGCTGCGGCCCGGCGGTCCGCCTGACCGGTACCGCAACGAGGACGGCGAGGTCGTCGACCGGCGCACCGGGCAGGTCCTGCACGACCAGAACAGCGACCGCACGCTGCTGTCGACGCGTGCCCACAATCGGCTGGTCCGTTTCCGCGGCTACCGCCTCCTTCACCGCGGTGGCCGCGCCGGGTACGCGGCCACCGTCGGGCTCCCGGCCAGCACTCGCCGGGCCGGGGCGGGCACTTCGCGATACGCGCAGGACGCCCGTCAGCAGGTCCAGGTGTGGGGCAACACGCTGCGCGAGGACGGCCAGGCCTGGGCCGCCACCGGCCGCCACGTCGGCCGGGTCCTCCAGGAACACGCCGACGACCGCGGCGGACCCGCCCCGTTCACCGGCCGCCGCCTGCCGCCCGCATCCACGCCACGGGCCGCGACCGGCCCGGAAGCAGCCCCGCGCCCCAGCGCCCCGCCCAGCCCTGGGCGCGCCGCGGCTTCCCAGGGATTGTCGGCGCCCGGCCGGCCAGGCGGAGCCCGATCCGAGAGCCCGGCGGTAGTGCATCCGGCGCCGTCGGCTCGCCGGGCGGCCGGCGAGCCGACGTCACAGCGGGACCAAGGCGGCCCGGCCCTGCCCGGTGGGGGCACGGCGAGCAGCCAGGCGCGTGAGGAAGCGCGGGAGCGGATGCAGGAGCTGATGCGCCGGACCGCGCCTGATGCCGAGCGTCTGCGCCAAGAGCGGTCCCGGCCGGATGACCAGTCGAACGAGGGAGGTGAGCAAGGGTGAGGTCTGTCCGCCGGCATCGCCGTCTGGCGCGGTGGGGGTGCGCAGGGCTGCTGTTGTTGTTCGGTGCGGTGTACTGCGTGGCCCCGATCGCCAACTCGGTGGGCGCGTATGTGTCCCTGGCCACCGGAGCTGGGGACGACGGCGGTGGCATCGCGGTGGGCGGCAAGGTCGCCGACATTCCGCCGCGGATGCTCGCCGCCTACCAGAACGCGGCCCAGCAGGTGGGCAAGCACGTGCCGAAGTGCCGGGGGATGCGCTGGCCGATCCTCGCCGGGATCGCCAAGGTCGAGTCGAACCACGCAGGGGGCCGCAACGTCGCCGGCAACGGAGACATCCGGCCCAGGATCTACGGGGTCCTCCTCAACGGCTCCGGTGCGGGCGGGAACACCACCGTCTTCCCGGACACGGACGGCGGCCGCTGGGACGGCACCGCCACCGGCGAGCGCGCAGTCGGCCCCTTCCAGTTCCTGCCCTCCACCTGGGACGGCGTCGGCAAGGACGCCAACGCGGACAGGACCGCGGACCCGCACAATGCCGACGACGCCGCGCTCGGCGCCGCGGTCTACCTGTGCGGCAACGGACGCGACCTGACCAAGGAACCGCAGCTGAGGGCAGCGATCTTCCAGTACAACCGGTCCAACGCGTACGTCGCCAACGTCCGCGGCTGGATCGACCAGTACACCGCCGCCGCCAAGAGCCCGACCCTGGACAACGTCACCGGGGACGTCCGCACCGTCATCGAGGCGGCGCTCGCCCATCGAGGTGTCCCGTACTCGTGGGGTGGCGGCACCGCGAAGGGCCCCAGCACGGGCATCTGCTGCTCCCCCAGCGGCAAGAGCGGCGCCCGCATCAAGGGCTTCGACTGCTCAGGTCTGACCACCTACGCCTACGCCCAGGCCGGGATCCGCCTGCCGCGCACCGCGGCCGCCCAGGCCGGCGTCGGCGAGCGGATCCCCGCCAGCGCGGGAACGCGCGCGCTCAAGCCCGGTGACCTCGTCTTCTACGCCTACGCCCCGGGCCGGGACTCCACGATCTACCACGTCGGGATCTACGTCGGTTCCGGACAGATGGTCAACGCCGCCCGTCCCGGCACGGTCGTGCGGCTGGACGCGGTCGACGCGATGTCCGGCTACGCGGGAGGAGCCCGACTGCTGTGACCACACCCCCAACGCGCCCTGCGCGCCCTGCGCGCCTGCTGCTGGCTACCACCCTCATCCTCGCGGTGGCGGGGACGGCGTTGCTGACGTGGCCGGGCAAGATCGGCCCGGGTCAGTCCGCCGGAGCGACAGCACGCCAGGCCGCCACCATCCCGTCGAGCCACCCGTCGCCCTCTTCCTCGAGCACGCCGCCGGCCGCCGGCCGCGCACCCAATAACGCCGCAGCTTCGTCGCCGTCGGGCACGGCGCCTGCGCCGTCGGTGTCCGTGTCGGCGCTGCCGCCGCACGGTGAAGGGGCGGCGGGTGACCGGGCCATCCAGCAGGCCCTGCACGCCGCATGGCCCGCCGACCTCGACGCCGTCGACGAGCGACAGCTGCTCACGGCTGGCCGCGCGCTGCTGCGCGCCGATGCAACCGGTGTCGGCCGCGACCGGTGGCCCGCCTACTTCGGCGGTGCCGGTCAGGGGGTTGCGCCGGCGTTCGCCACGGCCCGCTTCCGCATCCAGGCCGCCATCGCCCGCCAGGACGGCAGTCCGGACAAGGCGGTGGTGCATCTGGTGTGGGCGGGCACCGACCGCGGCGGCACCCACACCGACGGCCGCATCACCGACCTCCACTTCACCCGCACCAACCCGAAGGAAGGGGAACCCGAGTGGATCCCGCAGCCCCGCACCTGACCCTGGCCGCCCCGCTGGACGGCCTCCTGGACCTGCTGGCCGGCCTCGTCGACGTCGCCGGGTGGCTGCTCACCCACTGGTACCTCCTGACCCTGCTCGTCGCCGGATGCTGGACGCTGACCGAGTGGGTCGTGCGCCGCCTCGCCAGGAAGGCGTCGGCCGAACGGATGGCGCTGGAACTCGTGCCGGCCCGGCACTTCGACCCGGGCCTGGAGGAGATCTTCCGGCGCGGCGTGCAGCTCGCTAGGGCGTCCACGTCCATGCCGTGGTGGGCGCCGCGCCGTACGAAGGCCGTACAGATCCGGCTCCGTGCCGACGGATCGAGCCCTCTGCGCTACCGCATCGAAGGCCCCGCGGGCGGCGAACGGCTGCTGTCCATCACGCCGTTCGGCCCGGCCGTCACCGTCAAGAAGGGACTGCCGATCGCCGACAAGCCGCGCACGCACGTCGTCCGAGCCGAGTTCATCCTGCGCGGCAAACCCACGGCCCCACTGCGAGACGTCCCGCTCGACCCGGATCCACTGCAGCCCCTGGTCGACGCCGTCTCCGACCTGCGGGCCGGCCTCGGAGACCTGGCCGAACTACGGCTCGACATCCAGCGCGCCCCGAAGTGGACGCTGCGGGCCAGGCGGGTCCAGCTGATGTCGGACGCCCGCCGCCAGGAACGGCGCGAAGCGCAGCGGGCGGCCCGGTGGCTGCGGCAGGACGCCGGCGGCGTAGAGGACTCCCTGGGCTGGCAGTTGCAGCAGCTGATCGGCAGCAAGTCGGCCGGGGCCGGGGGTGGTCGGCGGCTGGTGATGCCGCCCGTGCCGCGCCGGGTGGACCCGGCCGAAGCGCTGGGGAAACTCGCCGACGACGACCACCTGGTGCGCGTGCAATTGCTGGTGATGTGTGCCTCCGACACCGAAGGGCGGGCCGAGGCACGGCTCGGACAGCTCCAGGCCGCCCTGGACGTGTTCGGGTCCGGCTCGAGGTGGGCGATGCGCGGCTGGCACCTGGGCCCGTGGCGTCTGGGTGCGGACCGCTGGCCCAGCCGGCGCAGCTTCGAACGCCGCTGGGAGCTGGGGCACTGCCAGCCGCCCCGCCCGAACTGGGTGCGGCTGGAGGAACTGACCGGTCTGCTCAAGCCGCCCACGAGGCACTGCCGGCTACCGCTGCTCGCCGGTGACCTGCCGACCTTCGAATTCGGCGATCCCCGGCTGCTGCTGCAGGGCATTCATCAGGGCCCGGACGGCCGCCGCCGTCTGGTCGCCACCTACGCGGCCGAGACGTTGTTCGAGGTGGGGGTGGGCAAGGCGGGCGGTGGCAAGACCGAGCGGGCCCTCGCGCAGGCGATCGGCTGGGCCCACGCCGGTGGCGGGCTGATGTTCGTCGACCCCCACCGCGACTCCTGGCCCCGCGCCCTGCCCTTCCTCGCCCACACCACTCTCGCGGACCGCATCGCCCTGATCGACCTGGGCGCCCACGGACCTGCACCGCAGGTCAGCTCGTGGAACCCGCTCGACATGCGCCAGCGCCAGGTCGCGCACGAGGTCGTCGAGGCCACCGCGGACGCCTTCGCCTCCGTCCTCGGCTGGGACGACGCCACCGCGCCCCGCGCGCTGACCATCCTCACCGCCGCCCTCGCCGTCCTCGTCGCCGTCAACGAGGCCGCCTGCCAAGCCGGACGGCCCGCAGACCAGACCACCCTCTTCCACGTGCGGCCTCTGCTCACCGACCCCGCCTTCCGCACCACAGCGCTGGCCGGCGTAGAAGGACGGCTGGACGAGGAGACCCGCGCCTGGTGGCGGGTGGTGTTCCCCACGCTGCCGCCGGACGCGTTCGCCGTGGTGCTCAACCCGATGGCCCGCCTGGCGGCCAACCCGGTGACGCGCGCCTTCCTCGGCCAGGCGGCCGGCGTCTACAACATCCGGGCCGCCATGGACTCGAAGATGATCGTGTGGGTGTGCCCGGGCGGCAACGGGCCCACCGACCGGCTCATCACCGCGCTCCTGGCCCGGGACCTGCTGCGCGCCGTCCGTTCCCGCCGGGACGTGCCCGAAGCGAGGCGGGTGCCGTTCCGCGCCTACTTCGACGAGCTGATCACCCTGACCGGCGCAGCTCCCGAGACGATCGCGAGCATGTTCGAGGACTTCCGCAAGTACCGGGTCCACGTCCACGGCATGACCCAGCTCCTCGCCCGCCTCCCCGCCCCGGTGCGGCTGTCGCTGGTGCAGAACGCCTCCACTCTCGCCTCCACCGCCGGTTCCCAGTCCGCCATCGCGCCTGTCACCGCCGAATGGGGCGATGAGCCCGGGCCCGATGTCGTCGCCGCCCTGGACAGGTTCGACCATTACGTGTCGCTGACGGTCAGGGGCCGCCGCGTCGGCCCGGTCAAGATCACCGGCCCGCACCTCGACGACGTCTTCGCCGCCTACGCCCGCCCCGACAACACGGCAGCGTTCGAGCGCGCCGCCCGCACCACGGCCGGCACCGCGCCCCTGGACGTACTCGCCACCCGAGCCCGCGGCCAGCTCGACCGGGTCAACGCCTTCCTCGCCCAGCTCGCCCCCACCACCACACCGGACAACCAGGAGAAGACCTACAAGTGACCACCGCCCAGACCGCGCCCGCCCTTCCTGCGCATGTCCCCAGTCCTGTCGAACCGCTCCCGAACCAGCTCCTGACCGCCCTGGGACAGCACCGGATGGCCACCACCGGCCAGCTCCATGCTCTGCTCCGCCCCCACGTCAGACGCCAGACCGTCAACACCCCGCTCAACGAGCTGCGCCGCCAGGGCCTGGTCGACTGCACGGTGCTGCCCCGCTCCCGCGGGATGCGCGCCTGGTATCTGACCGGTGACGGAGTCCGGATGGTGAAGGACTTCCCCGCCCTGCGGGGCCGGCCCGCTTACCCGGTCACCTCCGCCACCGCCGCCTCGCTGAAAACCCCCCACACGCTCACCGTGCTCCGCACCCACCTGGCGTTCGTCGCCGACGCCCGCGAACGCGGCGACGAGCACGGCTTCCTGGACTGGACACCCGAGGTGTCCCACTCTCTCGGCGACGGCGAGAAGGTCATCACGGACGCCCTGATGCACTACACCCTCACCCGCGCCCAGCAGCGGACCAAGCTCCGGGCGTTCGTCGAGGTCGACCGCACCACCATGAGCAGTGAACGCCTCGCCTCGAAACTGATCGAATACGCCCGCCTGTGGTCGTATGAACCACAGTTGGTGGGACGGAACCGCTCCCGACAGTCGGCCCTTCCCGGGCCTGCCTGGCTGCGCTGGTACCCCGTCTTCCCCCGCATCCTGTTCGTCCTCACCGGCGGCAACCGGCAGGTCCTGGACAACCGGATCAGCGACCTGCAGGCCATGGTGACCCAACACCCGCTCGTCGCAACCATGGCCCGCACCGTGCCACTGGGCGCCACGATCCTGGACGACATCGAGGCACAGGGGCCGACCAGCGATGTCTGGGTGCCTCTGAGCGGCGGCGAGTCACGGCCGTGGACGGAACTGTGAAGAGGGCGCCCACAGACGTGGGAGCTGTTGAAGTTGAAATTCGCGAAGCTACACGACAACAAATCAACTTCCTGTTCCGGAAGTGACCGATTACGTCCCGAGATGACCTGGGTGAACTAGGGTGCCGAGCTTTGGAGTTGACTGGCATATGCGTAATCTTGCGATCACGCAAACGCATCACCGCAGCTTGACCGAACTGCGGGACTGCTCCTGTGTCGTTCTTCGACGTGGGCAGGGGTCCTGTCGCACCGCGTTGCACGGGGAGGCATCGTGAAAGACCGCGCGCACTGCTCCGCTGTTCGTTTCCGAGGGTTCGCTGCCGCATCGATCGCGCTGGCCGCGACTGCCCTGACCGCGTGTAGCTCCTCGGACAGCGACAGCAAGCCCTCTGCTCAGACGTCGCCGCCTGTGTCATCGCCGGCAGCATCGACCGCCTCGGCTGACCCAGAAGCAGCGGAGAAGAAGGCGGTACTGCAGGCCTACTCCAAGATGTGGGACGAGCAGGTGAAGGCATACCGGAAAGCGGACGCCACAGGGACCAACCTGGACGAGTATGCCGCTGCCCTGGCACTTTCGAGTACCAAGCGGGACCTCAAGGACCTGCGAAGCAAGGGCATCGTCGCCACGGGCGCGCCAACCCACGAGGTCGATGTCACGCAGATCGATGTCGCGGCGAAGGTTCCCAAGGCCGAGCTAACGGACTGCCTGGACACCGCAGAGTGGACATTGGTCTACAGCAAGTCCGGCAAGCCTGTGGAGATGCCCGAGAAGCGTCTCACGCGCTACCTGAACAAGATCGAGGCTGAGAAGTGGGGGGAGCAGTGGAAGATCCTCGACGTCTCTCCAGAACAGCAGGCCTGCTGAGTGCCGCACTCGGATCAGCGCTGCTCGCTTTGTCACTGGCACCTTCGTCAGCCCAGGCCAATCCGCCCACAGGCGGCCATTGCATGGGCACCGGCAAGTGGTGGGTCGTCTGCGAGGCCGAGGACGACACCGCCGCTCCGGGAACCAGCGGACAGGGCGCTGGCACGGGGAGCAGCGGCAGCAGTAACAGCAGCAGCGGCGGCAGCAGCGACAAGCCTCCGGTCTGCACCTACGAAAAGATGGAACCGCAGCCGCCGGCGGACAGCGAGTACAGGCTGGGGCACGGAACAGATGAGAAGGGCGCCATTTTCATCCGCTCCTGCGAGCTGACGCGTGACGACGGCACCGGCACCATGACAGATGAGCAGTTGGTGTGGGTGGCCGACGGAGAAGAACCCCCCGCCGTCGACCCGGAAGCCGTCGCTGCGATAGCGGTCTCCAAGATGAAGCTGCTGGGCCCAGACATCGCTAGCCCACGGGCAGTCGGCCGCTACACGGTCGGTGTGCCGATGTGGTTGTGGGTGGACCAGACGCCCACCTCATACGGTCCCCAGACGACCAGTGCCACAGCCGGAGCCGTAACCGTCACCGCCACTGCCCGGGTCTCCTCGATCACCTGGAGCATGGGTGATGGCTCCACCGTGACATGCAACGGGCCGGGCACCCCTTACAGGGGCTCATCCCAAATGGCCAAGTCCCCTACCTGCGGGCACGTCTACGAAACGTCCTCAGCGAGGGCCCAGTCCGGCAAGTTCACCGTGACTGCGACGTCGACGTGGGCCGTCGACTGGCAGGGCGGCGGCGAGGCCGGACAGTTCACCGAGATCCGTGAGTCCGACGTGCAGGTGGCCATCGGCGAGTTGCAGGTCGTCAGGTAGAAGCCGCCGAAAGGACAGATCGTTGAGCAAGACGAAGGAACGCACCGCGGCGCCCCCCGCGCACGCCGTCCCCCTGCAGGCGCAGGCGGCCGGTCCGGTGGCCCCTCCGCGGGTGTCCGCCCGCCGGCGCCGACCGGGCGTCATCGCCTTGTCCCTGGCTCTGATCGCGGCCGGAGGCGCGGGCGTGGCCGTCCTTCTGCTCCAGGTCGGGGACCGGACCGATGTGGTGACGGTGGTACGCGATGTCCAGGTCGGTCAGGTCCTCACCGAGCAGGACCTCGGCAAGGCCTCGGTCGCGCTGGACCCGGCCGTGAAGGCCGTGCGCGCCGACAAGATGGAATCGGTGGTGGGTAAGCGGGCGGCAGTCGAGCTGAAGCCCGGCTCGCTGCTGAGTCCGTCTCACGTCACGAAGGACTCCCTGGTGAAGGCCGGTGAGCAGCTGGTGCCGATCGGGCTCAAGCCGGAGCAGGTCCCGGCCACCGCGCTGGTGCCAGGCCAGAGGGTCCAGCTGGTGCATGTGCCGGCCCAGGGGGCGGCCGATCCCGGCAAGGAGTCCGACAAGGCCGGTCCGCAGAGCATCGCCGGCCGGGTGGTGAAGGCGTCGAAGGCGGCCCCCGGCACCGGGGTCGTGGTGGTCGACGTGGCGACGACGGCGGACGACGGTCCGACCGTTGCCGCGTGGGTGTCGGCCGACGCGCTGCGCCTGGTCCTCGATTCCCCGGAGAACAACTGATGGCCGTGATCGCGCTGGCCGGGTGCAGCGGCGCTCCGGGGGTGACGACCAGTGCTCTCGCTCTGCTGCTGTCCTGGCCTCTGGAACCCGGCCGCCGGATGATCCTGGCCGAATGTGACCCGGACGGAGGTGCGATCCTGCATGGGCTGCTGCAGGGCACGCTCGGGGACCGGTACGGGTTGCGGAATCTGTCCGTGGCGGCCCGTAAGGGTGAGTTCGGTGAGGCGTTCTGGCGGCAGCTGATCGACCTGAGCAGCGAGGACGGCAAGCCGGAGTCGCCGCGCGACCGGCTGCTGCTGCCCGGGATCACCGATCCCGCCCAGGCCGCGAGCCTCAGCTCGGTCTGGAAAGGGCTCGCGACGATGTTCCGTGGCATCGACGCCGACCATGGTCACGACGTCCTGGTCGATCTCGGCCGCCGCGGGGCGGTCGGCCCGTCCGGTGTCCTGGCCGAGCAGGCCGACCTCGTCCTGGTCGTGGTCCGCAACACGCTGCGCTGTTTGCAGGCCGCCCAGAGCAGGGTGGACGCCCTGTCGGAACGGGTCGGTGACGTCGGCCTCATCGTGATCGATGAGGGGCCGTACCCGGCGGGTGAGGTGCAGCGGGTGCTGCAGGTCCCGGTGGTGGCGACCCTGCCGTTCGCGCCGAAGGAGGCCCGCGTGCTGTCCGACGGAGCCGACCAGCCCCGCCACTTCACCAAGTCCGCGCTGATGAAGGCCGCCCGCACCACGAGCACCCTGCTGGTACAGCGGGCAGCCGCCCGCCGTGCCCGCCTCGGCCCACCCACCGCGCCGGTGCGCAGCGAGGCGGTGTCCCATGCGCGGTAGGCCTCTGCACGCCGACCCGACCGTCGTGCCGCCGCCCGGCCGCCCCCGCAAGACGCCGCAACCAGCGGAAGGCACACCCGCGGGCCTCGGTGTGCTCGGTGCGGCACCGCAGGTCACGGTGGACTACAAAGTCGCCCGGCACATCGCCTCGCAGGTCGCCAAGCAGCGCGAGGACCTCCTGAAGACGGCCCCCGACATGGACCGGGCCAGCGAAGAGCAGCGCTGCCTGGACTGGATCACCGAGGCGGTCGCGGTGTTCTCGGACGCCGCAGCCATGAGCCCGCAGCAGGACGAAGCGCTGCGTCGTGCCGTCTACGACCTGCTGTACCGGGCGGGGCGGCTGCAGCCGTATCTGGACGACGAGCGGGTCGAGGACATCATCATCCAGGGCCCGAGTGAGGTGTGGCTGGACTACGGCGACGGGGAACGCCGCATGGTCGGGCCGATCGCGGACTCCGAGGAAGAGCTCCTGGAGCTGCTGCGGGAGCTGGCCCGCGGATCCGGGCACCAGGAGCGGACCATCTCCACCGCCAACCCCACCCTGGCGCTGTCCCTGCAGGACGGATCCCGGCTGCAGGCGGTCACCGGGCTGGGGCCGATGACGTACGCGGTCATCCGCCGCCACCGCGTCTCCCACGCCGACCTGGACGACCTCGTTGCCCTGGGCACGATCGACCCGGTCCTGCGCGAGTTCCTCGGCGCCTGTGTGCGCGCGGAGAAGAACATCATGATCGCGGGCAAGCAGAAGGCCGGGAAGACGACCTTGCTGCGGGCGATGCTCAAGGAGTTCGACCCGGAGACGCGGTTCGCGACCATCCAGACCGAGGACGAACTTTTCGCCCACGCCAACGGCTACCACCGCCAGGTCGTCTCCCTGATCGGACGCGAGTCCAACGGGGAGAAGGACCTCACCGGCCGCGGTGCCGGCGAGGTGACGCTGCTGGATCTGATGCATCCGGCGCTGCGGATGTCGCTGGAGCGGATCGTGGTCGGCGAGGTCCGCGGCCCGGAGGTCGTGGCCATGATGCAGGCGCTGACCAACGGCGCCGGCGGCAACCTGTGCACCATCCACGCCAGAAGGCCCGACATCATTTTCGACCGGATCGCCGAACTCTACGCCCTGGCCCAGGGCAACCTGTCCGAGCAGCTCGCCTACCGGCAGACCGCCAACGGCCTGGACTTCATCGTGTACGTCGACATGACCGACGAGACGCGGATCGGCGGCCGCCGCCACCGCTACGTCTCCCACGTCCTGGAGCTGACCGGCATTGGAGAGTCCGGGCGTCCCGCCACCAACGAGGTCTTCTCCCCCGGGCTGGAGTTCGGGGAGCTGCGGGCGGTGCCGCGGATGGACCCGGGCTGCATCGACGACCTGCGCCGCGTCGGATTCGACTCCAGCCTGCTGCAACAGCCCCACGGAGCCTGGCCCGCGCCGCTGCCGCTGAAGGTCGGAGGCACCCGGTGATTCTCCTGTGGGGGCTATTGAGCGGCATGGCCGTTGTCGGCGGGCTGATCGGCGTCGTCGCCGGGATCGTGGGAACGTCGGCGCCGCGCCGGGCCTCGTGGTGGCAGCGGATGCTGGCCCGACGCGGCCCGGACCAGACGGAGGATGCCCGGATGCGTCGGCGGGCCTTGTCTGTCGCCGCGGCCGGGGTGTTCGCTGCGGTGTGGCTGGCTTCCGGGAACTTCGTTGCGGGCGTTCTGCTCGGCGCGACAGTGATCGGTGTGCCGTGGCTGGTCACGCCGGGGCAGATCGCCGCAGAGCGCATCGGGCAGCTCGAGGCGCTCAGCGAGTGGACGCAGCGGCTGGCCGGCCTGCTGCGCCTCGGTATGGGCCTGGAGCAGGCGATGATCGCCAGCCGCCAGGGCGCCCCGGACGAACTCGCCGCTCAGATCGTGAATCTATCCGACCGGCTGCGGCTCGGCTGGCGCCCCGACGACGCCCTGCGCGCCTTCGGTGACGAACTGGGTGACGTCACTGGTGACAAGGTGGTGGCTGCGCTGATCCTGTCAGCGGGCGACCGCGGGCCGGGGCTGGCCCAAGCTTTGGAAGACCTGGCGGGCAGCGTCCGCGACGAGGTCGCCAAGAAGCGGAGCATCGAGGCGGACCGGGCTAAGCCGCGGACCACGGTGCGGTGGATGACCATCATCACCGTCGGCATCGTGGTGGCCGGCTTCTTCGTCCCCTCCTACACCGCCCCCTACTCCACACTCCTCGGCCAGCTGGTCCTCGCCTTCCTCACGGCCGGGTTCGTCGCCACGCTCGCGCTGATGCGGCAGCTCAGTGCTTTCCGCCGCATCCCACGGTTCCTGGTCCCCGATGTGCACAGCACTGTTCGGCTACCGACCTCCGCTGCTGCCTCTGATACCGAACGTGAGCCGGAAGGGGCCACTCCGTGAACCTTCTGCCCATCGTGCTGTCCGGTGGGACGGTCGGCGCCGGTGCTGCTCTGCTGGTGCGGGAGACGCTGCTGCGTCCGCAACCCGCCCTGGCCCCGGCCCTGCAGCGCACGGCTCCAGGCAGCCTGCCGCTGTCTGCCGAGCAGGACCTGGACCGGGACGAGGCTTGGGGGCGATGGCTACAAGCCCGCCTCGAGCGCCTGCCCGGCGTGCGCGTACCCGCAACCAACCTGGCCCTGCTCGGCCAGGGCCCCGGCCAGTTCATGCTGAAGAAGACCGCGCTCGCCGCCCTCGGCCTGCTGTGCCCCGTCCTCGTCACGATCCCGTGGATCGTGGCCGGCATCTCGCTGCCCTTCTACGTGCCGGCCGTCGTCGGACTCGCCGCCGCTGGCCTACTGTTCATCACCCCCGACCTCGCGGTACGCGACCAGGCCAAGCGGGCGCGGGAGGAGTTCGCCCACGCGCTGGTCGCCTACCTGGACCTGGTCGCCCTCAAGCGCGCTGCGGACGCCGGCCCCACCGAAGCCCTGGAGAAAGCGGCCGCCGTCGGCCGCGGCTGGCCCTTCCTCTATCTGCAGGGGGCGCTGCGCCGGGCCCGGCTGGAGAAGATCCCGCCCTATCAGGCACTGAGCGAGCTGGCCGACCAGTACGACCTGCCCGCCCTAGACGACGTCGCCGACATCATGCGCGGCTCCGCGACCGACGGCGCCGCCGTCTACAAGGCCCTGCGCGCACGGACCGCCGCGCTCAGCGCCGAACTCCTCGCCGACCAGGCCGCCGAGGCCAACGCCGCCAGCGAAAAGATGACCGCCCCGGGCGCGCTGCTCGCGGTGCTGGTCATGCTCCTCATGGCCTTCCCCGCCGTGATCCGCATGCTCACCGTGTGAACCGAACCGGGCCGGCCGGCCCGGCCCCGGAACCAGCCTTGCTGACCGACAAGGAGAATCTTGTGAAGTACACCGCCGCCTGCACCTACCGTGCCGTGCTCGCTGTGACCACGCGGCTGGAGGAAGGCCTCGCCGAGCTGCAGCGGCGCCCGGAGAGGGGCGACATCAGCATCACCACCGTCATCATCTGGGTCGCCGCCGTCACCGGCGCCCTGGTCATCGCCGGGACGATCGCCGCGGTCATCGCCAAGTACAACGGAAACCTGAACGGCATCTGATGCTCGATCATGCCCGCCTCACGGCATGGTGGCGGGGGCGCCGGTGGACGGATGACCGCGGGGACGCGTCGATCCAGATGGCCATCGTCTACCCGTTCGTGCTGCTCGCCGCGATCGCCGTCATCCAGGCCTCCATGTGGTACTACGCCCGGCAGATCGCCCTGACCGCTGCCCGGGAAGGCGTTACCGCCGCCCGCGCCTACCAGGCCGGCCCCGCCGACGGCACCGCCCGCGCCCGCCAGGTCCTGGGCCGAACGGCCGGGGACAGCCTGCGCTCTGTCAGCGTGAGCGCCGGCAGCGACGGCGAACGCGTCCGTGTACAGGTCAGCGGGGTCGCCCAGTCACTCCTGCCCGGTGTCCCGGGGCTGACCATCTCACAGTCGGCTTCCGGACCGGCCGAGAGATGGGTCCAGCCGTGATGACCATCTCCAGGGTGATGCGACGCCTGGGCACGGCACGGGGTGGTGATGGGGGCAGCGTCGCCATTGAGGCGGCCATCGTCATTCCACCGTTGATCATGTTCGTGTGTCTGGCGCTCGCGGGCGGCCGTCTGGTCACCTCCGGGGCGAAGATCGACGCCGCCGCGGAGGACGCCGCCCGCGAAGCATCCATCCACCGCACGGCCGCCTCCGCCCAAGCCGCAGCTCAGGCCGCGGCCGCCGAATCCCTGGACGACCAGGGCATCGCCTGCGCCACCAGCAGCGTCGCCATCGACACCAGCGGACTGAACGTGCCAG
The DNA here is from genome assembly GCF_049975785.1 of Streptomyces sp. WG7. Classification (NCBI taxonomy): domain Bacteria; kingdom Bacillati; phylum Actinomycetota; class Actinomycetes; order Kitasatosporales; family Streptomycetaceae; genus Streptomyces; species Streptomyces sp. WG7. The sequence goes on from NZ_JBNGGE010000052.1 coordinate 44,197, forward strand.
TCGGCCAGGTCGGCACCGTCACGGTGACCGTGAACTGCACGGTGAGCCTCGCCGACCTCCTGCTGCCCGGCGTCCCGGGGACCAGGAGCCTCACCTCAACGGCCACGTCCGTTGTCGATGCCTTCAGAGGCCGGTCCTCATGACCATGACCTGCGTGAACGCACGTGCGCACAGATGGAACGATCGCGGGGGTGTGACCGTGTTCGTGGCGGTATGCGTCGTCGCGCTGATCGGGATCATCGGTGTCGCTGTCGACGGGGGCGGCAAGCTGCGGGCCACCGAGCGCGCCGACCACGTCGCCGGGGAAGCCGCCCGGGCCGGCGGGCAGGCCATCGATCCGACCGCGGCCATCAGCGGCGAGAGCGTCATCGTCAGGCCGCAGGATGCCGTCGCTGCGGCGCAGGTCTACCTGCGGTCTGTCGGCGCTACCGGCACGGTCAGCGTGTCCGCGGACGGCAAGACGCTCACCGTGCACACCACCGGTACCTACGCCACGAAGTTCCTGCCCGTGGTCGGGATCGGTTCCATGCCGGTCACCGGCCACGGCTCCGCCACGCTCCTGCACGGCGTCACCGCACCCGAGTAGAGGAAAACCCTGATGCGCCACGCTCCCAGTCCTGCCGCCGCCGGCCGCACCCCGGCCCGGGTGTTCACCGGCATGATGAGCCTGCTGGTCCTCGCCGGCTCTCTGGTCGGGCTGCCGCTGCTGCTCGCCTGGGCGACTCCTGTCATCTGGGCCGCCACGCACGACGATCTTGCGCATCTGTTGGACCGGCAGGACACCGGCGCAGCGTTCCTGGCGCTGCTGCTCGTCGTCGGCTGGGTGGGCTGGGTCCAGTTCGCGTTCTGCACAGCGCGGGAGCTGGTCGCGCAACTGCGGGGGCGCACGTGGCGGGTGCCGCGCGGGTTCGGCGCCTCGCAGCGGGCCGCGGCCGCGCTGATCGGCAGCATCCTCGTACTGCTGCCAACCAGCTCAGCCCTTGCCTCCGACGCGCAAGCGGCCACCACGGCCACCGCGACCCGACTGCCCGGCCAGGCCAATGGGCAACCTGCCAGCGAGCCGTCGTCCACCCAGCAGGTGCAGTCGGGCTCCGAGACGGGCTCGGCCGTGACGGTGCATACCGTCCGGGCGGGCGAGAGCCTGTGGAGCATCGCCGAACAGGAACTCGGGGACGGCGAAAGGTGGCGCCAGATCGCCGCCCTGAACGAAGGCCACATCATGACCAACGGTCAGACTTTCCAGTCGAACATGTTCCTGCAAGCTGGCTGGCAGCTGCAGATGCCCACCGACCACGACTTCGCCGGCGGTGAGCGCACCCAGCTGACCGCCAAGACGGCGGTCGACGACGAGACGAGCAGCGTGCACGTGGTCACCGTCGATGAGGGCGACAGCCTGTCGAAGATCGCTGAGGAGGAGCTCGGCGACAGCGACGAGTGGCCTGATCTGTTCGCCGCCAGCCGCGGCAAGCCGCAGCCCGAAGAGCTGCCCGCCATCACCGACCCGGATGTGATCTACGCAGGGCAGCAGATCACCGTGCCCGAGCAGCAGAACGCCGAGGCGCCGCCCAGCGAGTCGGACCGCCAGGAGCGCACTCCTCCGACTGCTCAGGCACCGGACAGCGAGCAGACGCCGGACAGGCCGGCTCCTGACACCGGGCAGGCTCCCGCACCGGACCGCACCCCGGCACCCGCGACCCCGCCGGCTCCCGCCACGCCGAGTAGTCCGTCTACTGGACAGCCCAGCCCAGAACGCTCCCCCGCCACGGCGGCTCCAGCGACCCCACAGCCCAGCACCAGCGCCCCCTCCACCACGCCGTCCACGCCGACCTCGACGGCGCAGACGCCCGAGGCCGCAGCCACCTCCACCGACCCCTCCACACCCGCACCGGCACCGGCACCGGCCCGGGCCGACGGTCCGCTGAACCTGCGCATCGTGCTCGGGGCCGGGGCGCTGCTGGCCGCCGCCATCACGGGTGCGCTCGCCCTGCGCCGCACGCTGCAGCGGCGCCGCCGCAAGCCCGGCGAGACGATCGCCATCGCAAGCGAGACCTCCCCGGCCGAGGCGCAGCTGGCGGCGGCCTCGGAACCCGGAGGTGCCGCGCGCCTGGACCTGGCCTTGCGGACCATGGCCCACCATGCAGCCCGGCAGGAGGAGGGGGCCGGGGTGCCGGTGGTGCGGGCCGCGCGGATCGGGGCCCGCACCCTCCACGTGCTGCCCGAGGACCTCTCCCACAAGCCGCCGGCGCCGTTCGTCTCCGGTGAGGGCGGGTGGTGGGTCTTGGACGCGGATGCCGTCCTCCTGGGAGAGGACGCGGCCCGTGACGTGCCGGCGCCCTGCCCGGGCCTGGTCACCATCGGCAGCACCGAGAACGGGGACCTGGTACTGCTCAACCTCGCCCGGGCCTCCGCTCTGCTGCTGGACGGTAACCCCGTGCACATCACCGAGGTGTGCACCTCGCTCGCTCTGGAGCTCGGGATGAGCCCGTGGGCGGGCGAGGTCGAGGTCGTCACCGTCGGGTTCGGCGAGGAACTGCCGCAGTTGCTGCCCACCGCCAGGATCGCCCACATGCGCCAGCCCGCGCACGCGCTGCGCGATCTGACCGAACGGCTCCTCGAAGCCCACCAATTGCCCGACACCGCCCGCCAGCCCTACCTGCTGCTGTGCGTGTCGGCCCTCGATGCCGACACTGCCTGGGAATTCGCCGACGTCATCGACAAGGCCGGCGACGTCCCGGTCACCCTGGTTGCCCCGGCCAGCACGGCCGCCCCGCACTTCCCCGACGCGGAACTCCTCAACGCCTCCCTCAGCACGCCGCAGACCCTCGACTCCACCGGCCAAGAGGTCACGGTCCAGCGCCTGGAACACGCCGCCTACCTCCAGATCACCACCGCGCTGAAGGTTGCCGCGCAGCCCGCCCACGAGGCCGAAGGCGCATGGAAGGACGTCCCAGACGAGCCCACCAGCGTGAATCAGAACGAACAGGAAGCGCAGCCGACGACGCCCGGGCCCGTTACGGAGTCAGGCGACGCGGGGGCGCAGGAGGCAGAGGCAAGCGAGGTCTTCCCGGCACTGCTCGCCGCCACCACCGATCCGGCCAGCCTGCGCCTGCTGCCTGCACCCGCGCCTGCGCCTGCGCCTGCGCCTGCGCCCCAGACTCAGGGGGAAGACGCTCCCGGCACGGACACTCCAGCCGCCGCCCGCACCGAGCCTTCCCCAGCGCCCGTCGAAGACAAGCCCGGCACCGAGCAGACGGCCAGCGCAGCGAGCTCGGCGGCGGAGGCGGGAGCGGCCGAAGGTACCGCCCGTGGCCTGCACGCGCCGGAGATTCGGGTCCTGGGTCCCATCGAGGTGACGGGAGTGGCCGGCACCGGCCACGGCCCCCGACTCGCGCAGCTGGCCGCGCTGCTGTTCTTCCGGCCCGGGCGCAGCTCCGACATCCTGTGTTCCGACATGGCCCCCGCCAACCCCTGGAGCTTGAACACTCTCAACGCCCGGGTGCAGGGCCTGCGTCGCTCGCTGGGCAACGACCCCGACGGCAACCCCTACGTGCCGCGCCGCAGGACCGGCGAAGACCCCTACCGCCTCTCCCCCGCCGTACGCTGCGACTGGACCCGCTTCCTGCACCTCGTCGAACACGCCCTGCCCACAGGCCCCGCCGGCCTGCTCGACCTGGAGAAGGCACTCGGCCTGGTGCGCGGCAGGCCGTTCGGGGGCAATCCCCTGCCATGGGCCGAGCCCTACCAGCAGGAGATGACGACCCGGATCGTCGACGTGGCGCACACCGTGGCCACCTACCGCACCCAGCCTGGCCCCCACCAGGACCTCAGCGCCGCCCGGCAGGCCGTCGCCATCGGCCTCGACGTCGACCACACCGCCGAACTCCTCTACCGCGACTTCTGCCGCCTCGAGCACACGGCCGGGAACCGGCAGGGACTGCACACCGCGATCACCCGCCTCCAACAGGTCAACCGGGAACTCGACTGCTCCATGGAGACCGAGACCGAACAACTCATCAAGGAGCTTCTCAACGACGCCGGCGTTAATGCCCGCAAGATCCTGTGATCGCTCTAGGATCCAGAGTCGATGCGCAATGTCGGCTGAGGATGCGCGTGTTGCCGAAGCCCCGCCCGCCGTGAACCACGCTGGCGCGGAGGAGGTGCGCACTCCCGACCGACCGGGCGAATGCGCATCGAGCCCGGATTCTGGAGTCTCCGCAGCAACCAGTGCGCACGAAGTCGCGGAGCCTACATCGCTTGTCGGACCAGGTCGCCGTCAAGGCCCGTCAGCTCCCCTGCCGTCGTGCGTCCCGTGCTAGCGATAGGCCCGGCCAGCGGGTAGAGGGCCGTCCTCGCACGGTTCTCCTCCTCGTTCGCGGATCGGTCACCTCATCCGTGCTGGGCGCCTGCGTGGTGGTGGATGAGGGCCTGCCAGCGTCGCTCGAATTCGTCGGCATGCTCGGTGATGTAGGCGGTGGTGATGGGCTTGTTGTACTGGCCGGTGATTCCCTGGGCCGTGCAGTGCTGCGCGACGGCGTCCGCAGCGGGGTTCTCACTGGCCGTCCTGTGTTCGGCCCAGACGTGGTAGACGCGGGAGGGCAGGAAGTAGCGGCGGAGGTTCGCCGGGCTGACCGGTTTTCCGCCGCGGCCGTAGGTTCCGTGCTGGGCGAGGTGGGCGGACAGTTCCTCGGCGGTGGGCTCGGCATCGTGTTCGGCCTGGTACTCCATCCATCCGAGGTAGTAGCGGTCGGCCGCGGTGAGGACGGCGCTCTCCGCTGTTGACGCTGCCGGTCCCGTCGGCGGGTCGTCGATGAGCGCATCCACCCGAGGGCTGCGCCTCTCCTTGGCGGCCTGCGCCCCCGTCGAGGCCATCTCGGGCTCCTGCCGTGCGGTGGCTTCGTCGGCGTCCTGGCCATCGAACTCGTCGGTCGGTGCTCCAGCATCCTGTCCGTCGGCAGGCTCCTGCTTCTGGAAGCGATCGACGAAGTCGGCCAGGGCGTCGCCGGTGATGGGCCGGCCGCCCTCCCCCGTGATGGCGTCGCGCTGGTAGACGAAGGCAGCCAAGGCGTCGGCGTCGGGGAAGGTGCCGTGCTCATCGGCGTAGGCGAGCCAGGCGCTGTGGAAGTAGTCGTACCAGTCGATAGCTTCGTCAGCCGGTTCCGGCTCGTCGGAGACTGCCGGTTCTCCGGCCGATGCCGCGTAGCGCTGCCGAAGGGCCAGGAGGAGGGGCTGTACCTGGTCGTCGGCGAGGGGGTTGCCTGCCGCAATGGTAATTCCGTACACCTCACGGAGCCACGAAGCCCACTGCATGGGCGTCGGCTCGACCTCGTAGCGCGCGAGGAACGACTGGTAGGCATCGGCGAACCGCTCGACGTCTTTTCCGTCGGCGGTCGGTGAGCCGTGTGGCCTCTCGGGGGTCGCTGCCGGATGCTGTGCCGCGCGTGCCTGTGGGATCTGCGCCGGTGTCGTCCTGTCGTCCGGTGCGGGGCTGGGCGTGGTGTCGTCGGGCCGGTCGGCGGGTGCGGGGATACGTTCGACGGTGACGAGGGCAGATGGCTCCTCGATGCCGGCAGCGGCGAGGCCCGCGGGGGCCGTCTGGGACAGCGGAACGCCGTAGCGGGCCAGGCGCAGCGGCATCAGGGACTCGACGGGGGCCTTGCGGCGCCAGCCGCGGCCGAACCGCGAGCGCAGCCGCGCCTGGTACACCAGGCGCTCCTGCTCCAGCTTGATTACCTGCTCGTAGGAGCGCAGCTCCCACAGCTTCATCCGGCGCCACAGCAGGAACGTCGGCCCCGGGGAGAGCAGCCAGCGGGTGAGGCGGACGCCCTCCATGTGCTTGTCGGCGGTGATGTCCGCGATCCGGCCGATCGCGTGCCGGGCGGCCTCCACGGAGACCACGAACAGGACGGGGATCACCCCGTGCATGCCGACGCCGAGAGGATCGGGCCAGGCGGCGGCCCCGTTGAACGCGATCGTCGCCGCCGTCAGCAGCCACGCCGTCTGCCGCAGCAGCGGGAAGGGGATGCGGATCCAGGTCAGCAGCAGGTCCAGGGCCAGCAGCACGCAGATACCCGCGTCGATGCCGATCGGGAAGACGTAGCTGAAGTTCCCGAAGCCCTTCTGTAGCGCCAGTTCCCGCACCGCCGCGTACGATCCCGCGAAACCGATCCCGGCGATGACGACGGCGCCGAAGACGACCACCCCGATGAGGACCCGATGTGCCCGGGTCAGCTGAGGCGCCCCACCCGTCCCCGCTGCCACGTCCTATCCCCCTTGTTGCATTTCACGACAGAGCAGGTCTCACACTGTCACGATGGGCGACGCGTTGTGACCCCCCGGGGGGCTCGGGTCTGGAGGGATCGTCTGTGAAAAGTGATCGTTGCGGAGTGCTGTTCGCCCCTGTCTTGTGCCCGAGCGACCTGGTCGGCACAGACGTGCCGGGAGCCGCTGTGTCGTACGCCGGTCACGGATGGCGGAAGCCGCGTGCGGGGTTACGATCCTGTTCAGGGTCAAAGGCGACGAACCAGTCTTGTGGAGCGAGGTTGACCATGCCCATTGACTGGTGGAGGTCACCAGCAGAGTCTTCGATGCCGTCGAGGGAAGGGTCGAACAGCATCAGCACGTCGTGATCTTGGAAGAGAACGTCTGAGCAGGCCTCCCAGTCAAAGTCCGCTCGGTGCTCGGGCAGGCCCGTCACGGTGTTCTGCACGAGCCGGGGACGGTTGTGCGTCAGGTCTTGAGCACGGGCAATCCCGAGGTGCAGGGCCATCTCCTCGCCGGTGCTGCGTGGTTCGACCTGGGCACCGGTCTCACAGTCAGTGGCCAGGTCGTCGAAGGCCCGGGCCATCTGTCTCCGCCATGCCTTGTCCAGGTGCCAGGTCACCCGCGGCAGGGAACCGAAGAATCCGCCGGCACTTCGCTGGGTTGGCTGGTCCCCAAGCGTGTCTGCTTCCTTCCACGCCTGTTCCGCGAGTTCCCGAAGGGCCAGGTGCAGCACTGCGCGTGTACGCGCGGTGAAGTACTTCCCCGTCTTCTTCGGTCTCTTCGTCCCAGGTCTCGCCGAGGGGGCCGTCTCCGTGGCGGGCGCGGGAGCGCAGGTGGTTACGGACGTGGTGCGCGGCGTCCTCCGGAGCAGCCAGGCTCGTGTCGATGATGAGCAGTTCGCTGGAGAAGGGTTCGGCACTCAGCAGGACAGCCGATTCCGTGAGGAGAGCGGTCGCTGTTTCCACGGAGAGTCGGGGAAGGATCACGGTGTACTGGTTGTCGGTCAGCCGGTCGATGATGCTGGACACCAGGGCGGCGACAGGGCGGGGCGATGTGTAGATCGTCGATCACGAATACGTTGCCCGGCAGGTCGACGGGACTCTCGTATTCGGGGCTGAATTGTCCGTCTGCGGCGAAGAGCTGCTGTACTGCTACCGAGGCGAGAGACGGCTCGTCGGCCATGCGCTCGCCGAGGTTGTGAGCTTTCCAGTACTGACAGCGTGTCGCACATACACGGGCGGGTCTGCCGCACGATCGGGTGACATCTGAACTGGCTTGCCCTGTAGGGCAGGTGGGAAGGATGTCGCTGTGCCCAAGCCCTATCCGGAAGAGTTCCGCAAGGACGTCGTGCGGGTCGCGAGGAACCGCGGCCCAGGCGTGACGGTCGAGCAGGTGGCCACCGACTTCGGAGTCCACCCGATGACGTTGTGGAAGTGGATGCGCCGAGCGGACATCGACGACGGCTCCAAGCCCGGAACCTCCAGCCAGGAGAGCGCGGAGCTGCGGGAGGCACGTCGGCGGATCAAGCTGCTGGAGCAGGAGAACGAGGTCCTGCGCCGGGCCGCGGCCTATCTGTCGCAGGCACATCTGCCGGGAAAAGGATCTACCCGCTCGTGAAGGAGCCGGCCGGGGACGGGGTGCCCGTCACGGTGACGTGCCGGGTACTCAAGCTCGCCAGACAGCCCTACTACCGCTGGCTCGACAAGCCGGTGACCGAAGCCATACTCGCTGAGGCGTATCGCGCGAACGCGTTGTTCGGTGCCCACCGTGAGGACCCTGAGTTCGGCTACCGCTTCCTG
>NZ_JBNGGE010000053.1:0-48102 GCF_049975785.1 Streptomyces sp. WG7
CGGCCGCGGCAGCCGCGACGCCCGCGCCGACCGGCCGCGAGCCGATGCCCGCGCCGACGCCGGGACCGGGCCGGGACGGCCGCCGCAGCGGCGGCCGGAACCCGGCGGCGGACTGCTGATGGGCCGCCCCTTCGGGGTGCCCGTGTACGTCGCACCCAGCTGGTTCCTGGTCGCCGCCCTGATCACCTGGGTGTTCGGCGGCCAGCTGGAACGCGTGCTGCCCGAGCTCGGCGCCGCCCGCTACCTGGTCTCCCTCTTCTTCGCGGTCGCCTTCTACGCCTCCGTCCTCGTCCACGAACTGGCCCACACCGTCGCCGCCCTCCGCTTCAAGCTCCCCGTCCGCCGCATCCAGCTCCAGTTCTTCGGCGGCGTCTCCGAGATCGAGAAGGAGGCCGAGACCCCCGGCCGCGAGTTCGTGCTGGCCTTCGTCGGCCCCCTGCTCTCCCTCGTCCTCGCCGGCGTCTTCTACGCCGCCCTCCTGCCCGTCGAGCCCGACAGCGTCCCCGGCGTCCTGCTGGCCGGCCTGATGGTCTCCAACCTCCTCGTGGCCGCCTTCAACCTGCTGCCCGGCCTCCCCCTCGACGGCGGCCGGATGCTCCGCGCCGTCGTCTGGAAGATCACCGGCAAACCGATGCACGGCACCATCGCCGCCGCCTGGGTCGGCCGGGCACTCGCCATCGCCGTGCTGATCGGCCTGCCCCTGCTCACCCAGTCCCTCGGCTCCGGCGCCGCGGACGACGTCGGCATGGACACCGTCCTGGACGCCCTGCTCGCGGCGATCCTCGCAGCGATCATCTGGACCGGCGCCGGAAACAGCCTGCGCATGGCCCGCCTGCGCGAACACCTCCCCGAACTCCGCGCCCGCGCCCTCACCCGGCGCGCCGTCCCCGTCCCGGCCGACACCCCGCTCTCCGAGGCCCTGCGCCGCGCCAACGCCTCCGGGGCCCGCGCCCTGGTCGTCGTCGACGGCGACGGCAGGCCGGTCTCGCTGGTCCGCGAGGCCGCCATCGTCGGCGTACCCCAGCACCGCCGCCCCTGGGTGCAGGTCAGCACCCTCGCCCAGGACCTCACCGACGGCATGCGCCTGTCGGCCGAGCTCTCCGGCGAGGAACTCCTGGACGCCCTGCGCGCCGACCCCGCGACCGAGTACCTGGTGGTCGAGGAGACCGGCGAGATCTACGGCGTCCTGTCCGCGGCCGACGTCGAACGCGCCTTCGTCAAGGCCATGGCCCGGCCCTCCTGAGCACCGTTCTCCCGAAGCGGTGGTCGGCGGCCCCGCCGGAGACCGGTAGGCTGGTCACATGTCCGAACCGACCGGTGCCGCCCGCAGGCGCGGGCCCTTCAAGGTCGGGGACCAGGTTCAGCTGACCGACCCCAAGGGCCGCCACTACACGTTCACGCTCGAGGCCGGGAAGAACTTCCACACCCACAAGGGTTCCTTCCCCCACGACGAACTGATCGGTGCTCCCGAGGGCAGCGTTGTCCGCACCACCGGGAACGTCGCCTACCTCGCGCTGCGCCCCCTGCTCCCCGACTACGTCCTGTCCATGCCCCGCGGGGCAGCCGTCGTCTACCCGAAGGACGCGGGGCAGATCCTCGCCTTCGCCGACATCTTCCCCGGCGCCCGAGTCGTCGAGGCAGGCGTGGGCTCCGGCTCCCTCAGCAGCTTCCTGCTGCGCGCCATCGGCGACCAGGGCATGCTGCACTCCTACGAGCGCCGCGAGGACTTCGCCGAGATCGCCCAGCAGAACGTGGAGCGCTACTTCGGCGGCCCGCACCCCGCCTGGCAGCTCACCGTCGGCGACCTCCAGGACAACCTGTCCGACACCGACGTGGACCGCGTCATCCTCGACATGCTCGCCCCCTGGGAGTGCCTGGAGGCCGTCTCCAAGGCACTCGTGCCCGGCGGCATCCTGTGCTGCTACGTCGCGACCACCACCCAGCTCGCCCGGACCGTCGAGTCCATCCGCGAGATCGGCTCCTTCAACGAGCCCACCTCCTGGGAATCGATGATCCGCAACTGGCACGTCGAGGGACTGGCCGTCCGCCCGGACCACCGGATGATCGGCCACACCGGCTTCCTGCTGACCGCCCGCCGCCTCGCGGACGGCGTCGAGCCGCCCATGCGCCGCCGCCGCCCCGCGAAGGGCGCCTACGGCGAGGACTACGACGGCCCCAACGCCGGTGGAGGCTCCGGCCGCTGAAGCGGCCCCGTGCCGCGATCAACGTACAGGCGCCGTGGCGGAGTTCCCGAGACCCTTCGGGAAGTCCGCCACGGCGCCTTCGCGTTGGCCCGGCGACACGGCACGGCACGGCTCGGCCCGGCCGGGTGCCCACCCCGCCGTTCCCCCTCACTGTGACGTGTGGCACGATGCTGGCCACCCCCCGCCGGCACAGCCCTCACAGGAGACACTCCTCGTGCAGCACCCCGCCGTTCCGGACCTGTCACACACGCACACCCGTCCGATCCACTGGGTCGCCACCGCCACGGCCCTCGCCGCAGTGGTGGCCCTGTCCTCGGTCCTGCAGCCCGACGCCGCCACGGCGGCGCAGACCGCAGCGCCCGCACCGAAGAACGCCCCCGCGCACACCGCGCCGCCCGATCCGGCGGCCGTCGCCTTCCCCCTGGAGTGCGGCCCGGTCGAGGCGGTGGTGCAGCAGAAGGCCTCCGGCGACCTCGACGGCGACGGCCGGCCCGAGACGGTGGCCGTCGTGCACTGCGACGCACCCATGGGCACCCCGCCCGACGGGGTGTACGTCATCACGCGGGACGCCGACGGCGGCAAGCCCCGCGTGGTGGCCACCCTCGTGAACCCGCGGGACCGCCGGACGGTCACCGACCTCGCGGTGCGCGGCGGCGCCGTCCACGCGACGCTTCTCAGCTACTCGTCGGCCGACGTGCCCAGTTGCTGCCCGGACGTCACGGACCACGTGAAGTGGCAGTGGAAGAACGGCACGTTCGTCCGCGACACGCCGTCCCAGGCGCGCACCGTCTGACCGACGACCCCGCGACGGACGGTGCGACACATCAGACAGCACGAGACAGCATGAGACAGCATCGACAGCGGTCACGGAGCGTGCGGATTAAGTCACAGTTCGGTCACTCTGTGTCCGGACCGTAAACCTCGGCCCTGTCCGAAACACGACGCACATGGATGCATTCCCCCGGACACTCCTTCACGGAGTCGACCACGTCCGTGAGAAGCGGCAACGGCACGGGCGTTGCCGCCCCCGGGCTCTGCAGAAGCTCGTCGTCCGCACCCTTGACGTACGCCAGACCGTCGATGTCCAGCTCGAACACCTCGGGCGCGTACTGGGCACAGATGCCGTCGCCGGTACACAGGTCCTGATCGATCCAGACCTCCAGTGCCTCGCCGTCGACTCCGGCCTCCTGCTGCACAGTCATCTCTCCTGCCGTTTCCTGCGCCGAGCCGTTCGGGAATCCGGCCAGCTCTGACGGGTGTTGAACGCCTCGACCCTACCTCCGGCTGGGTTCCACCCACGTTCCGTGGGTATTCCCCTGGCGTGAGGGAGAGCGCAAGGGTGAAGATCGGACACACCCCGACAGTCTTTGTGATCTAGGGGTTTCAATCGACACCCACCCAGGTAGGGTCTGGAAGCGTCCAGCTCCCCTTGGAGGAGGTGAGGACCGTGGCAGCCCACGACGACGACATGAACCGCGGCATCCGCCCGGGACGCGGGTCCGAAGACCCGGCCGGGCAGGTGGCCTACCTTGAGCAGGAGATCGCCGTCCTGCGACGCAAGCTCGCCGAATCTCCGCGGCACACGAGGATTCTCGAAGAGCGGATTGTCGAGCTGCAGACCAACCTGGCCGGCGTGTCCGCCCAGAACGAGCGGCTCGCCGGCACACTGCGCGAGGCCCGCGACCAGATCGTGGCCCTCAAGGAGGAGGTCGACCGGCTGGCCCAGCCCCCGGCCGGCTTCGGCGTCTTCCTGCAGGCCAACGAGGACGGCACCGCCGACATCTTCACCGGCGGCCGCAAACTCCGGGTGAACGTCAGCCCGAGCGTCGAGCTCGACGAGCTCCGACGCGGCCAGGAAGTGATGCTCAACGAAGCACTCAACGTGGTCGAGGCCATGGAGTACGAGAGCGTCGGCGACATCGTCACCCTCAAGGAGATCCTGGAGGACGGCGAACGAGCCCTGGTGCTCGGGCACACCGACGAGGAGAGGGTGGTACGGCTCGCCGAACCGCTGCGCGGCATCAACATCCGCCCCGGCGACGCCCTCCTGCTCGAACCCCGCTCCGGCTACGTCTACGAGGTCGTCCCCAAGAGCGAGGTCGAGGAACTCGTCCTCGAAGAGGTCCCCGACATCGGCTACGAGCAGATCGGCGGCCTCGGCGGACAGATCGAGGCCATCCGCGACGCGGTCGAGCTCCCCTACCTCTACCCCGACCTGTTCCGGGAGCACGAGCTGCGTCCGCCCAAGGGCGTCCTGCTCTACGGTCCCCCCGGATGCGGCAAGACACTCATCGCCAAGGCGGTCGCCAACTCGCTGGCCAAGAAGGTCGCCGAGGTGACCGGCCAGGCCGCCGGCAAGAGCTTCTTCCTCAACATCAAGGGCCCCGAACTCCTCAACAAGTACGTCGGCGAGACCGAGCGGCAGATCCGCCTCGTCTTCCAGCGGGCCCGCGAGAAGGCCAGCGAGGGCACCCCCGTCATCGTCTTCTTCGACGAGATGGAATCCCTCTTCCGCACCCGCGGCTCCGGCGTCAGCTCGGACGTGGAGAACACCATCGTCCCGCAGCTGCTCGCCGAGATCGACGGCGTGGAGGGCCTGCAGAACGTGGTCGTCATCGGCGCCTCCAACCGCGAGGACATGATCGACCCCGCCATCCTCCGGCCCGGCCGGCTCGACGTGAAGATCAAGATCGAGCGCCCGGACGCCGAAGCGGCCAAGGACATCTTCGGCAAGTACCTCACCGAACGCCTCCCCCTCCACGTGGACGACCTCACGGAACACGAGAAGGACAAGGCAGCCACCGTCCAGAGCATGATCCAGACGGCGGTGGAACAGATGTACGCCGAATCCGAGGAGAACCGCTTCCTGGAGGTCACCTACGCCAACGGCGACAAGGAAGTCCTCTACTTCAAGGACTTCAATTCCGGCGCCATGATCGAGAACATCGTGGGCCGCGCCAAGAAAATGGCGATCAAGGACTTCCTCGAGAAGAACCAGAAAGGCCTCCGCGTCTCCCACCTCCTCCAGGCCTGCGTGGACGAGTTCAAGGAGAACGAGGACCTGCCCAACACCACCAACCCGGACGACTGGGCCCGCATCTCCGGAAAGAAGGGCGAGCGCATCGTGTACATCCGTACGCTCGTCACCGGAAAGCAGGGCGCCGACACCGGACGCTCCATCGACACGGTGGCCAACACCGGTCAATACCTGTAAAAGGCGGGGCGGCTGCGGGTGCCCTCAGCGGGTACCCGCAGCCGACTGTTTTCCGGAGCCCCGACTGGAGCAAGGCAATGCCGCAAATGATCTCCCCACCAGCGCAAAGGCGTTCTAGGCTCTTCCGTACCGCCGAGTCGCGCAGTGCGGGGACGGGCACCGCACACGCATCGGAGCGCCAGCGGTACTTGAGCGGCACCCACGACGGGCGCCGCCGGGCAAGGAGGGCCGCATGACCGTACGGCGAGTAATGGGCATCGAGACGGAGTACGGGATCTCCGTCCCCGGCCACCCGAACGCCAATGCCATGCTCACCTCGTCCCAGATCGTCAACGCCTACGCGGCGGCGATGCACCGGGCCCGCCGGGCCCGCTGGGACTTCGAGGAGGAGAACCCGCTGCGGGACGCGCGAGGCTTCGACCTCGCCCGCGAGGCCGCCGACTCCAGCCAGCTCACCGACGAGGACATCGGCCTCGCCAACGTGATCCTCACCAACGGAGCACGGCTCTACGTCGACCACGCCCACCCCGAGTACAGCGCTCCGGAGGTCACCAACCCGCGGGACGCGGTGCTGTGGGACAAGGCCGGCGAACGGATCATGGCCGAGGCCGCCGAACGGGCCGCCCAGCTGCCCGGGGCCCAGCCGATCCACCTCTACAAGAACAACACCGACAACAAGGGAGCCTCCTACGGCACCCACGAGAACTACCTGATGAAGCGGGAGACCGCCTTCTCGGACATCGTGCGCCACCTGACGCCGTTCTTCGTCTCCCGCCAGGTCTTCACCGGTGCCGGCCGCGTCGGCATCGGCCAGGACGGCCACGAGCACGGCTTCCAGCTCAGCCAGCGCGCGGACTACTTCGAGGTCGAGGTGGGCCTGGAGACCACGCTGAAGCGGCCCATCATCAACACGCGCGACGAACCGCACGCGGACGCCGAGAAGTACCGGCGGCTGCACGTGATCATCGGCGACGCCAACCTGTCGGAGATCTCGACCTATCTGAAGCTGGGCACCACGGCCCTGGTCCTCTCGATGATCGAGGACGGGTTCATCGCCGTCGACCTGGCCGTGGACCAGCCGGTCCGCACCCTGCACCAGGTCTCGCACGACCCGTCCCTGAAACGACTGGTCACCCTCCGCAGCGGGCGCACGCTCACCGCGGTGCAGCTCCAGATGGAGTACTACGAGCTGGCCCGCAAGTACGTGGAGGAACGGTACGGCGCGGACGCCGACGACCAGACCAAGGACGTCCTGGGCCGCTGGGAGGACACCCTCAACCGGCTCGAGAACGATCCGATGAGCCTGGCCGGCGAACTGGACTGGGTCGCCAAGCGGGAGCTCATGGAGGGCTACCGGCGCCGTGACGACCTGGACTGGGACGCGGCCCGGCTGCACCTCGTGGACCTCCAGTACGCCGACGTACGGCCCGCCAAGGGCCTGTACAACCGCCTCGTGAGTCGCGGCCGCATCAAGCGGCTGCTGGACGAGACAGAGGTCGAGCGGGCCCGTACGAAGCCGCCGGAGGACACCCGCGCGTACTTCCGCGGGCGCTGCCTGGAGCAGTACGCGGACGACGTCGCGGCGGCCTCCTGGGACTCGGTGATCTTCGATCTGCCGGGACGGGACTCGCTGCAGCGGGTGCCAACCCTGGAACCGCTTCGCGGAACGCGTAATCACGTCAAGGAGCTCCTGGACCGCTGCCGCACCGCGGAAGACCTGGTCAAGGTCCTGGCCGGCGGGTAGGCGGGCCGAGCGGGTACACGGAGGAGACCGCCGGACAGGGTGGAAACCCACCCGGTCCGGGAACCATCGAGAGGGCCCCCGTTCGTTGGAGAAACGCGGGGCCGATGTCGGACCCGGCTTGTAGGGTCTGATCTTGACCGAGCAACTGTGTCGGGCGAACCGAGCGGGGTGAGGGTTATGGCGACCAAGGACACCGGCGGCGGCCAGCAGAAGGCCACACGTTCCACCGAGGAGGTCGAGGAGCAGGCGCAGGACGCGCAGGCTTCCGAGGACCTCAAGGAGCGCCAAGAGAAGCTGAACGACGACGTGGACTCCGTTCTGGACGAGATTGACGATGTCTTGGAGGAGAACGCCGAGGACTTCGTGAGGTCGTTCGTTCAGAAGGGTGGCGAATAGCCTTCGAATCGAAGGTAATGGGGGGGCGTGGGTTGAAAACGGAAGGTGACGCGAAGCGCTGCGTGCGGTGTGGCGACTACAAGCCGCGCGCAGACTTCGCCCGCAAGCGGTCGAACCTGGACGGCCTGCAGCATCACTGCCGAGATTGTGCGTCGGACTACCATCGGGCGCGGCAGCAGGCCTTGGGTCGGAAGGTGCGCCCCACGGTGGAAGTGCCTGAAGGTCACAAGCTCTGCATCAAATGTGGCGAGGTCAAACCCTGGAGCGAGTGGCACCGCAATGCGACCGCGTCGGATGGGCTATCCACTCGTTGCAAGGCGTGCCGGGCCGTTGAGGGACGTGCCGGACATCTGAAGCGCCATTACGGCCTCACCGAAGCCGAGCGGGACGCGATGGTCGCCTCTCAGATGGGCCTCTGCGTGATCTGTCTGAAGGCTCCGGCCGTGCACGTGGATCACTGCCACAAGACGGGTAAGGTCCGTGGCGTACTGTGCTTCAACTGTAATTCGGCCATCGGCAAGTTGGGAGACGATCCCGACGCTGTTCGTCGGGCTGCCGCCTACCTGGAGGGAACTTCGTGGAAGCCAACACTCGTAGCACCGGGCGTCTACCAGCTGCCTTCCTGACGCCCGGGTCCTCATCCTTCATGGACTTCCTCGGTGAGCACCAGCCGGAGATGCTCCCGGGCAACCGGCAGCTGCCGCCGGTGCAGGGTGTCGTCGAGGCGCCGCACGGCACCACGATCGTGGCGGTGACGTTCCCCGGCGGTGTCGTTCTCGCCGGTGACCGGCGGGCCACGATGGGCAACATGATCGCCCAGCGGGACATCGAGAAGGTCTTCCCGGCGGACGAGTACTCGGCGGTGGGCATCGCCGGTACGGCGGGTCTGGCCGTGGAGATGGTGAAGCTGTTCCAGCTGGAGCTGGAGCACTTCGAGAAGGTCGAGGGCGCGCAGCTCTCCCTGGAGGGCAAGGCGAACCGCCTGTCCACGATGATCCGGTCCAACCTGGGCATGGCGATGCAGGGTCTGGCCGTGGTGCCGCTGTTCGCCGGGTACGACGTGGACCGGGGCAGGGGGCGCATCTTCTCGTACGACGTGACGGGCGGGCGGTCCGAGGAGCAGAGCTACGCGACCACCGGGTCGGGCTCGATCTTCGCCCGTGGCGCGATGAAGAAGCTGTTCCGTGAGGACCTGACCGAGGAGCAGGCCACGACGCTCGTGGTGCAGGCGCTGTACGACGCGGCGGACGACGACTCGGCGACCGGTGGTCCCGATGTCGCGCGCCGGATCTACCCGATCATCACTGTGATCACCGAGGACGGCTTCCGCCGGCTGAGCGACGACGAGGGTGCGGAGCTGGCCCGCGCGGTGCTGGAGCGGCGGCTCGAGCAGCCCGAGGGCCCGCGGGCCGCGCTGCTGTAGCGGGCGCGGTCGGTCGTGTTGTCAGGTGGTTCAGTGACCTCTTCAGAAAGGGACGGATAACCGGTGTCGACGCCGTTCTATGTCTCACCCCAGCAGGCGATGGCGGACCGGGCGGAGTACGCCCGCAAGGGCATCGCCCGTGGCCGCAGCCTGGTCGTGCTGCAGTACGCCGACGGCATCGTGTTCGTCGGCGAGAACCCGTCCCGTGCGCTGCACAAGTTCAGTGAGATCTACGACCGGATCGGCTTCGCGGCCGCCGGCAAGTACAACGAGTACGAGAACCTGCGGATCGGCGGGGTGCGCTATGCCGACCTGCGCGGTTACACGTACGACCGTGACGATGTGACGGCGCGGGGGCTGGCCAACGTCTACGCCCAGACGCTGGGCACGATCTTCTCCAGCCAGGCCGAGAAGCCGTACGAGGTGGAGCTGGTCGTCGCCGAGGTCGGTGACAGCCCTGAGAACGACCAGATCTACCGGTTGCCGCACGACGGTTCGATCGTGGACGAGCACGGTTCGGTCGCGGTCGGGGGCAACGCGGAGCAGATCAGTGGGTACCTGGACCAGCGGCACCGGGACGGTATGACGCTGGCCGAGGCGCTCAAGCTGGCGGTGCAGGCGTTGTCCCGTGACACGAACGGCAGTGAGCGGGAGATTCCGGCGGAGCGGCTGGAGGTCGCGGTGCTGGACCGTACGCGTCCGCAGAAGCGGAAGTTCAAGCGGATCGTGGGGGGTCAGCTGTCGCGGCTGCTGGATGCGGGCGCGGGTGCCGAGGACCTGCCCCTGCCGGACGAGGACGGAGACGAGGGCGAGGAGTAGCGGGCGGTCGCTGCGCGAGAGCCTTCGAGCGGCGCCGGGTGCCATGGGCCCCGGTGCCGTTCAGTTTTCGGGGGGCGGTGCCGTGGAGCCTCGTACGACCAGGTGGACGGGGATGTCGCCCGCCTGGGGCGGCTGTCCTTCCATGACCGCGAGCAGGGCCCGCATGCCGCGTTCGCCGAAGAGTTCCGCGTCGAGGCGGACGGTCGTCAGTTCGGGGTCGATGGCCGTGGCGAGGCCGAGGTCGTCGAGGCCGGTGATCGAGAGGTCGTCGGGGATGCGGAGTCCGGCGCGCCGGGCGGCCTTGTAGGCGCCGGCCGCGAGTTTGTCGTCGTCGCAGACCAGTGCCGTGGGCCGGGGCCCGGGGGCGGCGAGTGCGGCTTCCGTGGCGGTCAGGGCACCCTCGATGGAGATGGGGGCGTAGGCGGTGCGCAGGTCGGTGCCGGGGGCGGCGGCCAGTCTTGCCGACAGTTCGCGGGCGCGGATCTCGAAGGTCCAGGACGGGACGTCCGCCGCGAGGTGGAGGAAGCGGCGGTGGCCCAGGGAGAGCAGGTGCTGCGCGACCTGGCGGATGCCGTCGGCGATGTCCAGGTTGACCGTCGCGGCGCCGAGACTGCCTTCCGGGTCGCTGTCCAGCATGACCAGGGGGAGCTGGTCGCCCCGGATCGCGGTGAGTGCGTCGGCGGCCATGGAGGAGGCGATGACGCCGTCCAGGGCGGCTTGGGCGGAGGCGAAGGGGTCCCGGGCCGGGCCGACGCCCTCGGGGGAGGGGTAGAGGACCACTCCGAAGCCGTGCTGGGCGGCCACGCGCGCGGCGCCCGTGTAGACCTCCGCGAAGAACTCCGTGGTCAGGGCGGGGACGACCAGCAGCACCGTGCGGGTGCGGCCGAGGCGGAGGTTGCGGGCGGCGAGGTTGGGGCGGTAGCCGAGTGCGTGCGCGGCCTCGCGGACCCGCTGGGCCGTGGGCTCCGAGACGCGGCCGCGCCACTTGTCGCCGAGGACCAGGGAGACCGCGGCCTGGGAGACGCCGGCGGCCTGGGCGACGTCCCGGCTCGTGGGGCGGGTGCTGCCTCGTGCCACCGTTCGCCTGCGCTTTCTTCTGGACTCGTGAACAGGCGACATGGTACGTATGGCGGCGGAAGTTATACGTAAAACCTCATTGGATGGTTCAGCGGAAGGGGTGGGTCGTGGTCGCCGGGTACCTGGACATTCTTCGGGCGCGGCATGCCGTCCGGTTGCTCGTCGGCACGCTCGTGGGGCGGCTGCCCAACGCCACCGCGCCGATCGCGATCGTGCTGTTCGTGCGGGCCGAGGGAGGGTCGTACAGCCTCGCGGGAGCGCTGGCCGCCGTGTACGGAGTCGCCAACGCCGTGGGTCAGCCGGTGCTGGGGCGGCTCGTGGACCTGTACGGGCAGCCGCGGGTGCAGTTGCCGGCCGCCGTGCTGTCGGGGCTGGCCATGGCCGTGTTCGCCTTCGCGGGCACCGGGACGGTCGCGCTCGCGTACGCGGCGGTGGGAGCCGCGGGTCTGTTCACGCCGCCGCTGGAGGGCGGGCTGCGGGCGCTGTGGCCGAGTGTGCTCCGCAAGGAGGACCAGGTGCACACGGCGTACGCCATGGACGCCATCGCGCAGGAGGTCATGTTCACCGTCGGGCCGCTGCTCGTGACGGTGTGCGTCTCGCTCTGGTCGCCGCTGGTGGCCCTGCTGGTGCTGAACGCGGTGGGTGTGCTGGGGGCCCTGTCCGTGGTGGTGTCGCCCCCCTCGCGCGCGTGGCGGTCGGCGCCGCGCGAGGCGCACTGGCTGGGCGCGCTGCGTTCGTCCGGGCTGCTGGTGCTGCTGGGGGCCTTCCTGTTCATCGGGATGGCGCTCGGATCCATCACCGTCGCCTCCGTGCCGTATGCCGACGAGCACGGCGGGGACGCCGTCTACGGCTGGCTGATGGCCGCTCTGGGGCTCGGCGCGCTGATCGGTGGGGCCGTGTACGGGGCCCGGCGGTGGGCCGGTGAGCCCGCGCGGCGACTGCGGGTGCTCGTGGCCCTGCTGGCGGTGTGTTACCTGCCGCTGATGCTGATGCCGGGTGCGGTCGCCATGGTCCTGCTGACCGTGCTCGCGGGTGTGTTCCTGGCGCCGTGCATCGCCTGTGCGTTCGTTCTGGTCGATCTGCACGCACCGCGGGGGACGGTGACGGAGGCGTTCTCGTGGCTGGTGACGACGTTCACGGTGGGGGCCTCGGTGGGTACGGGCCTGGCGGGGCCGGTCGTGGAGCACGGCGGGGCGCTGTGGGGGTTCGCCGTGCCCGGGGCGGCCGGGGTGGTGTCCCTGCTCGTCCTGGCGTGCACCGGCCGGGTCCTCGCAGTTCCCGCCCGGCAGGCGGTGGTTGCGGCTTCATCGGAAAATGATCCGAACCGTGCCGTCGAACCCCGTTTCAGTTCGGGTCATCAGGCGTAATGTTCAGTCATGGACCGCCGCATTTTCGGGCTGGAGAACGAGTACGGCGTCACGTGCACGTTCAGGGGACAGCGCCGCCTGTCGCCTGACGAGGTGGCGCGGTACCTCTTCCGCCGTGTCGTGTCATGGGGCCGCAGCAGCAATGTCTTTCTGCGCAACGGGGCCCGCCTCTATCTCGACGTGGGATCGCATCCGGAATACGCCACACCCGAATGTGACAACGTGATCGAACTCGTCACCCACGACAAGGCGGGCGAGCGCATTCTCGAAGGACTCCTGGTGGACGCCGAACGACGCCTGCACGAGGAGGGAATCGCGGGCGACGTCTACCTCTTCAAGAACAACACCGACTCCGCGGGCAACTCCTACGGCTGCCACGAGAATTACCTGGTGGCCCGGCACGGGGAGTTCTCGCGGCTCGCGGACATCCTTATTCCGTTCCTG
Source organism: Streptomyces sp. WG7 (assembly GCF_049975785.1). NCBI lineage: Bacteria > Bacillati > Actinomycetota > Actinomycetes > Kitasatosporales > Streptomycetaceae > Streptomyces > Streptomyces sp. WG7. Next base: position 12,689 of record NZ_JBNGGE010000053.1, read on the forward strand.
GTGACCAGGCAACTGCTGTGCGGTGCCGGCAAGGTGCTGCAGACGCCGCGCGGTGCGGTGTACTGCGTCAGCCAGCGGGCCGAGCACATCTGGGAGGGCGTCTCCTCGGCGACCACCCGCTCCCGGCCCATCATCAACACGCGCGACGAGCCGCACGCCGACGCCGAGCGCTACCGGCGCCTGCACGTCATCGTGGGCGACTCGAACATGTCCGAGACGACCATGCTGCTCAAGGTCGGCGCCACCGACCTGGTGCTGCGCATGATCGAGGCGGGCACGGTGATGCGCGACCTCACCCTGGAGAACCCGATCCGGGCGATCCGCGAGGTGAGTCACGACATCACCGGGCGTCGGAAGGTGCGCCTGGCGAGCGGTCGGGAGGCGTCCGCGCTGGAGGTGCAGCGGGAGTACTACGAGAAGGCCGTGGACTTCTGTGAGCGCCGCGGTATCCGCACCGGCACCGTCGAGCGGGTGCTGGAGTTGTGGGGCCGCACGCTGGAGGCGATCGAGGCGGAGGACCTCGACCGCATCGACACCGAGATCGACTGGGTCATGAAGTACAAGCTCCTGGAGCGGTACCGGGCCAAGCACAACATGACCATGTCGCATCCGCGGGTCGCGCAGATAGACCTCGCCTACCACGACATCCACCGCCGTCGTGGCCTGTACTACCTGCTCGAGAAGAAGGGCCAGGCCGCGCGGGTCGCGAACGACCTGAAGATCTTCGAGGGCAAGTCCGTTCCGCCGCAGACCACTCGGGCCCGGCTGCGTGGCGACTTCATCCGCCGGGCCCAGGAACAGCGCCGGGACTTCACCGTCGACTGGGTCCATCTCAAGCTCAACGACCAGGCCCAGCGGACCGTGTTGTGCAAGGACCCGTTCCGTTCGGTGGACGACCGGGTGGAGAAGCTGATCGCCGGGATGTGAGCCGGGCGAGGTGAGACACGCGTTTCCGCACGAGCGGCGGAACGCCACACGGGCACCGTACGTTAGCCGTACGGTGCCCTTCTCACGCCGTAGAGTTGCGCGCACTTCGTCAAGCAGGACCGATACCGATACGAGGCCCCCACCGTGCGCCGACGCTCACTTCTCATCGCAGTCCCAGCCGGACTGGTCACACTCGCCGCATGCGGTGACGAGGACTCCGGCTCGGGCGACGCCGGCGACAGTGCGACGCCGGAGGCGTCGGCCACGTCCGGACCGCCCGCGCCGAAGATCGTCGACGGTCCGCTGCCGGCGATCACCGCGGGGACGAAGTTCGACGAGAAGCCGACCGTGGCCAAGGGCAGTGGCGAGCCCTCCAAGGACCTCGCGGTGAAGACGGTCATCGCCGGTGGCGGCAAGGCCGTCGCCGAGAACGACTTCGTGTCGGTGAACTACCTGGGCCAGATCTGGGAGAGCGCGAAGGTCTTCGACAACTCCTACGACCGCAAGGCCCCGCTGGTCATCCAGCTGGCCCAGGGCAGCATCATCGACGGCTGGCGGTACGCCCTCACCGGTAAGAAGACCGGCAGTCGCGTCCAGTTCTCCGTGCCGCCCACCTGGGGGTACGGAGAGCAGGGCAACGAGCAGGCGGGCATCGCGGGCTCCGACACGCTGGTGTTCGTGGTCGACGTGCGGGACACCTTCAACGCCAGGAGCTCCGCCAAGGGCAAGGAAGTCCCCCAGGACGACGCGGCCCTGCCCAAGGTCGGCACCAACACCGACGGCAAGGCGCCCGCCATCGACGTACCCAAGGCCGACGCGCCGAAGAAGCTCGTCGCGGAGTACGTCCTGGAGGGCGACGGCGTGGAGGTCGGCGCCCAGGACAGCGTGCTCGTGCAGTACAAGGGTGTGGTCTGGGACGGTGGCAAGGAGTTCGACTCGACGTACGGCAGGAAGCAGCTGACGTCGTTCTCGCTCGAGCAGGTCGTCAAGGGCTGGTCGCAGGGCCTGACCGGCAAGAAGGTCGGCAGCCGCGTCCTCATCGTCATCCCGCCGGACCTGGGCTACGGAGACAGCCCGCCGCAGGGCAGCGGCATCGAGAAGGACTCCACGCTGGTCTTCTCCGTCGACATCCTGGCGAAGATGTGACGCCTCGGAAATGTAAGACTTGGGCCGTTGCCTTTTCGCAGACAAGCAGGAGCTGAACACGTGAGCATCGACAAGCCCGAGGTCGACTTCCCTGGCGGGGAGCCCCCGGCGGACCTCGAGATCAAGGACATCTGGGAGGGTGACGGCCCGGTTGCCGAGGCCGGTCAGACCGTGACCGTCCACTACGTGGGCGTGGCCTTCAGCACGGGCGAGGAGTTCGACGCCAGCTGGAACCGTGGTACGCCGTTCCGCTTCCCGCTCGGTGGCGGCCGCGTCATCGCGGGCTGGGACCGGGGCGTGCAGGGCATGAAGGTCGGTGGCCGTCGCCAGCTGACCGTCCCGGCCCACCTCGCCTACGGCGACCAGAGCCCGACCCCGGCCATCCAGCCGGGCGAGACGCTGATCTTCGTGGTCGACCTGCTCGGCGTCTGATCGAAGTCTGATCGAAGTCTGATCGACCTCCGATCGGAGCCGGTCACCGAGGGCCCATCCCCGTCCGGGCATGGGCCCTCGGCTTTTGCCGGGCCGCCGCGGGGCGGTACGGTCATCCGTCGTAAGCACCATAGGGAGAAGGGCGTCGATGGCCATTGCCAAGGCCGAGCGGCTGATGAACCTGGCGCTGTGTCTGCTCGGGACGCGGCGGCCACTCAGCAAGCGTGAGCTGCGTGATTCCATCGAGGCGTATGTCGAGGCCTCCAGGCCCGGCCAGGGAGCGGCGGGCTCCGACGACTCCTTCAACCGCATGTTCGAGCGGGACAAGGACGACCTGCGGGAGCTCGGGCTGGTCATCGAGACCGTCGAGAGCCTCGACGGCGAGGTCGGTTATCTGGCCCGCCGTGACAGCAACCGCCTGCCGCCCATCACCCTGGACGCCGAGGAGGCCGCCGCGCTCGGGCTCGCCGCCAAGGTGTGGCAGCAGGCCCGGCTGGCCGGTGCCGCGAGCGGCGCGCTGCAGAAGCTGCGCGCGGCCGGACTGCCCGAGGACGTCGACCCGTACGAGGCGCACAGCGCGCTGGAGCCGCGCATCCCCGTGCACGAGGCCGCCTTCGAGCCGCTGATGCTGGCCTGCCGCGACCGGCGGCCGGTCGTCTTCGAGTACCGCAAGGCCAACGCCGCACAGCCCGAGCCCCGGCATGTCGAACCGTGGGCGCTGGAGTGCTGGCGCGGCCACTGGTACCTGGCCGGCTTCGACCGCGACCGCGGTGCCGAACGGGTCTTCCGGCTGTCCCGGATCACGGGGAAGGTGCGCTCGCGCGGCGCCCGGTTCACCGCTCCCGTGCCCGACGTCGTCACCGTCCGGGAGACGGTCGCGAGCTGGGCGGGGGAGACCGCCGACCGTTCCGCGCTGATCCGGCTGCGCACGGGCGCCGGGTACCCCCTTCGGGCGAAGGCCACCGGGGTCCGGGAACTCGGGGACGGCTGGGACGAGTTGGAGATTCCGTACGGGCACGGCCTGGACGCCTGGCTGGTCGAGTTCGGGCCGGACGTGGTGGTGCTGGAGCCCGCGGAGTTGCGTGCGGACGTGGTGGACCGGCTGCGTGCCGTGGCCAAGGGCTGAGGGGGAGCGGACAACACTGTGGCAGGCAAACCGGTCAGGCCAGTGAACGCCATCGACCAGACCCGACGGATGCTGTCCCTGGTGACGTATCTGCGTGAGCGCCCGGGGGCCCGGGTCGAGGACGTCGCGCGCGCCTTCGGTATCACCGAGGACGAGCTGGTCTCCGACCTCGACGTGCTGCCCATGTGCGGCACCAGCTTCCGCGGCGGCGACCTGCTCGACATCGACACCGACGGCGAGCGCATCTGGTGGCACAATCCCGCCGCCCTCGGCGCGGACGCCGCCGAGCCGCTGCGGCTCGCCGCCGACGAGGCCACGGCGCTGCTCGTCGCCGCCCGTGCCGTGGCGACCCTGCCCGGCCTGCGCGAGAGCGACCGGCAGGCGCTGCTGCGGGCGACCGCCAAGGTGGAGACCTCGGCGGGGGAGGCCGCAGGCGCCAGTTCGCGCCTGTCCGTCACCTTCGAGTCCGAGGGCGGCGTCTTCGCCGACGTCGACCGGGCCATCTCGGAACGCCGCCGGCTGTGGATCCGCTACTACTCACCGGCCCGCGACGAGGTCACCGAGCGCGAGATCGACCCCATCCGCCTGGTCAGCGTCGGACACACGTACGTGGAGGCCTGGTGCCGCCGCTCCGAGGCCCGGCGCACCTTCCGCCTCGACCGCGTTGCCGAGATCCGCATCCTGGACGAGCCGTCCGCGCCGCCCGAGGTGGAGCTGCGGGACCTGTCGGAGGGGCTGGTGCAGCCTGCCGCCGAGGACCCGGAGGTCGTCGTGGAGGTCGGCCCGGGCGGGCGCTGGGTCGCCGAGTACTACCCGCACGACAGCGCGGACGAGCTTCCCGACGGCGGACTGCGCATCACCCTGCGCACCCCCGACCCCGCGTCCCTGCGGCGGCTGGCGCTGCGGCTCGGGCGCGACGGCCGGATCGTCTCCCCGCCCGAGCTCGCCGGCAGCGCCCGGCAGGCGGCCCGCGAGGCGCTGGCGGCGTACGACGGCATCGAGGCGGCCGGCGCGCCGGGCGGGGCGCGGCACGACAGGCAGGAGCGAGGACTGTGAGCGAGCCCGCGGGACCAGGTGCGCCGGGTATGACGGCGGCGTCCGCGTTCGCCGGCATGCGCCGTGTGTCCCCGGTCGTGTTCAAGGCGGGCTGCCCGGACTGCCGGGGCCGCTTCGAGCTCGCCGCGAGCGCCCTGCGCCTCGCCATCGGGGCCACGAGCCGTACGACGTTCTACTCGTTCACCTGTCCCGAGTGCGGGTCCGCCGTCCGCAAGCCGGCGGGGGAGCGGGTCGTGGAGCTGCTCACCGGCGGCGGGGTCAGGACCCTTCGGCTGCACTCCACTGTCTAGGAGCGGCGTCCGGGACCGGCGTTCGGGACCGGTCCGCGGGACGGTCTAGGCTCGGCTTCATGTTCTGGCCGATGTTTGCGGTTGCCGTGGGTTTCCTGGGTCTCGTCGTTCTCGCGGTGTGCGCCGTGAAGGTGTTCGTGGAGGCGCGGCGCCTGGGCCGGCAGGTGACGGACTCCGCCGACCGGATCAGCCGGGCGGCGGAGGACCTGGAGCGCGCGACCGCGAGCGCCGCACGCGCCGTGGACGCACTGTGAACGCCTGAAGGCCGCCGCCGATCTTCGCACGTGACCCGCCGGATCCGTGTGAGTTGCGTTATGGGGCACTTCGCCCTGTCACCCCACACGTCCCTGAAGGTACGCTGCTGGTCGCGGCCCGGAAAACGAGGCCCGGCCGCGGACGGGAGTACGCACGGGGATTGCCTCACGTTTACCCCTGAGCGTTACGATCGCTGCACAAGACGATCGATCGGACGCATGTCCGACCGATCGGACAGCACCCCCACCCAGCCGCCTCGGTGAGAAGGTAAAGACTTATGTTCGGAAGGCTCGGCGCCCCCGAGATCATTCTCATCCTCGTCGTCATCATCCTGCTGTTCGGCGCGAAGAAGCTTCCGGACATGGCGCGGTCGCTCGGCAAGTCGGCGCGCATCCTCAAGAGCGAGGCCAAGGCGATGAAGAGCGAGAGCAAGTCCGACGACGCCGCTCCCGCCGACCCGCCCAACAACCCCGAGCAGGCCGCGGCGCAGCGCACCATCCAGGCCGCCCCCGGCGATGTGACCAGCTCCCGGCCGGTCGCCGAGCCGACGGACACGACCAAGCGCTGACACAGGGCCGGTGACCTCCGGCCCGCCGCACGAGATGGGAACGTGGGTTGCTGAAGCCTGCCCGCAACAAGGAGAGGGACCCCGAGGGGCGGATGCCCCTCGCGGAGCACCTTCGTGAGCTCCGCAACCGGCTCGCGAAGGCGCTGCTGGCCATCGTCGCCGTCACCGTCGCCGCCGCCTTCTTCTACAACGACATCATCAACTTCTTCACCGACCCGGTCCTCGACTCGGTCGGCTGTGCGAAGTCGTTCGAAGAGCTGGCGAAGTCGAAGGCCGACACGGACCCGTGCGCGCAGATCACGATCAACGGTCTGCTCGGTCCCTTCACGCTGGCGCTGAAGGTGTCCCTGATGGCCGGTATCGTGTTCGCCTCGCCGGTCTGGCTCTACCAGCTGTGGGCGTTCGTCGCCCCCGGACTGCACCGCAACGAGAAGAAGTACGCCTACGCGTTCGTCGCCACCGGTGCCCCGCTGTTCCTGTTCGGCGCCTACTTCGCCTACGTGGTGCTGCCCACCACCGCCAAGGTGCTGATCGAGTTCACACCGTACGAAGTCGACAACCTGCTGCCGCTGGATGACCTGCTCGACCTCGTGACGCGCATGGTCATCGTCTTCGGTCTCTCCTTCGAGCTGCCGCTGCTGCTGGTGATGCTCAACTTCACCGGGGCGCTGACCGGCAAGCGGATGCTCGGCTGGTGGCGCGCCATGATCATGGGTATCACCCTGTTCTCGGCCATCGCCACGCCGAGCACGGACCCGCTGACCATGCTCTGGCTGGCCGGACCTATCTGGGTCCTGTACTTCGTCGCGGTCGGCATCTCCCTGCTGAACGACCGCCGCAGGGGCCGCCGGGAGGCACTGATGCCGGACGACGACGAAGCGTCCGAGCTGGACCTCACCCCCGAGGACATCGGCGAGATCGAACCCGTGACCGCCGCCCGCGCCCTGCCCGAGCAGACGACGAAGGACCGGGTCAACGGCTACGACGACGTGACCTGAGGCACGACGGGGCGGTGACGGCACGCGTCGCCGCCCCGCGCACGCCCTCACGGAGCCCCCACGGGGCCGATCCCGATAATGATCGTCCTGTTGTCAGCGCGGCCGGGTACGCTCGAAAGCACGATGACAGAGGATCTCTCACCGGCCGAGCGGTACGCGGCAGCACGCCGGCGCGCTGCCGAGCAGGCCACCGCGCTCGCCTCCTTCCGCGAGATGTACGACTTCGGCCTCGACCCCTTCCAGATCGAGGCCTGCCAGGCGCTCGAGGCGGGCAAGGGTGTGCTGGTGGCCGCGCCCACCGGTTCCGGCAAGACGATCGTCGGCGAGTTCGCCGTCCACCTCGCCCTCCAGCAGGGCAGGAAGTGCTTCTACACGACACCCATCAAGGCGCTGTCGAACCAGAAGTACGCCGACCTGTGCCGCCGCTACGGCACGGACAAGGTGGGCCTGCTCACCGGCGACAACAGCGTGAACTCCGACGCCCCGGTGGTCGTGATGACCACCGAGGTCCTGCGGAACATGCTCTACGCCGGCTCCCAGACCCTCCTCGGCCTCGGTCACGTGGTCATGGACGAGGTGCACTACCTCTCCGACCGCTTCCGCGGCGCCGTGTGGGAGGAAGTGATCATCCACCTCCCCGAATCGGTGACCCTGGTGTCACTGTCGGCGACCGTGTCGAACGCGGAGGAGTTCGGCGACTGGCTCGATACCGTGCGCGGTGACACCCAGGTGATCGTCTCCGAGCACCGGCCCGTGCCGCTGTTCCAGCACGTGCTGGCCGGGCGCCGGATGTACGACCTGTTCGAGGAGGGGGAGGGGCACCGGAAGGCCGTCAACCCGGACCTGACGCGCATGGCGCGCCTGGAGGCGAGCCGCCCGTCCTACCAGGACCGCAGGCGCGGCCGTGCCATGAAGGAGGCCGACCGGGAGCGCGAGCGCAGACAGCGCTCCCGTGTCTGGACACCGGGCCGGCCCGAGGTCATCGAGCGGCTCGACTCCGAGGGGCTGCTGCCCGCGATCACCTTCATCTTCAGCCGTGCCGCCTGCGAGGCGGCGGTCCAGCAGTGCCTGTACGCCGGGCTCAGGCTCAACGACGAGAACGCGCGGGAACGGGTGCGTTCCCTGGTCGAGGAGCGCACGGCCTCCATCCCCACCGAGGACCTGCACGTCCTGGGCTACTACGAGTGGCTGGAGGGGCTGGAGCGCGGCATCGCCGCCCATCACGCGGGCATGCTGCCGACGTTCAAGGAGGTCGTCGAGGAGCTGTTCGTACGCGGGCTGGTCAAGGCCGTCTTCGCGACCGAGACCCTCGCCCTCGGTATCAACATGCCCGCCCGCTCGGTGGTGCTGGAGAAGCTCGTCAAGTGGAACGGCGAGCAGCACGCCGACATCACGCCCGGTGAGTACACCCAGCTCACCGGCCGGGCCGGCCGGCGCGGCATCGACGTCGAGGGCCACGCCGTCGTGCTGTGGCAGCGCGGCATGAACCCCGAGCACCTCGCGGGACTGGCCGGCACGCGCACGTACCCGCTGCGCTCCAGCTTCAAGCCGTCGTACAACATGGCGGTCAACCTGGTCGAGCAGTTCGGCCGGCACCGCTCCCGGGAGCTGCTGGAGACCTCCTTCGCGCAGTTCCAGGCGGACAAGTCGGTCGTCGGCATATCCCGGCAGGTGCAGCGCAACGAGGAGGGGCTCGAGGGTTACAAGGCCTCCATGACCTGCCACCTCGGAGACTTCGAGGAGTACGCGCGACTGCGCCGCGAGCTGAAGGACCGGGAGACCGAGCTGGCCCGGCAGGGCGCCAGCCAGCGGCGCGCCGAGGCCGCCGTGGCGCTGGAGAAGCTGAAGCCCGGCGACGTCATCCACGTGCCGACGGGCAAGTACGCCGGCCTCGCCCTGGTGCTGGACCCGGGACTGCCCGCCGGGCGGTCCAACGGCCACCGCGGCTTCGAGCACCACGACGGGCCCCGCCCGCTGGTGCTGACCGCCGAGCGGCAGGTCAAGCGGCTGGCGTCGATGGACTTTCCGGTTCCGGTCGAGGCGCTGGAGCGCATGCGCATCCCGAAGGCCTTCAACCCGCGCTCGCCCCAGTCCCGCCGCGACCTCGCCTCCGCGCTGCGCACCAAGGCCGGGCACATCCCGCCGGAGCGCGCCCGCAAGAAGCGTTCCCAGGCAGCCGACGACCGGGAGATCGCCCGGCTGCGCAAGGACATCCGAGCCCACCCCTGCCACGGCTGCGACGACCGCGAGGACCACGCCCGCTGGGCCGAGCGCTACCACCGGCTGCTGCGCGACACCTCCCAGCTGGAGCGCCGGATCGAGGGCCGGACGAACACCATCGCCCGGACCTTCGACCGGATCGTGGCGCTGCTGACCGAGCTGGACTACCTGCGCGGCGACGAGGTCACCGAGCACGGCAAGCGCCTCGCCCGGCTCTACGGTGAGCTGGACCTGCTCGCCAGCGAGTGCCTGCGCGAGGGCGTCTGGGAGGGCCTTTCCCCGGCCGAGCTCGCCGCCTGCGTCTCCGCGCTGGTCTACGAGTCCCGGGCCGCCGACGACGCGATGGCGCCGAAGCTGCCCTCCGGCAAGGTCAAGGCGGCGCTCGGTGAGACGGTCCGCATCTGGGGCCGTCTCGACGCCCTGGAGGAGGACTTCCGGATCAGCCAGACCGAGGGCGTCGGCCAGCGCGAGCCCGACCTCGGCTTCGCCTGGGCGGCGTACATGTGGGCGTCCGGCAAGGGCCTCGACGAGGTGCTGCGCGAGGTGGAGATGCCCGCCGGTGACTTCGTGCGCTGGTGCAAGCAGGTCATCGACGTCCTCGGCCAGATCTCGGCAGCCGCGGCCGCCGCGGGCTCGACGGTTCCGAAGAACGCGCGCAAGGCGGTCGACGAACTGCTGCGCGGAGTGGTCGCCTACTCGTCCGTGGGCTAGCTAGACTCCGCATCTCAGAGGCCCGGCGGGATCCCGCCGGGCCTCTGTGCGTTCCGAGGTGGCCTCTGGGTCTCTTTCCCTCATCACGGTGAGTGATTTTCGTACCATCATTCGCCATTACTCTATGCGTTCGAATGACTCCCGAACGTGCAAATGGGTTCGAGGGTACTCCAGTCCCGGTGCCCGTTTCAGGTGCTTGCTGAATATGACATGGCGATGATCCGCTCGGACTAAGCTCGCCCGCAGCGCACCGAGTTGAGGTGGAATCGCGCGCTTGTTCCCCCATGCGCCGAAGCTCCCGACAACTCCCAGAGATACCCCGCTGCAAGCTCCCCCATCCCAGTCGATTCGTTTCCAGAGGGCCTACATGGTGAGTGTTGATTCCCCTCCAGGTCGCCGCGAACTTCCCTACGCGCGCACCCTGTTGATGCCGGCGATACTGATGGCCGCGGTCACCGGGGCCGCCGTCGCCGTGGTGGCGGAACCGGCCCGGCTCGCCGTCGGCCTGTGCGGTGCGGTCGCCACACTGCTGGTGATCGCCGCGGCGGCCGAGACGGCACGCCGCGGCCGTGCGCTTCGGGTCCTGCGCGCCGAGCACGCCCGTCACAGCGCGTATCTGGAACGCCGGGCCGCGAGCCACCACGAGGAGATGGTCTGGCTCGGCGGCGAAGTCCTGCCCAACATCCTGGACTTCATGCGCCGGGGGAGCACGCCCGAAGAGGTGATGCGCCGTCTCGGCGAGGTCGACCCCTCGTACACCCAACTCGGCGAGCCCCAGCGCCGGATGATCCGCATGATCTGCGACATCGTCGACCACCAGGACTCCATGCGGGAATCCGCCGAGCGTTCCTTCGTCGACATCGCCCGCCGCGTCCAGGCGATCGTCCACCAGCAGAACAAGGAACTCCGCGAGATGGAGGAGGACCACGGACGCAACCCCGAGGTCTTCGACGACCTCCTGCGCATCGACCACGGCACCGCCCTGATCGGCCGCCTCGCCGACTCGATCTCCGTCATCGGCGGCGGCCGGCCCGGACGCCAGTGGCCCAAGCCGGTGGCGCTCTACAGCGTGCTGCGCGGCGCCATGTCCCGCATCCTCCAGTACCGCCGGATCAACCTGGCCTCCATCGCCAAGGTCAACATCAAGGGCACCGCGGTCGAGCCGGTCATCCACGCCGCGGCGGAGCTCCTCGACAACGCCACCCGGTACTCGCCGCCGGGAGCCAAGGTCCACGTCACCGCGACCGAGGTGCAGAGCGGTGTCTGCATCGAGATCGAGGACGCCGGCGTCAGCCTCAGCGAGGAGTCCCGCGCCCGCATCGAGGGGCTGCTGGAGCACGCCAAGCGCGGCACCGACGTGCAGGACCTCGCCCAGCACCCGCGTCTCGGCCTGTCCGTGGTGGGCCGGCTGTGCACGCAGTACGGCATGGACGTGTCGCTGCGGGCCTCCGCGTACGGCGGCGTCCGGGCCATCCTCATCGTGCCCAGCAAGATGATGACCACCGAGCCGGGAGTCGGACTCGCCCACGGCATCGGCGCGGCGTCGATCCCCCACCCGGGCCCGGACGCCCTCCCCGGACCCGAGCGCACGCCCAAGAAGCGCCGTCCCACCAGCCCCCGCATCCCGGACACGGTCTCCCTGGAGGACGACGTTCCCGAGGTGACCGAGTGGACGGCGGGCGGACTCCCGCAGCGCCGCAGCCGGGTCAAGATGCCGATCAGCCAGCGCCTCGCCGAACAGGCGATCTGGGAGCGGGAGGAGGCCGAGCGCGAGGCCCGCCGGGCCGCCGAGCGCGCCCGCAACGGCTTCCCGGCGGCCGCGGACCCGGAACCCGGGCCGAAGAAGGACGAAGGGCTCCCGCCGGGGCACTTCATCGGCGCCTTCTGGGAGGGCCTCAAGCAGCACCCGGGCAGCACCCAGGCCCACCAGCAGTCCAGCAGCAACGAGCCGGCCCACGCCCCGGCAGACGACGAGGGGAACCTCAAGTGATCGAGCAGCAAGGCAAGTTCGACTGGATGCTCCAGGACCTCTACGACGGCGTCCCGGGCATCGAGATGATCGTGGTGCTCTCCGCCGACGGCCTGCGCATCGCCCGCTACTCCGGTGACCCCGACGCCGCCGACCGGGTCGCCGCGGCCTGCGCGGGCCTGCAGAGCCTGGCGAGCGCCGTCAGCCAGGAGATCCCGACCAGCGACGGCGCGATGAAGATGGTCCTCATCGAGATGAACGGCGGCTACTTCTACCTGATGGCCGCCGGCCCCAACGCCTACCTCGCCGTGCTCTCCGACGTCCGCTGCGAGCCCGGCCGGATGGGCCTCAGCATGGCCGACCTGGTCGCCCGGATCGGCCCCCACCTCACCAGTCCGGCCCGGCGCAACGGGCAGACCGTATGACGCCTCCCCAGCGCCAGAGGCGATCTCCCGGGCAGGAGCCGTCCGCCGCGTCGACCCGTGCCGCACAGCCCGCCAAGGACGACGGAACCCCCAACCCCGAGCGGCTGTTCGTCATCGGCGGGGACGGCGGCGGCGAGCGCGCCGACATCGACCTGGTCACCCTGATCGTGGCCCGCGCCGATCCGCCGGTGTCCGCCACGCCGGAACAGGCGGCCCTGCTGCGGCTGTGCGTCGCACCCCTGTCCGTAGCCGAGCTGTCGGCCTACCTGAGCCTGCCGTTCAGCGTGGTGACCGTACTGCTCACCGACCTGCTGGCGACGGAACTGGTGCAGGCCCGCGCCCCGATCGTCCGCCAGAAGGTCGCCGACCGAACCCTCCTCGAAGCGGTGATGCATGGACTTCAAAAACTCTGACACGATCCCGGGCCCGCGGACGGAGGACCGGCTGCCGCACACGGCCGAGGCCGCCGTGAAGATCGTCATCGTGGGCGGCTTCGGAGTCGGCAAGACCACCATGGTCGGCTCGGTCAGCGAGATCAGACCGCTGACCACCGAGGAGACGATGACCCAGGCCGGTATCGGGGTCGACGACAACTTCGGTTCCGCCTCCAAGACGGCCACCACGGTCGCCATGGACTTCGGCCGCATCAGCATCACCGACCAACTGGTGCTGTACCTCTTCGGCACGCCCGGCCAGGAGCGCTTCTGGTTCCTGTGGAACGGCCTGTTCGAGGGCGCACTCGGCGCGGTGGTGCTCGTCGACACCCGCCGCCTCGAGGTCAGCTTCGACGTCATGGGGCGGCTGGAGGAGCGCGGCGTGCCCTTCGTCGTCGCCGTCAACACCTTCCCCGACGCGCCCCGCTACCCCGTCGCGGAGCTGCGGACCGCGCTCGACCTGCCCGAGGAGATCCCCATCCTCGACTGCGACGTGCGGCGCCGGGCCTCGAGCCGGGACGTCCTGATGACGCTGATGCGCTTCCTGCACTCCATCGCCTCGAAGGGCGCGCTCACCTGACCCGGCGCGGCCGACCCACCCCCTGACCCACACTTCTGCTGCGGAGCGACACTGTGACGCCTGAACGCCATTCCCTGACCGGAACGGGCGACCCCCTGCTCGAACCACCTCCCGGCTGCCCCGCGCACGGCCTCGGACCGGGCGGACTGCACCGGCTGCACGAGGCGGACGACCTGGAAGAGCTGTACGAGAAGCTGCGCGAGCAGCACGGTCCGGTGGCGCCGGCGCTGCTCCACGACGACGTACCGGTGTGGGTGGTCCTCGGGCACGCCGAGAACCTGCACATGGTGAGCACGCCCGCCCAGTTCTGCCGCGACAGCCGTATCTGGACGCCGCTCAACGAGGGCATGGTCGAACCGGACCACCCGCTCATGCCGCACATCGCCTGGCAGCCCATCTGCTCCCACGCCGAGGGCGAGGAGCACAAGCGGCTGCGCGGCGCGGTCACCAGTGCCATGGCCGACATCGACTACCGGGAACTGCGTCGCCACATCAAGCGGTACACCCAGCGCCACGTCAACCGGTTCTGCGAGGCGGGCCGCGCCGACCTCGTCAGCCAGTTCGCCGAGCACCTGCCGATGGGCGTGATGTGCCATCTCCTCGGCATGCCGGACGAGTACAACGACCGGATGGTGGAGGCCGCCCGCGACATGCTCAAGGGCACCGAGACGGCCAACGCCAGCCACGCCTACGTCATGGACGCCCTGAGCCGCCTCGCCACCGCCCGCCGGGCCAAGCCTGAGGACGACATCGCCGGCCGCCTCGTCACCCACCCGGCCGGGCTCACCGACGACGAGGTCAGGGAGCACCTGCGGGTGGTCCTCATCGCCGCCTACGAGGCGACCGTCAACCTCATCAGCAACGTGCTGCGCGTGGTCCTCACCGACCCGGGCTTCCGCGCCCAGCTCAGCGGCGGTCAGATGACCGTGCCCGAGGCGGTCGAGCAGTCCCTGTGGGACGAGCCGCCGTTCAGCAGCGTCTTCGCCTACTTCGCCAAGCAGGAGACGGAACTGGGCGGACAGCGCATCCGGGCCGGCGACGGGCTGCTGCTCGGCATCGCACCGGGCAACGTCGATCCGCGCATCCGACCCGACCTGACCGCGAGCATGGAGGGCAACCGCGCCCACCTCGCCTTCGGCGGCGGCCCGCACGAGTGCCCCGGCCAGGACATCGGGCGGGCCATCGCCGACGCCGGGATCGACGCGCTGCTGATGCGGCTGCCGGACGTCCAGCTCGACTGCGACGAGGACGAACTGCGGTGGCGGTCGTCGATCGCGTCGCGGCACCTGGTGGAGCTGCCGGTGCGGTTCGAGCCCAGGGCGCAGCAGGACATCAGGCAGCAGCCGAGCCACGCCCCGGCCCCGGCGCAGCGCACCGCCTGGCACGTCGGCATTCCGCGACCGGAGAGCCGGCCCGAGCCGCAGGTCCCGGTCTCCCCGCCGGAGCCCGTGTCGGTGACGGCCGCGGAGCCCCAGCGGGTACCGGGACCGGAGCAGCCCCGTCCCCGCGGTGCCTGGCAGCGCTTCCTGCTCTGGTGGCGCGGCTACTGACGGCCGGCCCAGTCCTCGTACGCCACCCAGGCGTCCAGGGACCGCCCGCTGCGGAAGCGGTGCTCCCGCCCCGTGACCGGATCGGTGAACCCCAGCTCCCGCGCGAGCAGTTGCAGCGGGCGCCGGAAGTCGCCGGCCGGCACCGGGGCGGTCACCACCGGGTAGAGGGGGTCGCCGAGGATCGGCACGCCGAGCGCGGTCATGTGGACGCGCAGCTGGTGGGTCTGGCCGGTGGCGGGCACCAGCCGGTACCGGCCCAGTCCGAGGTCCGGGCCGGGGCGGTGTCCGATCAGCTCGACGCGGCTCACGGCGTTCGGCTCGCCCTCGGTCTCCCGGGCGGCCAGCACGCCGCGTTCCTTGAGGATCCGGCTGCGTACGGTCCGGGGCAGGGCGAGGGCGGGGTCGTGGGGGGCGACGGCCTCGTACTCCTTGCGCACCCGCCGGTCGCGGAACAGACCCTGGTACGCGCCACGCTCCTCGGGGCGCACCGTGAACAGGACCAGTCCGGCGGTGAGCCGGTCGAGGCGGTGCGCCGCGGCGAGCGCCGGGACGCCCAGCTCCCGGCGGAGCCGGGCGAGCGCGGTCTCGGTGACGTGGCCGCCGCGCGGGGTGGTGGCCAGGAAGTGCGGTTTGTCGGCGACGACGATGTGCTCGTCGCGGTACACGACCTCCAGGGGGAAGGGCACCGGTACCTCGACGGGCAGTTCGCGGTGGAACCACACGAACATCCCCGGTTCGTACGGCGCGTCCGACGGCACCGCCCGCCCGTCCGCCCCGACGAACAGCCCGGCGTCGAACATGCCGTCGACGACGCCGGCACCCGCCCCGGACAGCCGCTCCCTCAGGTGTTCGCGCACCGTGGACCACGGCCCCCCGGCCGCGGGCAGCCGCACCCGGACCGCGTCGATGCCGTCGCGTTGCGGGAGGGGTGAGGGCGGGGGAGGAGTGCGGCGTCTCATCGCCTGCCAGCGTACGAGGACGGACCGGCGCCGGGAAAACCGCTGGGCCGCCGGCCGGTCCGTTGGCAGGATGCGCCCATGCCCTATCTGACGCGCCCGGTCCTCGCCGCGGGCACCCTCTCCCGCACCCCGCAGCCCACGCTCCCCACCGGAGACGGGCTGGTACTGCGCCCGTGGCGCACCGACGACGCGCCCGCCGTGCACGCGGCCTTCCAGGACCCGGTGATGCACCAGTGGCACATCCGCGCCGCCGACTCCGAGGAGGAGGTGCGCGGCTGGATCACCGAGTGGCAGCGGGGCTGGGCCGACGAGCGGGACGTCCAGTGGGCCGTGGCCGACGCGGGCGACGACCGGCTGCTCGGCCGGGTGGCCCTGCGCCAGGTGCTGCTCGGCGACGGGGTGGCCGAGGTCGCCTACTGGACGACAGCGGCGGCCCGGGGGCGGGGCGTCGCCGCCCGTGCCACGAACGCGCTCGCCCACTGGGCCCTGGACGAGATCGGCTTCCAGCGCCTGGAACTCACCCACTCCGTCGCCAACGAGGCCTCCTGCCGGGTCGCCGGAAAGACCGGGTTCGCCCTGGAGGGCACGAAGCGCAGCGCCCTGCTCCACTCCGACGGCTGGCACGACATGCACCTGCACGCCCGGGTACGCGGGGACTGAGGCGCGGGCCGGCTTCGCGGGGCGCGCACCGCACACGGGTGGGCGGGACGCCGGGCACGGGTGGCGCCGTACCGGGCGTGATGAGCGAGGCGGACGCGCCGCACGGACGGCCGGCGAGGCGTGGGTGCCGCGGTGCGGGTGCCGGGCTGGGCTGGGCGTGTGTGGCGGGGACGGGGACGCCGGCTCGCTCGAACGCCGGCTCGCTCGAACGCCGGCTCGCTCGAACGCCGGCTCGCTCTACGCCCCGGCGAGCGTGCGGCCCTGCGGAGGGGCCCCACGGCGTCGTGACGCTGCGTGCGGACACGCGGGGCCGGGCCCCGCTCGTCCGTGCGCGGCGGAGTGCCGTTCCAGCCGGCGGCCGCGCCGCGCTACGCGGCGGGGGCGGCGCCTTCCTGTTCCGCCTCGATGCGTGCGTTCCACTCCTGCTTCGAGGCCTGCCAGCCGTCCTCGTTGTGGCCGAGGCGCCAGTAGCCGGAGATGGAGAGGTCCTCGCGGGCGATCCCGCGCTCCACCCGGAGCAGCCGCCGCAGTTCCTTCACGCAGGCCGCCTCGCCGTGCACGAAGGCGTGTACCCGGCCTTCGGGGAAGTCCAGGCCGCGCAGGGCCTCGATCAGGGCCCGGCCGACCGGACGGTCGCCGCGGTGCAGCCAGACGACCTCCGCGTCGGAATCGATCTTCTGCTCCTCCTGGGCGCTCTCGACCTCGATGAAGGCGAAGGCGCGGGCGCCGTCGGGCAGCGCCTCCAGGGACCGGGCGATCGCGGGCAGCGCGCTCTCGTCACCGGCGAGCAGGTGCCAGTCGGCGGCGGGGTCGGGGGCGTAGGCGCCGCCGGGGCCCAGGAAGCGGACGGTCTCGCCCGGCTGGACGCGCCTCGCCCAGGGGCCGGCCAGACCCTCGTCGCCGTGGATGACGAAGTCCAGCGTCAGCTCGCGGTGCTCGGCGTCCCAGTGGCGCACCGTGTACGTCCTGGTCACCGGCCACTGGTCGCGCGGGAACTCCTCGCGGATCCGCTCCATGTCGAAGGGCTCCGGATAGGTGGCGCCCCCGGCGGGGAACAGCAGCTTCACGTAGTGGTCGGTGCAGGTGTCCGCCGAGAATGCGGAGAGACCCTCGCCGCCGAGCACCACGCGCTGCATGTGCGGGGTCAACCGCTCGGTGCGGACGACCTGTGCGCTGTGCGGCTTGCGCGGCTTGCGTCCCGGACGGTCTGCCATGACGGCCTCCCTGCTCCCTGCGTGAGGGCTCCCTGAGTTAGGTATACCTAAGTTAGCATCCCCGCCCGTCCTGTCGCGTCATGGAGGGGAGGACACCCGGCCCCCGCGCGCAGGGTCGCGCAGGGTACGGCTTCCCCTCGTCGGCGTGCCGAAGCGCCGGGCGGGCACCGCCCGCCCGGCGATGTGCGGCCGGGCCGGTTCAGGCGGTGAGGGTCGTGAGCAGTCGCTCCAGTGATCCGCCCAGGCCCCAGCGGGCCGCCAGTCCGTCCAGCGCCGCCGCGTCGCGCGGGGCGTGGGGCAGCGCCGTGGCGACGTCCGGCAGCGGCACGTCGTCGGCGACCCGGACGACCTTCGGGGCGACCGCGAGATACGGGCGGGCCTCGGTCAGCCGCCTGCGCTGCGAGGGCGTCAGCTTCGCCTTCGGGTCGTCGACGGCCGCCTGGATCCCGGCCAGGTCCCCGAACTCGGCGAGCAGCTTGGCCGCCGTCTTCTCGCCGATGCCCGCCACGCCCGGCAGGCCGTCGCTCGGGTCTCCCCGCAGCAGTGCCAGATCGGCGTACCCGCGGCCGTCGACGCCGTACTTCTCGCGCAGTGCGGCCTCGTCCGTGAGGTGGAGCGTGCCGACGCCCTTGACCGGGTAGAGCACGCGCACCCCGCGGGCGTCGTCGACGAGCTGGTAGAGGTCCCGGTCGCCGGTGACGATGTCGACCGGGCCGGTCGCCCGCGCCGTGTACGTGCCGATGACGTCGTCCGCCTCGTACCCGGCCACGCCGACGCGGGCGATGCCGAGGGCGTCGAGGACGGCCTCGATGACCGGCACCTGGGGCGAGAGCGTGTCGGGCACCTCCTCGGTGTCCGGGCCCTCGGGGGTCTCCTCGGCGACGCGGTGCGCCTTGTAGGTGGGGATCAGCTCCACCCGCCACCGCGGGCGCCAGTCGGCGTCCATGCAGGCGACCAGGTGGTCGGGCCGGTGGTCCTTCACCAGGCGGTCGATGAAGTCGAGGAGTCCGCGGACGGCGTTCACCGGCGTTCCGTCGGGGGCCTTCACGGAGTCCGGCACGCCGAAGTAGGCGCGGAAGTAGAGGGAGGCGGTGTCGAGAAGCATCAGTCGTCCGGTCACGCCTCGCATCATGCCGCAGGTCACATGGACGGATGAGGGAGGGTGTGTGAACTGGGTCACTCTTGTGTTTGGTTCGGGGTGATCAGGGCAGGCGCGCTTCCGGGCCGAAGCTGGTTGATGCATTCAACTGTTAGCGAGTCTTCGTAACGCTGAGTCGCAACACCGGGTCGCTCGACGAGTCGTTCCACCGAGTCGTCGCACCGAGTCGTTTCACCGAGCTGCGTCACGAGTCTTCACGTCCCTGTCCCTGCCCCCGATCCAAGAGGTAAGCGTGTCAGCCAGGCTAGAGGCCGAAAACCTGTACAAGGTCTTCGGCAAAAAACCGGACCAGGCAGTCGAACGACTGCGCCAGGGAGCCGACCGGGAGGAACTGCGCGCCGACGGCACCACGGCCGCCGTCATCGACGCGTCCTTCACCGTGGAGCCCGGCGAGATCTTCGTGGTCATGGGCCTGTCCGGGTCCGGCAAGTCCACGCTCCTGCGCATGCTCAACGGTCTGTCGGAACCGACCGCCGGGCGCGTCCGCTTCGGGGGACAGGATCTGACCGAGCTCAGCGACCGCGGACTGCGCGAGGTCCGCTCCAAGCAGATCAGCATGGTCTTCCAGCACTTCGCGCTGTTCCCGCACCGCAGTGTCCGGGACAACGCCGCCTACGGTCTTGAAGTGCAGGGCGTGCCCCGCGCCGAGCGCGAACGCCGCGCCGACGAGGCGCTCGCCCTGTGCGGCCTGGCCGGCTGGGAAAAGTCCTGGCCCGACGAGCTGTCCGGCGGCATGCAGCAGCGCGTCGGCCTGGCCCGCGCGCTCGCCACGGACGCCGACCTGCTGCTGATGGACGAGTCCTTCAGCGCCCTCGACCCGCTGATCCGCCGGGACATGCAGGACCAGCTGCTGGACCTGCAGAAGACCCTGAAGAAGACCATCGTCTTCATCACCCACGACCTCAACGAGGCCATGCGCCTGGGCGACCGCATCGCCGTGATGCGCGACGGCCGGATCGTGCAGATAGGCACCGCGCAGGACATCCTGATACGCCCCGCCAACGACTACGTCGCCTCCTTCACCCGCGACGTCGACCGCTCCCGCGTGCTCACCGCGGGCTCCGTCATGGAGACGGAGGTGCGCGGCGACGAGGCCGACTGCGGCTGCGAGACCGCGACGCCCGACACGACGTTCGCGGAGCTGTGCGCGATCAGCGCCCGGGTGACCCACTCGGTGGCGGTGCTCGACACCGACCGGCGGCTGGTCGGCGTCGTCCCGGCCCGGCGGCTCGTCGGCTTCCTCGGCGACGACGAGGACACGGTCCTCGGCGTCTGCGACAGCCCGCGGGACAAGGGCGGCGAGAAGGTGATGTCCCGTGCCTAGAATCCCCCTCGGTGACTGGGTCAACAGCACCGTCGACTGGCTGCTCGACAACGTCTCCTGGCTCTTCACCTTCTTCAAGAGCGTCTTCACCGGCGCCTACGACGGCATCAACGCCGTCCTCCAGGCCCCCGAGCCGCTGCTGCTCGCCGGTATCTTCGCCGTGGTGGCCTTCTGGCTGCGCGGCGCCCTCGCCGGTGTCCTCTCCTTCGCGGGGTTCGCCTTCATCGAGTCCCTCGGTCTGTGGGAGAACTCGATGGTGACCCTGGCGCTCCTGCTGGTCGCCACGATCATCGCCCTGGTCGTCTCGGTGCCGGTGGGCATCTGGGCGGCCCGCTCCGACCGGGTGAGCGCGTTCGTCCGGCCGGTCCTGGACTTCATGCAGACGCTGCCCGCGATGATCTACCTCATCCCGGCGATCCTGTTCTTCGGCACCGGCTCCGCCCCGGGCATCGTGGCCACCCTGATCTTCGCGCTCGCCCCCGGCGTGCGCATGACCGAGCTGGGCATCCGCCAGGTCGACAAGGAACTGGTCGAGGCCGCCGAGGCCTTCGGCACCACTCCGCGCAACACCCTGCTGCGCGTCCAGCTCCCGCTCGCGCTGCCCACGGTGATGGCGGGCGTCAACCAGGTCATCATGCTCGGCCTGTCCATGGCCGCGATCGCCGGCATGGTCGGCACCGGCGGCCTCGGCGGCGACGTCATGGAGTCCATCGGCCAGCTCAACGTCGGCCTCGGCGCCGAGGCCGGTCTCGCCATCGTGATCCTGGCGATCTACCTGGACCGCATGACCAGCGCGCTGGGCACCCACGTCTCGCCGCTGGGCCGCCGCGCCGCCGCCAAGGCCCGCGCCGCCAAGGGCCTGAAGATCTGGTCCTACCGCCCCCAGCCCCAGGTCGCCGTCATCGGCCTCGTGATCCTCGGCCTGGTCGCCGGCGGCATGGGCGTCTTCGGCGGCGCCGACGACTCCGAGAGCGTCGCCGACGGCAAGAACGTCGGCCAGGGCAAGAAGGTCAGCCTCGGCTACGTCCCCTGGGACGAGGGCATCGCCTCCACCTTCCTGTGGAAGGAGATCCTCGAACAGCGCGGCTACGAGGTGGAGGCCAAGCAGTTCGACGCCGGGCCGCTCTACACCTCCCTGGCGCAGGGCGACATCGACATCGTCACCAACTCCTGGCTGCCGACCACCCACGAGCAGTACTGGAAGCAGTACGGCGACCGCCTCGACGACCTCGGCTCCTGGTACGACGAGACCTCGCTGGAGCTGACCGTCCCCGCCTACATGGAGGACGTCGACTCGCTGGCTGACCTCAAGGGCAAGGCCGGCCTGTTCAACGGGAAGATCACCGGCATCGAGTCCAGCGCCGGCGAGATGGCCCTGCTGAAGAGCAAGGTCCTCAAGGAGTACGGCCTGGACAAGGAGTACAAGGTCGTCGACAGCTCCACCCCGGCGATGCTGGCCGAGCTGAAGCGGGCGATGAGCAAGAAGGAGCCGATCGTCGTCACGCTCTGGTCCCCGCACTGGGCGTACAACGACTTCGACCTGAAGAAGCTCAAGGACCCCAAGGGCGCCTGGGGCGCCGGCGACGGCGTGCACACGCTGTCCCGCAAGGGCTTCGGCGGCGACAACCCCACCGTCGCCAAGTGGCTCAAGGACTTCTCGATGACCGAGAAGCAGCTCACCAGCCTCGAGGCCGAGATCAACACGGCCGGCAAGGGCAACCAGCAGGACGCCGTCCGCACCTGGCTGAAGGCCAACCCGGGCCTCGTCGACAAGCTCGCCCCGGTCCAGGGCGGCACCGGCGCCACGCCGGCCGAGGCCAAGCGCCCGCTGGACGTCGCCTGGTTCCCCTGGGACGAGTGCGTCGCCGTCACCCACCTGTGGAAGAACGTCCTGGAGCGGCGCGGCTACGAGCTGAACCTGAAGCAGATGGACGTCGGACCGGTCTACACCGGACTGGCCTCCGGCGACCTCGACCTCAACTTCGACGCCTGGCTGCCCTACGCCCAGAGCAACTACTGGGAGAAGAACAAGAACAACCTCACCGACCTGGGCACCTGGTACGAACCGACCTCCCTGGAGATCGCCGTCCCCTCGTACGTGAAGGACGTCAAGTCCCTCGCGGACCTCAAGGGCAAGGCCGACCTCTTCGACGGGAAGATCATCGGCATCGAGCCCGGCACCGGTGAGATGCAGCTGCTCAAGAACGAGGTCATGCCGGGCTACGGCCTGGAGGACGAGTACGAGGTCGTCGACGGCTCCACACCGGCGATGCTGGCCGAGCTCAAGCGCGCCCTCGCCAAGAAGGAGCCGGTCGCGGTCACGCTCTGGTCGCCGCACTGGGCGTACAGCGAGTACGAGCTGACCAAGCTGAAGGACCCCAAGAAGGCCTTCGGTGAGGGCAACACCATCCGCACCATCTCCAGCAAGGCGTTCCCCGAGCAGTACCCGCAGCTCACCGAGTGGATCAAGGGCTTCCACATGAGCGAGGACGAGCTCGGCAGCCTGGAGGCGGAGATCAAGAACCGCGGCCAGGGCCAGGAGGAGGAAGCCGTGGCGGCCTGGCTGAAGGAGCACCCGGACATGGTCCGCCGGATGACCCCGCAGTAGCTCACCACCGGTACGGCTTCCCGTACCGACCGCCCCGAGGGGTGGGTCCGGACGCGTCTGCCGACAGCGCGCGTCCGGGCCCACCCCTCGGGCCGTCCACGGCCGGGGACACGGTGGGGACGGATTCGGACAACCACGGAGCGCCAACCCCCTGCCCGAGCCTTGTCCCACCGGGGCTCCAGTGGCCGACGGGAACATGGAGGGCCGTCCCTGCCTTGAACCGGTAGGACGTCAATACGGCGGACCGGCGCGCCTCGCGATGGCGAGAACCGTGAGCTCGGGGCCACCGCACCGTGACGTCGACGTGACGGCCGTGTGAAACGGTTTGCCGAACATGCGTAGGGTGCAGAGAACCCATCAGAGGTCTCGTCCGAGAACTCATCGGGAGTACGGCGACCGGACCGGGGCGCCGCGGCGGTACGACGGGTGAAGGAGGGAGCCGGAGCGATGGGCGACCACAAAGATCAGCACCTCCGGGTGGGCGCGGCCGTACGGCGGCGGCGCCGGGCCCTGGAGCTCACCCTCGCCGTCGTGGCCGAGCGCAGCGGCCTGTCCGTGCCCTTCCTGAGCCAGATCGAGAACGACCGGGCGCGGCCCAGCCAGAGCTCCCTGGAGAAGGTGGCCGACGCCCTGCGCACCACCGCCGTGGAGCTGCTCGCCGCCGCCGACCCCGCGTGCAGTGTGGATGTGGTCCGGGCCGAGGAACCCGATCCGGAGCTGGCGCCCAAGGTGCGCTCCCTGGTGCGCGGACACCACCAGATGCACGCCAGCGAGTTCACCGGCGACCACGACGCGGGCCGCGAACTGCAGTGCCGCAACGACCAGTTGATGTTCGTGACCGAGGGCGCCGTGGAGATCGAGGCCGAGGGCCGCGCCTACCGGCTGGGCCGCGGCGACACGCTGTACCTCACCGGCGGGGTGCGGCACCGCTGGCGGGCCACGGTGCCCGACACCCGGCTGATCGTGGTGGCCGTCGCCGAGCACATCGAGGCGGTACGGGACGGGTCGCGCCGGTGAGGGCCCGGGCGGGACTCCGGTGAGGACCCGGGCGGGAGTCCGATGAGGGTCGTCTCCCTCGTGCCGTCGCTGACCGAGGCCGTGGCCCGTACGGTCCCGGGAGCCCTGGCCGGCGCCACCGACTGGTGCACGCACCCGGCCGGCCTCGACGTCGTACGCGTCGGCGGCACGAAGAACCCGCGGACCGGGCGGATCCTCTCCCTCGGCCCCGACCTGGTGATCGCCAACGAGGAGGAGAACCGCGCCCCCGACCTGGACGCCCTGCGCGCGGCGGGCGTCGAGGTGCTCGTGACCGAGGTCCGCACCGTGCCGCAGGCCCTCACCGAGCTGGACCGGGTACTGGCCGCCTGCGGAGCGCCGTCCCGGCCCCGGTGGCTGGACGAGGCGGAGGCGGCCTGGTCGGCCCTGCCGCCGCCCCCGGAGCCGCGTGCCACGGCCGTCGTCCCGATCTGGCGCAGGCCCTGGATGGTGCTCGGCCGCGACACCTTCGCGGGCGACGTACTGGCCCGCCTCGGCGTCGACCACCTGTACGCCACCCACGCCGAGCGCTACCCGAAGATCCCGGTCGAGGAACTGCGGGCGGCCCGCCCGGACGTCGTGGTCCTGCCGGACGAGCCGTACCGCTTCACCGCCGACGACGGTCCGGAGGCCTTCCCCGGCCTGCCCTGCGCGCTCGTCGACGGGCGGTACCTCACGTGGTACGGGCCGTCGCTGGCCGAGGCGCCCCGGGCGCTGGGCGCGGCCCTGCGAGCAGCGCGCCGCTGACCAGGCCGCGCGCGGTGTGCACGGCGGCGACGGCCCAGGCGGCGACGAGGACGGCGTACAGGACGACGGTGAGCCCGTCGTAGACGGCGAGCCCCGTGCGCCGGGCCAGCGCCTCGGCGCCGGTGACGCAGGTGCCCACCGGGAAGGTGAACGACCACCACGTCATCGAGAAGCCCATGCCCTCCCGCCGCGCCCGTACGACGTGCGCGGTGGCGAGACACAGCCACATCAGCGCGAAGCCCATGACGGGCACGCCGTACAGGACGGCGAGGACCGCGAAACCCTCGGCGTACGGGCCTGGCACGACCCCGGGGGCCACGTCCGCGAACTTCCCCACGGCGGTCGTCGACTGCCCCAGCGGGCCCAGCACCAGGAACAGCGACGGGGTGAGCGCGAGCGGCAGCGGGCCGCCGGTGAGCAGCCGGCCGAAGATCACCGGCAGCGTCACCAGGGTCGCGAGCAGGCTCATCCCGAACATCGCGACACAGGCGAGCAGCAGCGTTTCCCGGGGCTGTCCCGGCGGAAGGTGCGGGACCAGCAGCGGCCCGACGGCCGCCGACACCATCGGCGCGACGAGCGGCAGCAGCCACACCGGACCGGCCTGCCCCGGCTCGATCCGGTGCCGCACGGTCATCAGGTACGGCACGGCGACCGCCGCCGCGAGCCCGATGACCGTACCGGCGGTGAACAGCACGGTGTCCAGGGCGACCGCGGCCCAGGCGCCGATCCAGTCCCGCCCGACGGTCACGGCGCCGCCGCCGACGGCCAGCAGGGCCATCGACAGACAGCCGTAGAACGGGGCCGCCGCCGGGTCGAGGAGATGGGCGCGGGCCTGGTCGCGGTGGTGCAGCCAGTGCAGGGACCGGGCCACCAGCAGGACCGCCAGCAGGACGACGGACAGTGCCCAGACCGCGGTGCAGACGGCGCGCGGCCCGGACCCGAGCCAGGGGAGCGCGGCGCCCGCGGTACCGACGACGGCGGTCCCCATGACGCAGGCGTACCAGTTGGGCCCGAGATGACGGACGGCCGGGACGCGTCGGGCCGGGACGGCGGGAGGGGACAGGGGCTGGGCTGCGGTGACCATGCGTCCAGGGTCTCGGCGGCCGAAGCCCCTGACCAGGGATCATGTCTCTATGACGGCATAAGCTGGGGTTATGAGCAGGAGCGCAGGCGGTACGGGCAGGGCGGGCGGCACGGAGGGCGGACAGGACGTACCGGGGCGGCACACGGCGGGCTCGCTGGCGCACCGGGTGCCCGATCTCGGGGCGATGGAGCTGCTGCTGGCCGTGGCACGGCTGGGCAGCCTCGGCGGGGCGGCCCGCGAACTGGGGATCACCCAGCCGGCCGCCAGCAGCCGCATCCGCTCGATGGAACGACAGCTGGGGGTGGCCCTGGTGGACCGTTCCCCGCGCGGTTCCCGGCTCACCGACGCCGGGGCGCTGGTCACGGACTGGGCGCGCCGGATCGTGGAGGCGGCCGAGGCGTTCGACGCGGGCGCGCAGGCGCTGCGGGACCGGCGGGACTCGAGGCTGCGGGTGGCGGCGAGCATGACGATCGCCGAGTACCTGCTGCCGGGCTGGCTGGTCGCGCTGCGCACCCAGTTGCCGGACACGGCGGTGTCGCTGCTCGCCGGGAACTCGGCGGCGGTCGCGGACCGCCTGCTGTCCGGCGAGGCCGACCTGGGCTTCGTGGAGGGGGTGAGCGTCCCGGCGGGCCTCGACTCCGCCGTCATAGCCCATGACCGGCTGATCGTCGTGACCGCGCCGGGCCACCCGTGGGCGCGCCGCCGGCGCCCGCTCGCGGCGGCGGAGCTGGCGGCGACCCCGCTGATCCTGCGGGAGAAGGGCTCGGGCACCCGGCAGGTCCTGGACGCGGCCCTCGGCGGCCTGGCCCGCCCGCTGATCGAGCTGTCGTCGACCACGGCGGTGAAGGCGGCGGCCGTGGGCGGCGCCGGCCCCTCCGTCCTCAGCGAACTCGCCGTCGGCGAGGAGCTCACCACCCGGCGCCTGGTGAGCGTGCCCGTGGCGGACGTCGCGCTGGCCCGCGACCTACGGGCCGTATGGCCCACGGGACACCGCCCGACGGGCCCGGCCCGGCGGCTGCTGTCCCTGACGCGGGCGTAGGCCTGCCGGGGCGGGTCCGGGGCCGACACTGCTCAAGGGGACCTCGGCGAGCATGCCGGGTGCGGGTGCGGGTGCGGGTGCGGGTGCGGGTGCGGGTGGGGGCGGTGGGGGCGTGGTCCCGCGGGCGCGGGTGTGGATGCCCGCGGCGGGGGTGGGGACGGTTCGGGTCGCGGGTGCGGGTGACCGGGGCGGGGAGTGGGGGGTGGTTCGGGCCGGACCGGTCGCGTGCGTTGCGGCGTGAGGTCCGCGGGCCCGCGGGTGTGGTCCCGCGTGCGCCCGCTGCCGCGGTCACCGGCCCTGTGTGCCGCCGGCGGATCACTGCCCGGTGCCCTCTCGGCCCTCTCGGCCCTCTCGGCCCTCTCGGCCCTCTCGGCCCTCTCGGCCCTCTCGGCCCTCTCGGCCCTCTCGGCCACCCCGTGCCGGCCGGCATCGGCCCGACGAATCACCCTGGCCCGCCGTGTGCCATCGCCGGAGCGGGGCGGCACAGTTCCGACCGTGCCGCGTGAACCAGCGCCCGCATCACCCGTACGTCCTCGCCCATCTCCGGGTGCCACTGCACGCCGAGGACCCAGCCAGGGGCGGAGGGCAGTTCCAGGGCCTCCACGGTGCCGTCCGCCGCGTGCGCCGACGCCACGAGTCCCGTGCCGAGCCGGTCCACCGCCTGGTGGTGGTACGTCGGCACGAACATCTCCTCGGGCACGACACCGGCGTACAGGGTCCCCGGCACCGGCTTGACCGGGTGGCCGCCGAACACGCCCACCACCTCGGCGTGGCCCTCGATGTGCTGGACGAGGGTGCCGCCCAGGGCGACGTTGAGCAACTGCATGCCCCGGCAGACGCCCAGCAGCGGCACGCGCGCGCCCAGGGCCGCCTCGATGAGCGCCAGCTCCCACGCGTCCCGGGCCCGGGCGGGCGGGCCGGTGCGCGGGCCGGGTTCCGCGCCGTAGCGGACCGGCTCCACGTCCGGGCCGCCCGCGATCACCAGCCCGTCGAGGCGGGCGACGGTGGCGGCGGCGTGCTCCGGCGCGTCCGGCGGAAGCATCGCGGCGAGTCCGCCCGCCCGCTGCACGAGCCGCGGATACCCGGCCGGCAGCAGCGCCGCCTCCAGCTCCCACACACCCCAGCGCGCCCCGGGCTCCAGGTAGGTGCTGACGCCGATCAGCGGTCTGTCCGCCATCCGACCTCCTCGGTAATGGATCCTCTTCGTACCTTTGCCGCGCGACACCGCCGGGGGCAGGGTCGCGCCCGGAACCTCACGCCAGGAACCCGCGCAGCAGCGCCGCCGTCCCCGCGCAGTGCTCCCGCGCGATCTGCCGCGCTCCGTCCGCGTCCCCGTCGAGCACGGCCGCCACGAGCGCGGTGTGCTGCCGCTGGGAGTGCTCCAGGTTGCGCACCAGCAGCGGGATGCAGTCCAGCAGGTCGTTGAGGGTGGCCCGGACGGCCGCGTACTGCGTCGCGAGGGACGGTGAGCCGCAGAGCTCCGCGAGGGTGAGGTGCAGCATCGTGTCCAGCCGCCGGTACTCGGCCAGCGGCGCGTCCCGAGTACCGGCCAGCGCCTCGCGCAACCGCGCCGCCCGCGCGTCCGACAGCCCGTGCGCCGCGCACAGCCCGGCCGCGCCCACCTCCAGCACCTCCCGGAAGCGCAGCACGTCCTCGATGTCGACCCCGGCGACCCGGCGCCGCAGCTCGTCCTGGCCGCCCGCGTCCGCGCGGGGCAGCACGAACGTTCCGCCGTACCGGCCGCGCCGGGCCTCCACGAGCCCCTGGTCCTGGAGCACCCGCAGCACCTCCCGCAGCGTGACCCGGCTGATCCCCAGCCGCTCCGCCAGCTCCCGCTCGGCCGGCAGCCGCTCGCCCTCGGACACCAGCCCCAGCCTGACGATCTGCAGGATCTGCTCCAGCGCCTCCTCGAATCCGTTGCCGGCCCGCACCGTCCGCAGCACCGGTACGAGCCGGTCCGTCACGCCCCCGCGGGTTTCCTCCGGCATGCGGCCGCGCCCCCTTCCCAAGCAATGGTTCCCGGTCATACCTTATGGCTCCCGGCCAGAAGGAGGCTCTCCCCGTGCCAGACCGCACACCCCCGCTCGGGGTCGAGGAACTGCACGCCCTCGTCGCCGCCGGTGACCTCGACACCGTCGTCCTGGCCTTTCCCGACATGCAGGGACGCCTCCAGGGCAAGCGGTTCGCCGCGCGCTTCTTCCTCGACGAGGTCCTGACGCACGGCACCGAGGGCTGCAACTACCTCCTCGCCGTCGACGCCGACATGAACACCGTCGGCGGATACGCGATGTCCTCCTGGGACCGCGGCTACGGCGACTTCGCCCTGCACCCCGACCTGGCCACCCTGCGCCGCCTGCCGTGGCACGAGGGCACCGCGCTGGTCGTCGCCGACCTCGCCTGGGAGGACGGCTCCCCGGTGCTCGCCGCCCCCCGGCAGATCCTGCGCCGCCAGCTGGAGCGCCTCGCCGGACACGGCTGGACCGCGCAGGTCGGCACCGAGCTGGAGTTCATCGTCTTCCGGGACACCTACGAACAGGCCTGGGACGCCAACTACCGCGGCCTGACCCCGGCCAACCAGTACAACATCGACTACTCGGTGCTCGGCACCGGCCGCGTCGAGCCCCTGCTGCGCCGCATCCGCAACGAGATGGCCGGCGCCGGACTCACCGTCGAGTCCGCCAAGGGCGAGTGCAACCCCGGCCAGCACGAGATCGCCTTCCGCTACGACGAGGCCCTGGTCACCTGCGACCAGCACGCGGTCTACAAGACCGGCGCCAAGGAGATCGCCGCCCAGGAGGGCATGTCCCTCACCTTCATGGCCAAGTACAACGAGCGCGAGGGCAACTCCTGCCACATCCACCTCTCCCTCGCGGACGCCGACGGCAACAGCGTCATGGCCGGCGGCCACCAGGACGGCATGTCCGAGGTCATGCGGCACTTCCTCGCCGGACAGCTGGTGGCGCTGCGCGAGTTCTCCCTCCTCTACGCCCCGCACATCAACTCGTACAAGCGCTTCCAGCCCGACTCCTTCGCACCGACCGCCGTCGCCTGGGGCCACGACAACCGCACCTGCGCCCTGCGCGTCGTCGGCCACGGCCGCTCGCTCCGCTTCGAGAACCGGCTCCCCGGCGGCGACGTCAACCCGTACCTCGCGGTGGCGGGCATGGTCGCGGCCGGCCTGCACGGCGTCGAGCAGCGTCTGGAACTGCCGGAACCCTGCGCCGGCAACGCCTACACCGCCGGTTTCGCACACGTCCCCACCACGCTGCGCGAGGCCGCCGAGCTCTGGGAGAACAGCACCCTCGCCAAGTCCGCCTTCGGGGACGAGGTCGTCGCCCACTACCGCAACATGGCGCGCGTCGAACTGGACGCCTACGCCGCCGCCGTCACGGACTGGGAGCTGCGCCGCTCCTTCGAACGCATGTGAGGCATCAGATGTCCGAGTCATCGGAACCGCCCGGCGGACTGCGGGTCCTGAACCCCGCCACCGAAGAGCTCGTCGCCACCGTCCCCGCCGCCTCCGCGGCCGACGTGGACGCCGCCGTCGTACGGGCCGCGCGGGCGCAGACCGCCTGGGCCGCGCTCGCCCCCGGCGACCGCGCCCGGCTGCTGCGCCGCTTCGCCACCGCCGTCGACGGGCACCTGGAGGAACTGGCCCGGCTGGAGGTCACGGAGGCCGGGCACACCATCGGCAACGCCCGCTGGGAGGCCGGCAACGTCCGCGACCTGCTCGACTACGCCGCCGGGGGCGTGGAGCGGCTCACCGGCCGGCAGATCCCGGTCGCCGGCGGCCTGGACGTGACGTTCCTCGAACCGCTCGGCGTCGTCGGCGTCATCGCGCCCTGGAACTTCCCGATGCCGATCGCCGCCTGGGGCACCGCGCCGGCGCTGGCGGCGGGCAACGCGGTCCTCCTCAAGCCCGCCGAGACGACCCCGCTGACCGCACTGCGCCTGGCCGGACTCGCCCTGGAGGCAGGTCTTCCCGAGGGGCTGTTCCAGGTGCTGCCGGGGCACGGGCCGGTCGCGGGCGACGCGCTCGTCCGGCACCCCGGCGTCGCGAAGGTCGTCTTCACCGGGTCGACGGCCGTGGGCCGGCGGGTGGCCGCCAAGGGCGCCGCCCTCCTCAAGCCCGTCACCCTCGAACTCGGCGGCAAGAGCCCCAACATCGTCTTCGCCGACGCGGACGTGGAGGCCGCCGCGGCCGCCACACCGATGTCCTTCCTCGACAACTCCGGGCAGGACTGCTGCGCCCGCACCCGCATCCTCGTCCAGCGCACGGTGTACGACCGCTTCCTCGCCCTCCTCGCCCCCGCGGTCGAGTCCGTCCGCGTCGGCGACCCGGCCGACGAGCGCACCGACATGGGCCCGCTGATCTCCCGGGCCCAGCTGGACCGGGTCCGCTCCTACGTCCCCGACGGCGCCGACGGCATCCGCGGCAAGGCCCCCGAGGGCGGACCCGGCTTCTGGTTCCCGCCCACGGTCCTCACCGGTGTCGACGCGCACGCGCGCGTGGCCGTCGAGGAGGTCTTCGGGCCCGTCGCCGTCGTCCTGCCCTTCGAGGACGAGGCCGACGCGATCCGCCTGGCCAACGCCACCGACTACGGCCTGTCCGGTTCGGTGTGGACCCGGGACGTCGGCCGCGCCCTGCGCGTGTCGAACGCGGTCCGGGCCGGGAACCTGTCCGTCAACTCCCACTCCAGCGTCCGCTACTGGACGCCGTTCGGCGGGTTCGAGCAGTCCGGCCTCGGCCGCGAACTCGGCCCCGACGCGCTGACCGCCTTCACCGAGACCAAGAACGTCTTCATCAGCAACGTCTCGTCGAGCACGGAGGCCTAGCCACTCATGACCGAGGACATCATCTGCCGCCGTCTGGCCGGCCGTACCGCCGTCGTCACCGGAGCGGGCAGCGGCATCGGTCTCGCAGCGTCCCGCCGGCTCGCCTCCGAGGGCGCGCACGTCGTCTGCGGCGACGTGGACGAGACCCGGGGCGAGGCGGTGGCGGAGGAGACCGGCGGCACCTTCGTCAAGGTCGACGTCACCGACCCCGAGCAGGTCGAGGCGCTGTTCAGGGCGGCGTACGACACCTACGGCAGTGTCGATGTCGCCTTCAACAACGCCGGTATCTCGCCGCCCGACGACGACTCGATCCTGGAGACCGGTCTGGAGGCGTGGAAGCGCGTCCAGGAGGTCAACCTCACCTCCGTCTACCTGTGCTGCAAGGCCGCCATCCCCTACATGCGGCGCCAGGGCCGGGGGTCCATCATCAACACCGCGTCCTTCGTGGCCAGGATGGGCGCGGCCACCTCGCAGATCTCGTACACCGCGTCGAAGGGCGGCGTCCTCGCCATGTCGCGTGAACTGGGCGTGCAGTTCGCGCGGGAGGGCATCCGCGTCAACGCCCTCTGCCCCGGCCCCGTCAACACCCCGCTTCTCCGGGAGCTGTTCGCCAAGGACCCGGAGCGGGCCGCACGCCGCCTCGTCCACATTCCGGTCGGACGGTTCGCCGAGGCCGAGGAGATCGCCGCCGCCGTCGCGTTCCTGGCCAGCGACGACTCCTCCTTCGTGAACGCCACCGACTTCCTGGTGGACGGCGGCATCTCCGGGGCGTACGTCACACCGCTGTAGCCGGCCGCGAGCGGCGTCCTACAGTGCCGCAATGAGCCTGACTCCGCCGCCCGGCTGGTACCGCGATCCGTCGGCCCCGTACCAGGAACGCTGGTGGGACGGCACGGCCTGGACGGAGCACCGGCGTCCACCCGGGACCGCCGGGTACGGGGCACCCGCGCCCCCACACCAGCAGCCCGTACGACAACCGAATCCCGTACAGCAGCCGGCGCGTCAGGCGCAGCCGACACCGCATCAGCAACCGACACCACATCAGCAGCCGTTGCGGCAGCAGCCGTCGTACGGGACGCAGCCCGGCCGGCCGTCGACCGTGCCGCTGTTCACGGGCGACGGCCCGGCACAGCGGCGGCCGGGCGGTGGCACCGGGCGGGGGAAGGCCGTCGCCCTCGTCGCCACCGCGGCCGTGCTGGTCGCGGCCGTCGTCACCGGCGTTCTCGTCCTCGGCGAGGACGACGGCGGCGGCACCGGGGCACAGGGCCCGCCGGCCACGGCGGCTTCCACCGGCCCGCCGCCGGCGAGCACGTCGCGGGCGCCCTCCGCACCCTCCGCCGACGCCCCGGCCGTGGTCGAGGACCCGCTCAACGGCATCACCTTCCCGCTGCCGGACGGCTGGGTCCGGCCCAAGCACGTCACCCAGGACGACGTCATGATGACCACCGACGGCACCTACGACTGCCCCGCCGACGGCGGCGTGTGCCGGCACGGTCTCGTCATCTCCCGCACGGTCACGGCGAACGCCGAGTCCTCCCCGAAGGCCATCGCCCAGCAGGACGTCGAGGACGCGGCCGACGACGCCTACGACCGCGACCTGATCGGCAACAAGCCCTTCGGCGGCATCGAGTCCCACGAGGAGGTGGCGTCCGGGCCGGTCGCGGTCGCCGGACGCGCCGGCTACTACGTGCGCTGGCGGGTGACGACGGCCGAGGGGCCCGGCGGTTACGTGCAGTCGCTGGTGTTCCCCTCCACCGTCGGCACCGAGTCCCCGATCCTCGTCCGCTACGTCTTCGACGCCGGCGAGGACGGGCCGCCGCTCGACGACATGGACAGGATCACCAAGGGCATCCGGCCCGTCGGCGACGCCGCCACCGACGGCGGTGTGGGCAGCGGCATCGGCCCGTCGGACTGACCGGGCCGGGCTACAGGAACGTGTGCCCCTCGCCCCGGTACGTCGGCGCCGTCGCCGTCACCGCGTCCCCCTCCACCAGGTGCAGCGCGTCGAACCGCTCGCACAGCTCACCCGCCTTGGCGTGCCGGAACCACACCTTGTCGCCGATGAGGAGGTCGTCGGCGGGCGACCCGAGCAGCGGCGTCTGCACCTCGCCCGCACCCTCCTGGGAGTCGTAGCGCAGCCCCTCGGGGAGGTACGGCACCGGCAGCCGGTCGGCGCCGGGCGCTCCGGAGGCCGGGTAGCCGCCGCCGAGGACGGTCACGACCCCGACCCCCGGCCGCCGTACGACGGGCTGTGCGAACAGCGCCGCCGGACGGCCGCGGAACGAGGTGTAGTTGTCGAAGAGCCGCGGCGTGTACAGCCCGGACCCGGCGGCGATCTCCGTGACCGCGTCCTCGGCCGCGGTGTGCTGCACGCTGCCCGTGCCGCCGCCGTTGACGAACTCCAGGCCGGGCACCACGGCCCGTACCGCCCGCACCACCGCGGCACGCCGCTCGGCGAGTTCCCGGCGGGCGGCGGCCTGCATCAGCCGCACCGCCCGCGACCGCAGCGGCCGGCCGGCCACCGCGTCCCCGACCCCGGCGACATGGCCCTCGTACGCCATGATGCCGACGACCTCGAACCCCGGCCGGCGGACCACCGCGCGGGCCAGGTCGGCGACCTGGGCGGGGGAGTGCAGCGGGGAGCGCCGGGCCCCGACCCGCACCCGCCCTCCGAGCAGCCTCAGCGACGTGTCCAACTCCAGGCAGACCCGGACGACTTCCCGGCCGCCGTCGCGCGCCGCGTCGATGAGGTCCAGCTGCGCCGGGTCGTCGATCATCACGGTGACCGCGGAGGCGAGCTCGGGATCGGCGGCCAGCTCCGCGTACCGGGCGCGGTCCGCCGACGGGTAGGCGAGGAGGACGTCCCCGAATCCGGAGCGCGCCAGCCACAGGGACTCGGCCAGCGTGAACGACATGACGCCCGCGAAACCGTCCCTCGCCAGGGCCCGTTCGAGCAGGGCCCGGCAGCGTACGGACTTGCTGGCGACCCGGATCGGCTTCCCGCCGGCCCGGCGGACCAGGTCGTCCGCGTTGGCGTCGAAGGCCTCCAGGTCCACGATCGCCACGGGGGCGTCCACGTGGGCGGTGGCCCGGTCGTAACGGGCCCGGTCGGCGGCGCGCGCAGTCATGAACGCAGCCTGCCAGACGGGATTACCGCAGGGTAGGGGGACGTTCCGGGCCAATGCCACGGGCACGCGGACTGGTTCCCCGCCGGGCGGGGGCACGCCGTAGAGTGACGCGCACGCACGGCGGAACGGCCTGGGCGGCGGGACCTCGGGTCCGCCCCGGGATGGCGGTCGGCCCGTGCGGGTATGCGTGCCCGGGACGGATCGTTCCGCGCCGGGCCGGGGCAGGAGACCACATCACCGGCCCGCGTCGGAGAACGGCCCGGGCCCGAGGAAACGGGGGGTGCATGAGCACGGACGCACGCCGCGCCTCCCTTCCCCCGCACCCCTCGACCGCGCCTCGCTCCGACACCGTCCCGGACGCCGCCCCGCCGCCCCGTCCGGACGCGCCCCCTCGTCGCGCCCCCGACGTGCCGCCCGGCGCCGGCACGCGCCCCGGTACGCCGGCCCGTCCGGACATGCCGCCCCGACCCGCCGCACCGCCCCACCCGGCCGCCCCGCCCCGTCCCGCACAGGCACCGGCGGCACCCGGCACCGGCATGACCGAAGCGGACCGACGCTCTCCGGTCACGTCGGCTCCCACCGCCGGACGGATCCCGACGGCCCCGCAGCCGAACACCCGCGGCACCTCCGCCGAGGAGAACCAAGCCGTTCCGGGCAGCCGTCCGGCGACGGGCGACGGACCGGCGCACGGACAGGGCGTGCGGCGGCTCGCGGACGCGCCGGACGACCGGGCACCAACGGAGGGCGGCGGCTCCGGGGACGCCCGGCCGCCCCACGCGCCTTCCCGGCTCGCCGGCTCCGGGGACGCCCGGCCGCCCCACCCGCCTTCCCGGCTCGCCGGCTCCCGCGGCACCGACCCGGCGCCCCCGCCACCGCGCGCCTCCGCACGCTTCCCCGACGCCCCGCCGGCCGTCGGCCACACCGCCCCGGGCGG
>NZ_JBNGGE010000054.1:0-47728 GCF_049975785.1 Streptomyces sp. WG7
AGCCGCCCACTCACGACGAGACCACCACCCCTCCCTGCCCACCGGGTTCTCCGAGGGCGACACGAACTCCGGAACCCGTGTGCCCCGAAGCACCGAAGAATCCATGGAAGGAGAAGACGAGACCGGAAGGTAGGGGACGGGGGCGGCACGCAGGACGACGGGGGTCTGGAGCTCGCCCAGCCAGTGGCTGGGCTCCTGGTCCTCCGGGGAGTCGAAGTCCAGCAGTCTCATGGCGGCGGCGGGCAGTTCCACCTCGCGCTCTCCGTCGGCCTCCAGCCGCCGATCGGACTGCCACGGACTGGTCCCCCCGGACGTCTCCAGGACTTCAGCGATCCAGCCGCGCACATCTCCGATCAGGGCAGTAGCCCGGCCCAGCAGGGCCTGCCGGACCTCGTCCATCCACTCCTTGCTGCTACCGCTCCTCGCGAACGCTTCAAGCCCTTCATCAACCAGGCGGCTGAATTCCACGTCCCGCATCAACACCATGGGGAAATCGAACGAGTCACCGGCCAACCCCCCGTCGACAGCCTGCTTGATCGCCTCCAACAAGCCCGGGCCACCCCCCGCAGGGACGGCGGAAGTCCTCTCCGCCTCGAAAGCCCGCAGCAGCGGCACATCCGCCCCACCAAATCCCGGCGGCACCGACACAGCAGGAACAGCCGGCCCCTCCTCGTCAGCACGCCAGTTGCGCCCCGGCACAGGCTCGCCAATAGTCCCCACCTCGCCCGGCCCCGAGAACACTCCCAGGTGCCTGTCGAGGTGGAACGCGGCCAGCGCCGCCACACTCCCCGCCCGGTCGGCAGCCTTGGCCTCCCCCACCACCCGGAAGAACTTCCGGTAACTCCCAGGGCTGACCTCCTGCCCGTCAGGCAGATGAAGCACCCCGCGAGCCATCTTCTCCAGCACACCGGCATCCAGCGGCCCCGGGGAAAGCTCGGCATCCGCGCGCCGCACCGCCTCCAAGACCTTCAACCCGTCAAGGTAACCGGGGAAACCTTTATCGTCCGTCTGTACGCCCAGCGCACCCTGCAGCAACTCCACCCACTCGGGGGAGGGCTCCGCCGACAGCACCTCACCCCCGGTGATGCCGTCACCACCACTACCAGGACTGTTCCACCCCCCTTCCGGATACGCCGGCACCTCATCGTCCTTGCTCTCCGGCTCACCGGGCAGGCCAGGCTGCTCGGCACCTTCCTCCGGCGAAGACTGGTCGGGCCCAGGTTCGACTTTCTCCCAGGTTTCGGGGGGCCCGTCGTCCCAGGCGGCGGGGCCCAGGGCGGCGGGCAGATCGGTGGGCCCGGCAAAGGACTTGGAGTCCTTGGACTCCGTGAGGAACTCGGTGAGAGTCATCCCCGGAGCACCGGCCTTCGCAGCCAGTGCCTTGCCCAGCATCTCCCGCATCACCGAAAGCAGCGGCCAGCCCTCCGGGGCGCCGGACTGCCACTGCTCGTACTGCTGCGCGTACCGCCTGGCGATGTCCTCCAGCAGCGCCCAGGTCAGCGGCCCACCCAGCCCCTGCCTGGCATAGGCCGGGTCCGCCAGACGCATCCGCTCCAGCCGGCCGAACGCCTCCAGCAACCGCTCTTCAGGACCGATACCGAAAATTTCACTGATGGCACGCACCACCCGCACCATCCGCTCCCGCCGGTTCTCCGGCGGCAGGTAGTTCAAGCGCAGGTGCTGATCGGCCAGTTCCTGCAGCCCGGCCCCTGACGGCTCGGGATAGAACAACCGCGGAACCATTTCAGGAACTTGACCGGGGAAATCAGCGGTGCTCGACAAGATCAGCGCCGCCGGGGAGCCATCGTACGGAACATCGGTGCTGATCTTCGTGGACGTGGCGCGCACCATGACCTCGGCGGCGTTGGCCGTCTTCTGAGCACCACGGGGCACCACCAGCGGATCACTGTCCGGAGCCCGCGACCCCGCAAAGCAGACTTGCAGGTGTACGGCTTCCTCCTCGCCCAGCCCTCTGAGACCTGGATCACGCTTCAGGAACTTGCCGAACTCCTCGTAATTCACCCATGCCGTGACGCCATCATCCAGCTGTATCGCCATGCTCTCCGAGTTACCGTGCGCAATTACCACGTACCCAGTTTCCGGACCATCCAGAGCATGGGCAGGGCCCAGGGCGAACAGGTCATCGCGGAACTGGCGATAAAGACCCACGGCAGAAAGGGAAAGCGATTCCGCCGTCGCGGCGGCTTCCTCAGGGGTCAGACTGGCCCAGCCGTGGACTTTCATGCCGTCCTTGGTGAGCACTGTGTATCGCATCACACGGCTGTCGGGGAGCATCTCCCCATATTTCGTGGTGAAGAACCCCGGCTGGGGGACATACCCGGGCTTGCTGGGAATCCACCTGCCTGCAAGGGCATCAGGACTACGGAGCATCAGCACGTGGACGTTCTCCGTCTCCGGGTCGCGCCAGAAGCCGAGGTCTCCGTCGGTGGCCCACACCGTGTAGTCCCCGCCGCCCGGCCGCTTGGCCAGCCGGTCGGCCACCACCCGGGGCAATTCCAGACCACCCGCCCCAGCCCTGTTCACCAGGAATGCCACCGGACCACCCGCCGGCATGACCGGATCATGACTGAGCAGCTCCGCCAGCTCCTCAGCCCCCACCCGGTGCTCCTTGCCGGTCTTGTCCAACACGACGACACCCTTGTCGTGACC
Source organism: Streptomyces sp. WG7 (assembly GCF_049975785.1). Lineage (NCBI taxonomy): Bacteria > Bacillati > Actinomycetota > Actinomycetes > Kitasatosporales > Streptomycetaceae > Streptomyces > Streptomyces sp. WG7. The sequence goes on from NZ_JBNGGE010000054.1 coordinate 2,671, forward strand.
ATCCGCAAGCAGCACATACGAGTTCTTACCAGCCCACTTGGCCTCCTCCAGCTCCAGCTCCGACTCCGGCTCGGTACTAGTGATGACAGCGACCTGGTCCAGATCAAGGGGATCGACCGCCAGCCCTGTCCAGTTGCGTCCCGGGAGAAGGCCCTCGCCGAGGGACTTCACCTCGCTCGATCCCGAGAACACCCCCAGGTGCTTGTCGAGGTGGAACGCGGCCAGTGCCGCCACACTCCCCGCCCGGTCGGCAGCCTTGGCCTCCCCCACCACCCGGAGCAACTCCCGGTAACTCCCAGGGCTGACCTCCTGCCCGTCAGGCAGATGAAGCACCCTGCGGACCAGCTTCCCCAGCACACCCACGCCCAGCGGCCCCTGGGAGAGCTCAGCATCCGCGGCCCGCACCGCTTCCAGAACCCGCAGCCCGTCACGGTAATCGGTGAAGTGCACATCACCCGGCCGCACACCCAGCGCACCCTCCAGCAGCCCCACCCACTCACCAGCGGTGTCGTCCCTCTGGCTCTCCGACTCGTCGGACGCACCAGGCTGTTCGGCGTCGTTCCCCGGTATATTCACCCAGGTTTCGGGGGGTCCGTCGTCCCAGGCGGCGGGGTCCAGAGCGGCGGGCAGATCGGTGGGCCCAGTAAAGGACTTGGAGTCCTTGGAGTCCTTGAGGAACTCGGTGAGAGTCATCCCCGGGGTGCCGGCCTTCTCGGCCAGTGCCTTGCCCAGCATCTCCCGCATCACCGAAAGCAGCGGCCAGCCGTCCACCACCTCACCGGGCTCCGGCACCCCGTCCCGCTGCGCGTATCGCCTGGCGATGTCTTCCAGCAGTGCCCAGGTCAGCGGCCCACCCCGCCCCTGCCCGGCATAGTCCTCGTCCGCCAGACGCATCCGCTCCAGCCGCCCGAACGCCTCCAGCAACCGCGGATCAGACGTGGAATCGACACCGAAGATCTCATTGACGGCACGCACCATCCGCACCATCCGCTCCTGCGGCTGATCCGGCGACAGACCGTTCACAAGCAAGTGCTGCTCAGCCAGTTCTTGCAGCCCGGCCCCTGACGGCTCGGGATAGAACAATCGCGGAAACACCTCAGGACCATCAGCGGGATTCCACAACGCCAGCGCCGCCGGATACTCACCGTTTGGATACTCGGCGCTAAGCGACTCGGGTATGGCCCGCACCACCACACCGGCTGTGTTGGCCACCTTCTGGCTCTTGCGGGGCACCACCAGCGGATCGCCCTCCGGGATCCGCATCCCCGCCTCGCAGGCGACTAGCTGTACAGCCTCTCCCTCGCCCAGCCCTCTGAGACCAGGATCACGCTTCAGGAACTCGCCAAACTCCTCGTAATCCACGTCCACACAAGTGCCGTCATCCAACTGCAGCGCGATGCCCTCTTCGCTGCCGTGGGCGGACACCGAGTACCCGATCTTCGGACCTTCCAGATCATGGGCACGGCCCACGGAACCCAGATGCGGACGGTACCGGTACCACTTCTCCACAGAGGACAGATAACGGTCTCCATCCTCCCGTTCAGCGGTCTCTTTAGAGTTAAAGCTGGCCCACCCATGGACCTTCTTGCCATCCTTGGTGAGCAGCGGGTACTGCACCACACGGCTGTCGGAATATTCCCGGCCGTCCATCGTGCGGAAGGTTCCCGGCTTCGTGCCCGGCGGGAGGGCATATCCGGGCTTGCTGGGAATCCAGTCACCCATCGGAACTTCCCCGGGGCTGTGGCGGTGCAGCAGCGCGTGGAAGTTCCCCGTCTCCGGGTCCTGCCAGTAGTAGAGGTATCCGCTGGCGGCCCACACCGTGTAGTCCCCGCCGCCCGGCCGCTTGGCCAACCGGTCGGCCACCAGCCGGGGCAACTCCAGGTCCCATCCGGCCCCGCTCGCCACGAACACCACCGGGCCATCTTTCGGCATGGCAGGATCATGGCTGAGCAACTCCGCCAGCTCCTCAGCCCCTACCCAGTGACTCTTGCCGTTCCTGTCCACCACATAAAAACCCCTGTAACCACCGCCTGCCAGGAGCACATACGGGTTCTCACCGGCCCACGGAGCCTCCTTCCGCTCCAGCTTCGGCTTCGGCTCCAGCTCCGGCTTAACACTGAAGAGAAAACCGACCTGGTCCAGATCAAGGAGATCGACCGCCGACCCTGTCCAGTTGCGTCCCGGCAGAGACCCGCGGCGGGTCCTCACCTCACCCGGCCCCGAGAACACCCCCAGATGCCTGTCGAGATGGAACGCCGCCAGCGCCGCCACACTCCCCGCCCGGTCGGCAGCCTTGGCCTCCCCCACCACCTGGAAAAACTCCCGGTAAGTCTCACCGGTGACCTCCTGCCCATCCGGCAGATGAAGCACCCAGCGAGCCATCGCCTCCAGCACACCGGCATCCAGCGGCTCCTGCGAGAACACCGCATCCGCAGCCCGCGCCACCTCCAAAACCCGCAGCCCATCACGGTAAGCGGCGAAGTTCTCCTCACCCGGCCGCACACCCAGCGCGTCCTTGAGCAACTCCACCCACTCGGGGGAGGGCTCCGCCGACAGCACCTCACCCCCGGCGATGCCCTCGCCACCACTACCAGGGCTGTTCCACGCACTCGGAGGAGGGAAGGCAATATCCGGGGCCGTGTCCACTCCCGCAAGCGGGGGATGGGCGGGCGCGCTGGTGGGCGAAGCGGAGGCCGGGCCGGGCCGGGGAGTGGAGGAAGGCTGGAAGGGACGGAAGGTGCGGAACTCCGGCTTCGTGCCGTCCTTGGTATGGGAAAGGTGGATGACAGGACGCTCACCCAGCGTACCGTTCACATTCCGGAAGGCGAACTCGCCGGTCGGGGCGTGGACCGTCTTGCCGGTGATGTCGGCGATGATCTGCGCGGCGTTGATCCTGTCCCCGTACTCGCCGACGGGGATGTCACGGCCGGACTCGCAGGCGATCAGGGTGATGTCGGTGAAATCCGCGAGGGCAGGGTTTCCCTGGAGCAGTTCGCCGAGTTCCTCGGCACTGAACGCATGGGTCTTGCCGTCGGCCCCTTCGACGCGGAAACCCTCCTTGTCGTAGTGCATGCCGAGGAAGAACGAGCCCTCGATCTCAGGCGGCAGGTCCTGCCAACTGCTCACCTTCTTGCCCTGCTCGTCCATCCACCACTGCAGGAACCGCTTCTGCCCGGAGAGCTTGCCGTAGCGGGGCATGCGCTCGGCCAGATCGGTGGCATTGAAGGAGACCGCGCCGATGAGCTCACCGGTGCTGGAGTCCCTGATCGGATTGACGACGGCCGGGGGGTGCTCCCAGTCCTTCCTGGTCCGCCCGCCACGCGGTGGTGTCCGCCACGACCGTCCCGGGCCGGTGGCCCCGGGGGCGGTGAAGGCAGCCCTCTGGCGGGGAGTGGGACCGTCTCCCTGCCGGGATGCCGGGATGGCGGCCCCGGGAGCGGTGGCGGTCTGGGCGGACGTGGAAGCCTGAGGAGACGTGAGGACCTGGGCAGAGAGGTTGTTCTGTGTGGATGTGGTGGTCTTCACGGTGCCGGGGACGTCGGCGGTGGTGGGCACCTTGTCCACGGGCTGGGCATGGACGCTGTACGGGCCGCTGGTGAAAACGGAGGAGGCGGCCGTGCCGACGGCCGGCCACGCTCCGCTGGAGACGGAGACCGGGGTGTGGAAGGTGCCGGGGGCGGGCTGGACGGACTGCCGCGGACCGACAGCGGGTTCGGATGCCGCGGTAACGGGAGGTGTGGCCCCGGTGGCGGGCATGCTCGCAACGGGTGCGGCGGTGGGGCCCGCGCTGATGGTGGGGACCGGCGCCGGCACCACCGCACCATCCGACTCCACCGGCTGGCCGGGCTCGACGGAAGTGAGCGTCTGCACCGCCGGGCCCTGCGCCGGATCACCAGGGAGCGAAGGCGTGATACCCGAGGTGGGGGGTGCGGCAGAAACCGTCTGGCCAGTGGCGCCGGTGGTCTGCTGCTGGGTGTCCGGCCGTCCCGGGATCGCACCGGCGGCCTGCTCGGGCGTGCTTTGACCAAGCATGCTCTGGCCGATGACATCGGCCGGCGCCTGCCCCGGAGCCTGGGACTGGTTCTGACCCTGGGTCTGGTTCTGACCCTGGGTCTGGTTCTGACCCTGGGTCTGAAGCTGGGCAGGCGTCTGTACCGGGCCCTGGGCCTGCGCCTGCGCCTGGCCCGGAGCCTGGGCCAAGGTCTGTGGCTGGACCGGAACCGTGGTGGAGGGGAAGGCGGAGGGTGCGACCGGTGCGTTGGAGACGAGTGGCAGCCCACCATCCACGGTCTCGGCCGAGGGAGCCTTCACACCACTGCCGGCACCGACGGTATCGGCACCGATGGTGTCGGGCTCGGTGATCGCCGTGTCGTCACTGGCCGTCGACCCTGCGTCGCTGTCGCTGTCGCTGACGCTGGACTCGCCGGATTCCAGAGCGGTGTCGTCGAAGCCGTCCCCAGCAAAACCGGGACCGGAACCGGAGAAACCGGAGAAGGAAGACAGGGCGGAGGACGCGGACGGAGTGAGCCCCGCACCGTTCACTCCGACCGTACCGTCCAAGCTCCCGTCACGGTCGACCTCACCGACGTCACCGAGATCACCGACGTCGCTGGGGTCACCGACATCACTGAGGGCGCTGACCTCACTGAGATCAGAGGGTATGTAAGCGTCACCGCTGAAGTCACTGACGTCGCTGACCGAGAAGCTGTCACTGTCCACGTTGCCGGGGAAAGACGAGGAAGGCTCCGTGGCGGGAGGAACACCGGCGCCCCCCACGAAGGAAGCAGAGGGGTCGAAGGAAGCAGAGGGGACCGAGGAGGCAGGGGGAACGGAGGAGGCGGGGGGAACGGAGGAGGCGGGGGGAACGGAGGAGGCAGGGGGAACGGAGGAGACAGGCGGGACGACGGAGGAGGCATCGGCTTCGCTGTGCGCTATCCCGGTGGGGACACCACCACCCGTGCCGGTGCCGGTGCCCTGCACGGCGGACGGCACAGTGGAAGCCGTCAGTGGCCTCTGCGCGGCGGGCAGCGCCCCGGGCAGCACCCCGGCCGCCTGCCCACCGGAGACACCAGCCTCCTCCACCACCGGACTTGAGACAGCAGCAGCGTCGGAGACAGCACCGGTGTCCGAGACGGCAGCGGAGACGGCAGCGGAGACGGCGGTCTCCGAACCGGTGGTGGAGGAAGCCGAGTCGGGGACGGTGGACGACGTGCTGACCGCCGGGCCACCACCGATCACACCCACCCCCGCCACAAACGCACCGGAACTGGTCGAGACCGCGGAAGGCTTCTCCCCGCCCACAGCACCGCCGGCGGAGAACTTCTTCAGGAAATCGGCGGCATCATTGCTGTGCTGCGCCCCGACCGCGCCCTGGTTGAACTTGTGCGTCAGGAAATCCGTGACCTTGACCGTCGCATCGGCAGCAGCCTCGAACAGCACCCCACTGATACCGGCCTGCACGAACGTACCCGGCTTGAACTCATCCCACTTGCCATACACGACACCCTTGACGAACCACTCCGCGACCGCCTCCGCAGCACCCTCGTTGACGAAGGCCTCCGGAACCTGCAACGCCTCCTTGAACCACTGCGGCTTGTCCTTGAGGACATCCTTCAACGCCCCCTGAACCGCCTGCCCCAACGCCCCGCCCACCGCACCGGCCACCGCACCGAAGAACGCCGAGACCCCGATCTCCTTGCCGTCCAGGCTCTTGCGCTTCCGCTCCGGATCATCCGGCGCGATCATCGACGTCAACTGCGCACCCAGCGACGTCAGCGCCTCCTCGACCGCCTCCGTCACCGTCGTCGACACCAACGGAACCCTGCGCGACAGACGCTGCAGAACCAGCATCATCCGCAACGCCGTACGCGCCTCCACCAACGGAATCTGCGCAGCCGCCGCACCCCCGGAAAACACCACCTCCACCGCGATCGCCGCCAGCTCGATCTTCATCAGCACGAACTCCCAGATGAGCTCGTACTTCGCCTCCGCAAGCCGACGCGAATACTCCACCTGCTGCTCGGCGGCCTTCTCCGCCTCCTGCGCCAGCTCCGTCAGCCGATCCAACCCGCCATCGGATACGAACTGCCCCAACGCCAGCGCGAACTGATCCCCGATCGCAGGCGGCAGCGAATCCTTCGCCCACGACAACACCCGCTGAGTCTGCGCACGGTACTCCCGCACATCCCCAGCCAGATCCTGATACGGCAAACGACTGTCAAAACCCAGATCCTCATTGCCACGAGCGACATTCGCCCCCAGCCAGATCTCCATGAACTCCGCCATAGCCGGCGGAAAGTCGATCGCCATCAGAAACCGCTCAACGCCTTACGTCGCCCTGCTGCTGAATATCATTCAGCGCGGTATCCTGCGGCTTCTGGATCGCCGCCGCCTCCGCTCCAAGAGAATTGACCAGCCCTTTAATCACCCCGTCCACGGCCTCGACCGCCATCGCGAGGGCCTCCATCACCTTCTTCACCTCGGGAATCACAGCGTCGGCGAAATCGTCCCCCTGCCCCTCCTGACCCCAGCAGCCGAAGTAGTACTCGTAACCTGCCTTGAGATTCGCAGCCATCTTCTTGCCAAGAAGCTCAAGAGCTGCCAGCTCCTTGCTGCTCTTCACGATTTCGGAGGGTTCAGCGGCGAACGTGGGCTCGGCCATCACATACCGCCCTTCGGCCTCGGCCGGTCGCCGGCGGACTGTCCGGGCGCGGTAGCCGGCATCTCGTCGTCCTCATGGATCTCGTCGTGGAAACGGCTGGGCCGCTTCGGCTGCTGCGGGGAGTCGTCGGCGAGCAGCGAACCGAACACCTGACTCCAGTCGACGCCCCGCACCTGCCTCGGGCTGCCGGCCGGGGCACGCCTGGTGACCGGGTCGAGCAGCTCCACCGCCGCGTGTGCCATGGCGGCCCGGGCGGTGGTGATGGCCTCCAGCACCGCGGCGGAGAGCTGCGCGGCGGCCATGGTCCTGTACCTGCCGTCGAGGAACTCCACGGCGGCCACCTCGCCCCTGCCGTTGACGGTGACCTGCACCGACCGATCGGACGAATGGGCGGTATGCCTGGCACTCTCCAACTGTGCCTGGGCGGCGACCACGTCCTTCTCCAGTTTCTCCACCTCGGCTGTGGTCCTGGCGATGCGGTCCTCCAGCGAATCACTCAACGCCCTCTCCCTTCTTCCCGGTCGGTTCTCATCGGCCCAGCGCCTGTGGCGCGCCGCCCGCGTCGGTACCCCACACGTCCTCGTCCTCGGCCAGCCAGGTGGTGCGCTCGCGGTCGCTGCTCTGGGTCTGCTGGTCCCCGCCCCCGCCGCCCGTCGGGCCCATGGGGGGCATGAAGGGCATGCCGCTGCTTGTGCTCTGCGTTCCGCGCGGCGCCACCCGGTGTTCCTCGTCCGCCGCCGAGCCGGCGACGGCACGGGTGGGGCGGGTGATGGTGGTGTCCATCACCTGGCGGCCCCGCTCTGCCACGGCGCCGCCCCCGCCCCCGCCACCCGCGCCATTGCCCATCATCGGCGGGTACATCGGGGAGCCGGGCGGTCCGGCCTGCGAGGAGTTGGCACCGACCGCGGCGTCCTGGCGGCCCAGAGCACCGCCGGGTGCGTCGGAGCCGTAAAGGTTGTCGCTGAAGGCGGAAGCGTAGGGAGTGGAGGCGTAGGGAGTGGAGGCGTAGGAGGAGTTCGTGCCGACTCCGGCGGGGATGCCGGGCTCGGGAGGGGGAGGCATGTCCGCCAGGCGCTGCTGGATCAGGTCCCCGATGCCCTTGTTGCCGCTGTTCAGGCGGTCCTGCTCGGCCTGCACTTCGGCCATCCGCTCGTCGTAGCGGGCTCGGGCGTCCCGGCGGGCCTCCTCGGCCTCGGAGCGGGCCTCCTGACGGGCTTCACGGGCGGCTTCCTTCTCCTGCTCGTACTCGGCCCTGGCCTGCTCCTGGCTCTCGTCGACGGCGGCGACGGCCTCGGCCTCGGCCCTGTCGATCTCATCGAGCCGCTCCTGGTACTGAGCGCGGGCCTCTTCCTGGCTGACGCGGCCTTCGGCCATCTGGCGTTCGTACTCCGCCTTCGCCTCGGCGCGTTCGGCCTCGGCGTCGGCCCTGGCCTGCTCGCGCTGCTCCCCGGCGGTCTCCTTCGCCTGCTCGTACTCCCGGCGGGCCTCGGCCTCGCGCTCGTTGGCCTCCTTCTCGGCGGCCTCCCGTTCGGTGCGGACCTCGGCCTGCTCGCGCTGGAACTGCTCCTGGGCGTCGTTCTTGGCCTGCTCGGCCTCGATCCTGGCCTGGGCCTGCTCCTTGAGGGCCTGCTGCTGGACTTCCTCCTGCTGGGCCTTGACCTCGGCACGGTCGTGCTCCTGCTGAGCCATCGCCGCTTCGCGGTCCTGCTCCGCCTGTTGCCGAGCCTCCTGCTGAGCGGCCATGGCCTGGCTCCGGTCCTGCTCCGCCTGCCGCTGGGCCTCGTCCTGGGCGGCCATCGCCTCGGCACGGTCCTGCTCCTGTTGGGCCATGGCCTGGGCCCGGTCCTGCTCCGCCTGCTGCTGAGCCTGCTCCTGCTCGGCCTTCGCCGCAGCCTGCTCCTGCTCCTGCTCGGCCTTGACCTCGGCGCGGTCCTGTTCCGCCTGCCGCTGAGCCTCGTCCTGAGCGGCCATCGCCTCGGCACGGTCCTGCTCCTGTTGGGCCATGGCCTGGGCCCGGTCCTGCTCCGCCTGCCGCTGAGCCTGCTCCTGCTCGGCCTTCGCCGCAGCCTTCTCGGACTCGGCCTCCGCCTTCGCCGCCGCCTGCTCAGCCTTGGCCGCAGCCTTCTCCTGCTCCTGCTCGGCCTTGATCTCGGCGCGGTCCTGCTCCGCCTGCCGCTGGGCCTCGTCCTGAGCGGCCTTGGCCTCGGCCTTCTCCTGCTCCTGCTCCGCCTTGACCGCGGCCCGGTCCTCTTCGGCCTGCTTGCGCTGCCGTTCCTGCTCGGCCTTGGCCTCCGCGCGCTGCTGAGCGGCCTGCTGAACCGCCAGGGCCTGCTGGTTCTGTACTTCCTGCCGGTCCTGTTCCTGCAGGGCCTTGGCCTCGGCGCGGTCCTGCTCCGCCTGCCGCTGAGCCTCCTCCTGAGCGGCCTTGGCCTCGGCCTTCTCCTGCTCCTGCTCGGCCTTCGCGGCCGCCTTCTCGCTCTCAGCTTCCGCCTTGGCCTGCTCCTGCTCAGCCTTCGCGGCAGCCTTCTCCTGCTCCTGCTCCTCCTTCGCCGCCGCCTTCTCGCTCTCGGCCTCCGCCTTCGCCGCTGCCTGCTCAGCCTTCGCCGCAGCCTTCTCCTGCTCCTGCTCCTCCTTCGCAGCCGCCTTCTCCGCGTCAGCCTCCGCCTTCGCCGCCGCCTGGTCAGCCTTCGCCGCAGCCTTCTCCTGCTCCTGCTCCTGCTTCGCAGCCGCCTTCTCCGACTCGGCCTCCGCCTTCGCAGCCGCCTGCTCAGCCTTGGCCGCAGCCTTCTCCTGCTCCTGCTCGGCCTTCGCCGCCGCCTTCTCCGCGTCGGCCTCCGCCTTGGCCTGCTCCTTTTCGGCCTTGGCGTCTTCCCGGTCGTTCTTGTAGTCCTCCTTCTGCTGCTTGAGGAAGTCCTCGCTCTCCTTCTGCTGCTTGTCCGCCTCCTCCTTCTGCTTCTTCGCCTCCTCCTTGGCCGCGATGTCGGACATCGCGCGCTTGTCCTTGTCGGTCAGCTCGGGAGCGAAGCTGTCCTTCGCGTTGGCGAACGCCATGGTGACGTTCGTGACCGCGGCGGCGGCAATTTCGTTCAGATGGGCCTCCGCGGCTGCTACCCAGCCCGCGACGGCCTTCTCGCCGATCTTCTTCCAGGTCGCCGTGTCGTCGGGCGGGCCGAAGTTCTCGCCGTCGATGATGATGGCGTTCTTGAATCCCTCGTCGGCCACCACCACCGTGCGGGAGGACGTGTGCATACCACTGCCGGTGTTGCGGGTCGCGAAGTCAATCTTGTCGTACTGGTGGTCGAAAAGTTGGAGGGTCGCCTTCTCCAGCAGGTCGTACAGCCAGCGCTGCGGGGACCGTACGGCGCTCCAGGCGGTCCAGGCGGTGATGAGGTTGTTCACCTCGTCGAGGATCGTCTGCTGGATACGGGCCAGGGCACGGCCGGGCGCGGTGCTGACGGGGTAGCCGTCGATGGTGACATCGGTCCCCTGGCCGCCATCGACTCCCTCACTGAGCTGGTCGACGTAGCCGTTGTAATTCTTGGCCAGCTTCTCGACGAGCTCCTTGAACAGGTTCGCTCCGGTGCCGGCCCAGGACTCGCTGCTCTCGCCGATGTCCTTCTTGTCCCACTCCTCGATCTTCGCGGCGCTGTCCTGGAAGAACTTCACCGCCCGCTCGAAGGCTTTGGCGGTATCGGTGAAGGAGATCAGATCGACGTAGTTCTTGTCGTCCACCGCCAGATTACGGTCGGTGAAGCCCACGGTGGAGTAGTTGTCCCTGAGGTGTCTCAGCGCCAGGACCGACCCGTGTATGTACTGGGTCATGGGGATGGTGCTCCACTTGATGTGCTCGCCCTCTTTGTTCCACCCGCCCTTGTCCTTGAGGACCGAGCTGGTGTGGTCGGCGCCGGCCGCGATGTCCTGGCCGCTGGGGATCTGCTCATCGATGGTGCCCAGGATGGTGATGTACGCGTAGTAGTGGTTGAGCGAGGTCCCCTTCGAGATGTCCTCCGGCTGGGTCTCGGCCGGCTTCATGTAGGGGATGATCAGGTCGGTGCTCTGCTTCCGCCATCCGATCGCCGCGTAGAAACCGGACTGGTGACCGGAGTCGTCGTTCCCCATCTTGTGCAGGCGCACATGCATCAAGGGGATGTCGTCATTGCCCTTGAGGGTCTCGAACAGCGTGCTGCGCGCCGGCAGGACATAGCCGGTGAGCATGTCGACTGCCTGTTTCCAGTAGTCGTCATTGTTGTTGAAACTGTCGTCACTGGGCACTGAGGACTCCGCGGTGCGTTACGGGAGAGGGACGGCGGTACGGGGGTACGGGGACCGGCTCGGATCAGGCGTCGGTGTCATCACCGCCGTCGTCATCGCCGTCGTCATCGTCGTCGTCGCCGACATCGCTGCCCGCGTAGGTGCCGCCGCCTTCCATGGCGGCGTCGACGTCCTCGAAGATGTCCATGAACGTCTCGGCCGTGATCTTGTCCAGACTCCCCTTCTGGCTGTCCGTCAGTTCCTTGACGGTCTCCTCAAGGGCTTCCTCGATGTCGTCGAACAGCACACGGTGGTCCTTGATGACGCTGTGGATCGCGTCCGCGGCCGCCTGTATCTGCTCGTTCAGAGCCTTGCCGCCGGCGCCGCCCTCGCCCGCCATCTGTCCGATCACCAACGGCCGGGTGGACTTGAGCGTGGTGATGTCCGGGTCGCCGATGGAAGAAGGGGCCGGCCCGTCCGTGGAGTCCTTGAGCATCTTGTCCAGGGCACCCTTGAACTCGACGATCTCCTCACTGATGAAGGCCTTCAGGAACCCGCTGTCGAGCGCTGTGGTCTTGTTGTCGGCCATGTCCTCACCTTCTCTCTGATGGCATCGGCACCGCGGCACCGCAGACGCCCGCGCCGCGAGGGGAGCGGCGCGGGCGCGTCGTGGACCGCATGGGATCACGGGACCGGCTTCTCACCCGGCACGGCGGGAAACCGGCACTTCCCCAGGCGGTGTGCGCCGTGACCTTCCCGTGGGTCACGGCGAGGTCGTCCGGCACGGAACGAAGGTCAGCGGGTACCGATCGTGACGTTCGACCAACGGTCGGAGAGGGCCTTCTCGGTGTAGCGGTAGTTGTCCGAGATGTCGGTCAGCAGGACCGAGTTGTCGGCCAGCAGCCGCTTGATGTTGTCCACGGCTTGGTTCCAGTTGGCCTGCACCTGCTTGTAGACGTCGCTGTCCTCACCGATCCAGCTGCTCTTCAGCTCGGTCAGCTCCATCTCGAGGTTCTCGATGATGCTCATGATGGCCTGCGACTGGGAGACCATGTCGTCGCTCGCGTTCTCCGCGTGCTGGTAGTCGATGTAGATGTAGCCATCGCTCAGATCCATGGGGTCCTCGATTCACCGCGAATGCGGGCAGTGGTGCGGCTACCGCCTGTGGGCGGGGCGGGGGCCGGCGAAGGTGGCAGGTCGGCGGTGAACGCGCCGACAGGGCGGTCGGCGGCGTGCGGCGGGGGCACGCCCGGACCGGAAGTCCAGCCGCCGAGCGACTCGGCCCGCTCGTCCGGGCCGAGCTCCCGGGAAATCCTGTTCGGTCAGACCGTGTTGAGGCCGTCGAACACCATGCTGGAGCGGAGCTGCTGGCCTTGGATGACCTCGTTGGTGGCGCCCTGCGTCAGGCCGTGCTCACGCAGGGTCTCGTTCAGCTCCTCGACCATCCGGTTCAGGTTGAGCAGGATCGTGTCCACGTTCTGGTCCCACTGGTCCAGGAGCTTCCCGAAGGCACCACCGTCACTACCGCCGTACGACGTGCCGAGATTGTTCCGGGTGGCCTGGACATCCTGCTGGCAGCGCTGAACGCCGGTGTGAGCCATCTCGAGCGCCTGGATCCCGTTCCGGGTGGCGCCCTCCTCGGACTGCTGCAAAGCCATGGAGGATTCCCCTTTTTTCTCCGCTGGTTCGCCCCTCACGCCGTCCGGTCTCTGCTCGCCGCATACGGGCACATGACCTTTACGGTGGACCTGGGGCAAGGAAATGGGCCATTGAGTTGGGACAGATGATAAGCACACCTGAACGAGGTGTGCAAACATCCCTCAGCCCATCTCCTTTGCCGCGTTACTCAATTGAGCGGCAATTTCCGGGATTTATTTGCTCGATTGAGAGAAAGGCAGAGGTGAAGGGTTCCATAAAGGGCATTTCGCCGATTGCTCGGCGCCGCGGAAACTACTTCGCCTCACCGCCGGGGCGGGCGCAGCGCACCGAGATGCGCGGCTCGCCGGTGGTGGCGGACTCCTTGGTCAGGTCGGGTCCGGTGGGCAGCATCGACAGCACCTGTGCCGGCAGGGTCTGCTCCTTCGCGTCGCCGTAGCCCAGCGCCTCGACGGCCTCCTGGGCCAGCAGGCGGTGTTTGACGCCGGTGTCGGTGATCAGGAACGTGGTGTCCCCCAGCGGGCTCCCGGCCGTACTCAGCGCCCGCACCAGCACCCCGGTGCCGGGCCGTACGGAGACGGTGTCCACGGGCAGGCAGGCCGGTTCGAACCCCGGCTCCGGACTCTGGACAGCGGTCTCCAGGGCCGTGTCGGGCAGGACCGCGGTACCCACCCGGACACTGCCTCCGGTCGAGGTGGTGTCGGCGCACACCACCTCACCGGCCGCGGCCCGGTCGGGCTCGGGCGGGCTGGCGGGCAGTCCGGTCTCCTCCTCCTGCCGGACGGAACCGGAGGCCAGGTGGCCGGTCAGGGCGTCGGCGCCGAGAGTGGTCACCTGTGCCTCGCCGCCGCCGTAGGCCTCCTTGGCGGTGCGCGGATCGCCCAGGACGAGCGCGGCCGCGGTGTCGCTGAGCGGGACCAGCCCCTCCTGGCGCAGCAGGTGGTACCGGGGGTCGGAGCCGGGCACGTCCACCCGGAAGACCTGGCCGACACGGGTGGCCCGGCCCCCCAGGCGCGGGCCGTCCTTGCCCCGGCCCGCCACCTCGGGCGGGGCCAGGTCGGGGCCCTGGGGGAAGGCGTCGAGGAACGCCGCGGAGACCGGGCGGGGGGTGACGGACCCGTAGCCCAGCGACCGGACGGCGTCAGCGTCCTCGTCCAGGCGCAGCCGGGTGCCCTGCCACAGCAGGTATTCCCCGCCTTCGGGGCCGGCCACCAGCACCCCGGTGCCGGGGCCCAGCCGACGTGCGCCAGGGATGTCCGTCACCTCACCGGTACCGATGGCCAGGGCGGTCCGGGCCCGGGGCGCGCCCGTCGCGGTGCGTTCGGTGGCCGAGCACACCTGCCAGGGGCCGGTGTCCAGGTCGCCGGCGCCGGGCAACGCGTCCGGGGCGCCGGGGATGCCCACCGGGGTGCCGTGGGGGGTGCCGTTCAGGGAGGCGGTGTTCGCCGAGGAGGCCTCGGGTGCGCCGCCGCTGATCAGGCGGGCCGAGGTGTAGTTGCGCACCGGGCGCAGCCGGCCGTCCAGGTACAGGTAGGAGGCGCCGGTCTGCTTGTCGAGCACCAGCTTGCCCTCGGCCTTCCAGGTGGTGTTCCCGCCGGGTCTGATCAGGCCGAAGACGAAGGCGCCGGCGCACACCAGCAGGGCGATGATCAGACCGATCGCGGCCCCGCGGTTGGTGCGCCCCGACGGGCTCTCGGGCTCGTCGGGGTCCGCGCGCAGCATGGCCGAGGCGAGCCGGCCCATCACGAACAGGTGGGCTTGGACTTGGTCGCGTTTGTTCTGCATGGTGAGGTGAGGTCCCGGGTCTGATGGACGGTGGAGGGGCCGGGTCAGCCGTTGAGGCCGCGCAGCAGGCCGTACACGCCCACCGACCACAGCATCAACGGCAGCATGCTGATCGCGGCCGCGGAGTGCAGCAGTTCGGCCGCGCGGCCCCAGTAGGGCACCAGGCGGCGGCCCGGAACGGTCCACGAGGCGATCGCGAGGGTGGTGGTCAGGCCCAGCAGGCCGACGGCCAGGGTGATCCGGCCGCCGCCGTCCAGGCCGTGGGCCGCGGCGTACAGCAGCAGGGCGGTTCCCCAGGCGCCGGCGCCGCTCAGGGACAGGCGCTGCCAGACGTTGCCCAGGCCCCGGCTGTGCAGAAGCAGCACGAGCGACAGGGCGATCGCCACCCAGATCTCGGCCCATTCGGGATCGACGGTCAGCGCGAGCAGGCACGGCACGCTCACCAGGCCGATGACGCCGTAGAAGGCGGTCATCCAGCCGTCGGCCAGGACGGAGCGGGTCTCGACGTCGTTGGCGGAGTAGGGCTCGATGCCCTCCTGGAGTTGTTGGGCGTTGGTCGGCAGCGGAGGCATCCGCATGCCCGCCAGGCGGAAGGACAGGGAGGGCACGAAGCCGCCGAAGAGGACGACGACCACCGCCACCATGCTGGCGGCCTGCTCGCCGGTCAGCCCGGCCAGCAGCAGGACCGCACCGATGGCCCCGGCCAGCGCGGCGGCGACGATGCCCAGGAACAGCGCGGGGTAGGTCCCCACTGCGGCCAGCGCGAGAACGGCTGCCCCGGCGGTGGCCGCCGAGGCGGCCAGAGGGGCGTTGCCGTGGGCGGGAGCGTCGCCGGGAAGCAGCCAGCCGGCCAGCGCGAAGTACGGGACGGCCGTCACGCCCAGGACGGTCGCGGCGCCGGCATCGCCCACGGCGCGGGCCGCCGCGCCGGCTCCGGCGACCAGCAGCAGCCCGAAGGCGGCGGCGGCCAGGGCCCGTACCCAGACGGCGGCCCCCGGCTGAGCCAGCAGTACCAGGCCGAGGACGAGGGTGGCGGCGGCCATGCCGTGCAGCAGCCGGCGGCTGGCCTGCGGGCTCCAGCCGTGGTCACGGTCTCGCAGCGTGGTGGAGATGCCGTCGACCAGGTCGTCCAGATGGACCTCGGGCAGCGCCTCGTCGCGGGGCCGCAGGTGCAGCACCTCGCCGTCACGCAGATCGAGGGAGTCCAAGGTACTCTCGGGGTCCAGCGGCGGGCCGCCCAGGCGCTGGAGCACCCAGCCGCCGTGTTCCAGCCCGGCCTCCGCCAGGTCCTCCCCTCCGTAGTCGATCACTGTGGGCAACAGGTCGGCGACGGGCACATCGGCCGGCACGGCCAGGTCGACGGTGCGGGCGGGGGCCTGGACGGTCAGGCGACACAGGGATACGGCCTGTATGTCAGTCATGGTGGTGGTTCGCACTTCCTGGCAGACCGCGCTCGTCGCGGTGGCGTGAAGAACACCGAAAAGGGTGGGGTCCGGCAGCCCTGAGCGGGACCGGACGGCGTGACGTGTGCCGATGAGTTTGACCGGCAGCCGCTTGTCCGCGCAACGGCCGGCGTGTTCCACCACCCGCCGCACAAATACCTTACGCCAACAAGCCGGCGGGCAAAGAAGGAAGCGAAGACTTCCCTTTTACCTACCCGGGGGCGGGCGGGTGGATTTTTCCTTATCGTATTGCCCATCATTCCGAAGGGCGAAATCCGGGGAACAGATCGAAACGATATCCCTCCCCTCACCCGGCCGCCGGGCGGGGTTGATCGCCTGCCCCTGTGGCCCAGAGTCCACCGAATACCACGATCTTGCGAGAAGAGGCCCGTTTCCGTTGAACATGATCCTGTTCCGTAGGCCGGCTCGGCGGCGCGGCCCGGAGATGCCGTCCGGAGAGCTGAGCCTCCAGGAACCGCCGACGCTCCCGGAAGTGACACCCGACTCCTCCGCGGTGTGGACCTACCTGCCGATGGCCCTGATGTCGGTGTCGATGATGCTCATGCTGATGCGGCCGGGCATGGGCCGTTCCAGCGGTGGCTTCATCTACCTGGCGTTGGGTCTGATGGTGGTGGCCTCCGCGGCGATGATGCTGGGTCAGGTCATGCGCCGCAACGCCGAGCGCAAGCAGCAGCTGAAGGGCGAGCGCCGCGACTACCTGCGCTACCTGGCCCAGGTGCGGCGCAAGGTGCGCACGGCCATCGCCGACCAGCAGAAGGCCCTGGCCTGGCGGCACCCCCATCCCCACGCGCTGGAGTGCCTGGTGCGCACCACTCGGCTGTGGGAACGCCGTGCCACCGACGAGGACTTCGGCGAAGTCCGCATGGGTGTGGGCGACCAGCGCATGGCGCTGCAGCTGACCCCGCTGTCCACCAAGCCGGTGGAGGACCTGGAACCGCTGAGCGCGCATGCGCTGCGCAGTTTCACGCGTGCCTACTCGACGGTCCCCGACCAGCCCATCGCGATCTATCTGCGGGCCTGGTCCAAGATTCTCTTCCGCGGCGAGGCCGAGTCGGTGCGTGCCCAGGTGCGCGCTCTGCTGGCCCAACTGGCCGTGTTCCACTCTCCCGAGGACGTGTGGATCGCGCTGTGCGTGGCCGACGAGCGGCGCAGTGAGTGGGAGTGGGCCAAGTGGCTGCCGCACAGCCTGCACCGGCACGAGCAGGACGGCGCCGGCCCGGTACGGATGATCGTCTCGGCCTTCGGCGAGCTGGAGAACCTGCTGGGCGCGGAGTTCACCGAGCGGCCGGCGGCCGATCCCGATGCCCAGGCGGGCCGGGAGGAACCCTTCACGGTCGTCGTCGTCGACGGTGTCACCGTCCCCGCCGGCCACCGTTTCGACACCACGGGTTTCCGCAACGCGGTGGTGCTCGACGTGGGCGAGGCGCTGACCTGGCGGCCGGGGCGTACCACCCTGCGGCTGGAGGTCGCCGACGGCAAGGTGGCGCTGGTGCGCACCGACCGGGAACGCAAGGAGCAGACCACGGTGCTGGGTGCCCCCGACGCCATGGGGCCGGTCACCGCCGGCGCTCTGGCCCGGATGCTGGCCCCCTACCGGATGAACACCGCGGGGGTGGACGCCGCCCAGCCGCTGTCCAGTGACGTTCAACTCACTCAGTTGCTGGGAATCCCGGACCTGCACCGGCACGATCCGACGGTGCTGTGGGAGCGGTACACCGGCAGTGCGCGGCTGCGGGTGCCCATAGCGATCAGTGCCGAGGGGGTCCCGGTAGAGCTGGACATCAAGGAGTCCGCGCAGGGCGGCACCGGCCCGCACGGCATGCTCATCGGCGCCACCGGCTCCGGCAAGAGCGAGCTGCTGCGCACCTTGGTGCTGGGCCTGGCGCTGACCAACTCCTCCGAGACGCTGAACTTCGTCCTGGTCGACTTCAAGGGCGGCGCGACCTTCCTGGGTCTGGACGAGCTGCCCCACACCTCGGCGGTCATCACCAACCTCGCCGACGAGGTCGCCATGGTGGCGCGCATGCAGGACGCGCTGCACGGCGAGCTGATCCGCCGCCAGGAGCTGCTGCGCGCGGCCGGGAACCACACCTCCGCCCTGGAGTACGAGAAGGCCCGCGCCGCCGGCGCCCCCCTCCAGCCGCTGCCCAGCCTGTTCGTCGTCGTCGACGAGTTCAGCGAACTGCTCGCCTCGCACCGCGACTTCATGGAGCTGTTCGTGATGATCGGCCGCCTGGGCCGGTCCCTGGGCGTCCATCTGCTGCTGGCCTCCCAGCGCCTGGACGAAGGCCGCATCCACCAGCTGGAGGGCCACCTTTCCTACCGCATCGGCCTGCGCACCTTCTCCGCCATGGAGAGCCGCGGCGTCCTGGGCGTCCCCGACGCCTACGAACTGCCCCCGCAGCCGGGCAGCGGCTACCTCAAGAGCGGCGTGGACGCCCTGACCCGCTTCCGCGCCGCCTACGTCTCCGGCCCCTACAAGCGGCGCCGGGACCGGGCCGCGGCCCAGGTGGCCAGTCAGGTGGTGCCCTGGAGCTCCGGCTGGGTGGTGCCGCGCGCCCCCGCCGACGCCCCGGAGCCGGACGAGCTGGACACCGACCCGCAACACGAGGAGCCCGAGGAGTCACTGCTGTCGGTGGCGCTGGAGCGGCTGCGCGGTTCGGGCCCGCCCGCCCACCAGGTGTGGCTGCCGCCTCTGCAGGCCCCGCCCACCCTCGATCAGATCCTGCCCCCGCTTGCCCCCGACCCCCGTCTGGGCCTGACCACCGTCGGCTGGCACCTGCGGGGACGGCTGAGGGTCCCCGTGGGCGTCGTCGACAAGCCCTTCGAGCAGCTGCGCGACCTGCTGACCGTGGACCTGTCCGGGGCCGGCGGCCACGTCGCCATCGCCGGTGGCCCGCAGAGCGGCAAGAGCACCATGGTGCGCACCATGATCACCGCCCTGGCCCTGACCCACACTCCGCGCGAGGTGCAGTTCTACTGCCTGGACTTCGGCGGCGGCACCCTGGTCGGGCTGGCGGGTCTGCCGCACGTGGCCGGGGTCGCCTCACGGGTGGACACCGAGCGGGTGAACCGCACCATCGCCGAGGTCACCTCGCTGCTCACCCGGCGCGAGAAGTTCTTCCTCGACCACAGCATCGACTCCATAGCCACCTACCGCCGCCGCCGGGCCGAGGGGGAGTTCGCCGACGAGCCGCACGGCGACATCTTCCTGGTCATCGACGGCTGGTCCACCGTCCGCCAAGAACTGGACCGGCAGCTGCCCACGTTCAACGCGCTGGCCGCCCGCGGCCTGAACTACGGCATCCACCTGATCGTCACCACCGCCCGCTGGGTGGAGCTGTCGGCCGCGGTGCGCGACCAGTCCGGCACCAAGCTGGAGCTGCGCATGGGAGACCCCATGGACTCCCAGGTCAGCTCCCGCAACGCCTCCTCCGTCCCGCGCCTGCCCGGCCGCGGCCTGACCTCCGACAAACTCCACTACCTCACCGCCCTCCCCCGCATCGACGGCATCGAGAGCGCCGAGGACCTCGCCGAGGGCATCGAGACGCTGACCGCCGCCGTCACCGAGAGCTGGACGGGCCCGGTCGCCCCGCCGGTGCGGCTGCTGCCCGCCACCCTGCCCGCCTCCGACCTGCCGGCCCCCGCCGAGGGCGACCACAACCTGCGCCTGCCCATCGGCCTGGAGGAGAACGCCCTCTCCCCCGTCTGGCACGACTTCGCCGAGACCCCCCACCTGCTCATGGTCGGCGACACCGAGTGCGGCAAGACCAACCTGCTGCGCGTGATCGCCAAGGGCATCACCGACCACTACACACCGGATCAGGCCCGCATCATGACCGTCGACTACCGCCGGGAGCTGGTGGAGGCCGTCCCCGAGGAGTACCGCCTGGGCCACGCGGTGTCCATGGACGCGCTCAAGGAGTTCGTCGACGGCGCCGCCCGCGCCATCCGGCAGCGCATCCCCGGCGAGGACATCCCCCCCGCCCGCATGCGGCTGTGCGACTGGTGGCAGGGGCCGCGGCTGTTCATCCTGGTCGACGACTACGACATGATCGGCACCGGTCCGGCCACCCAGCCCTTCGCCCCGCTGTACGACCACCTCGCCCTCGGCCACGAGGTCGGCCTGCACATGATCGTCGCCCGCTCCGCGGCCGGCGCCGGGCGCGGTCTGAACGATCCGCTGCTGCGCCGCATGCAGGAGGCCAACACCCCCGCCCTGCTGATGTCCTGCCCGCCCAGCGAGGGCTACCTGTTCGGCAACGTCAAGGGACGCGAGCTGATCCCCGGCCGGGCGCTGCGCATCGTCCGCCGCAAGAGCGTGCAGATCCAGACGCCGCTGCTGGAGGAGAGCGCGTGACGGAAAGCCTCGTACGCGGGTCCCGCCGGGCGGACGGCCGCCCGGCGGCGAGCCCGGCCGGGCGACGCGCGCTACCGGGAGCGGGGAAGTCCGGGCGCCGCTCGCTACCGGGAGCCGGGAAGGCCGGGAGGCGTCCAGCGACGGGCCCGGCCCCGCGGGAGCACCACCGCCAGGGCGGCGAGCACCGCGACCAGTCCCGCCGAGACGGCGGCGACGGTCAGCGCGGTGGTACGCGGACCGGAGCCGACCGGGGACTGCACCCGCGCGACGGGCGGGACGGCCTGCTCCCCCATCCTCCCGGTGGTCAGGGACAGCGCCGCGTAGGGATCGAGCCGCTTGGGGTTCGCCGGGTAGGCGGTGGCCATCAGTCGCTGAGCGACCTGCCGCGCGCTCAACTCGGGACGGCGCTCGTGCACCAGTGCCGCGGCCCCCGCGACGCCGGCGGCCGCCAACGACGCGCCGGAGGCGATGTAGTGGCCCTTTCCGCCGGGTCCGGCGCTGACCATCGACACTCCCGGCGCCGCCATGTCGGGGTCGTGGGCGGGCGGAGCGTCGCGCTGCCGCAGCCCGTCGGGGCCGAACTCCACCACCGACAGCACACCGGGCACGGCCGCCGGCCAGTACGGCCCGCGCGGGGGCTGCCCGTCCGCGTCCAGTTCCTCGCGCGGTACGGCGTCCGGGGCGGCCGGGGCCACCACCAGGGCGTCCTTGCGCACGGCGTGTTCGACCGCGGCGGTCAGCTCCGCGCGGCCGTGGCGCAGCGTGTGGCCGACGTAGATGACGTCCGCGCCGCGGTCGGCGGCGTCCCGGATGCCGGCGGCAATCAACCGCGCGGAGGGCACGCCTCGGTCGTCGGTGCCCTTCAGGGCGAGGATGTCCGCCTCGGGGGCCATCCCGGTGATCGCGCTGTCGGGGCGTACGGCGCCGGCGATGAGGGCCGCGGCGAAGCTGCCGTGTCCCACGCAGTCCTCGGCGGCCGCGCCTTCGGCCGTCACCCGGTCCGCCAGGCCAGGTATCCCGGGGGCGACGCCGGTGTCGACGACCGCCACCGTCACGCCCCGTCCGGCCGCCAGCCGATGGGCACGGGAAAGACCGAGGACCGGGGCGGACCAGACGGCACCCGTGGCCGTCCGCGTCGAGGGCCCGGTGCACGGTTTTCCCTCTCCCAACCGCACGGGCAGCGGGGGGAGCATCGTCACCTCCCCCGCTCCGGAGGTCTGCTGGGACCCGCCGGTATCGGGCGAGGGCTCGGCCCGCGCCACCGGCGCGGTTCCGGCAGTGACCACCACGGCCGCGGCCAGAACGGCGGCCAGTGTTGGTGTGCGTTTGGCGGGAGTCCTGGGCATGGCGTGCATGATAAGCACACAGTCCTGCCGCCCACCGGTGGCCACGGCTCCCTTCGGAACGGGCGCTTGGATACGGCATACTCCGTTTCCAGCGGTCATCGGGCCTGCCCCGCACGGCGTCGCCCGCCCACCCACCCCCCTTGCTACCGACTCTCCCACGCACTCCCTCTTCGCACCCGCGCTCCCCGCAGCGGGCGGCAGCGCGACGATCTCCAGGAGGTTCAAGGCCCGTGTCACGGCAGTTGCTGACGGTCGGTACCCAGGCGCCGGGCGCTTTCGCGACCATCGGCGAGGCCCTGGCCCAGGCCCGCACCGGAGCGGTCATCCGCGTCGGCCCCGGCCGCTACCAGGAGAACCTGCAGATCAACACCCGGGTGACACTGGTCGCCGAGGGCTCCCCGGACGAGGTCGAGATCTGCCCGCGCCGAGGCAGCGCGGTCAGTCTGCGGGCCGACGCCGTCATGCTCACCGGGCTGACTCTGCGGGGGCAGGACAAGGACGCTCCGGTGGTGGACGTCTTCGCCGGACAAGTGGCCCTGGACGGCTGCACCGTCAACGGCGCCGGCTGGACCGCGCTGTTGACCCGCGGCTCCGGCTCCCTGGCCGCCCGGGGCTGCCGCATCACCAACCCCGGCGGGGCCGGAATCGTGGACACTTCCGAGTCGCCCAGCATCATCGAAGGCTGCCTCTTCGAGAACTTCGGCACCTCGGCGGTGGTCATCGGTGAGCAGAGCCGGCCCACCGTACGCGAGTGCCGGATGCGCGGTGCCCGCGGCAACGGCGTGCTGGCCAACGGCGAGTCCGCCGGCGTGGTGGAGGACTGCGACATCTCCGGCAGCGACAAGCCCGCCCTCGCCCTGGAGGGTCACAGCTCCACCCGGGTGGTGCGCACCACCGTCCACGACACCGCCATCGGCCTGCTGGTCACCAGCGTCGCCCGGCCCGAGGTGGAAGACACCGTCTTCGAGGCGATCTCCACCAACGCCATCGTCATCACTGGCGGTTCCGACCCGTATCTGCGCCGCTGCACCACCCGCCGTACCCAGCACAGCGGCCTGGTGGTGATGGACCGCTCCCGGGGGACCCTGGAGGAGTGCGCCTTCCACGACGCGCGCAACGAACCGGCCATCCGCGTCACCGAGGGCAGCTCCCCCCTGCTGCGCAACACGACGGTGCGCGACTGCGGCCACGAGGGCGGCGCCGTCGTCGTCGAGCAGGACTCGGTGGCCGAGTTCGACCAGCTCACCGTGACCGGCGCGGCCGGCACGGGCGTCGTCATTCGTTCCTCGGCCGACCCGCTGCTGCGGCACGCCCGTGTCACCGGCAGCGGTGGCCACGGCATCGACGTCAGCGATGGCGGACGCGGACGTGTCGAGTACTGCGAGATCGACAGCGCCGGCGGGGCCGCCGTGCGCATCAGCGACGACGCCCGCCCCCGGATCAGCGACAGTCTGCTGCGTTCCCCCGCCGGGGCAGGCGCGGTCTTCGACAAGGGTGCCCTCGGCGAGATGCGCGACTGCCACCTCACCGGCAGCGGCGAGGCCGGGGTCGCCCTCCACGACGAGGCCGACGCCATCCTGGTGCGGCTGCGGGTGGAGGACGCCGGCGCCCACGGCATACACCTGCTGCACGGCTCCCGCGCCGAGATCTCCCACTGCACCGTCACCGGCGCCCGCGGCGACGGCGTCCGCGTCGACACGGACCGGGCCACCGCCGTCACCGACTGCGCCGTCCGCGACAACCGAGGCGCCGGAATCCGGCAGACCCGGCCCGGCGACCACGTCACCGTCGAGAATCTCGCCAGCGGTGAGAACGGTGCCGAGAACGCCTGGGGCGAGGACGCCGCCGTCGGCGCCCCCGGCTCCGCGCCCGGGGACGGAGGCGGCCCCGCGGGCCCCCTGGAGGAACTGGAGTCCCTGATCGGCCTGGAGAACGTCAAGCACCAGGTCCGCACGCTGGTCAACCTCAACCAGCTCGCCGAGCGCCGGCGCCGGCTGGGCATGCCGGTGGCGTCGATGAGCCGGCACCTGATCTTCGCCGGTCCGCCCGGCACCGGCAAGACCACCGTCGCCCGGTTGTACGGCGCCATCCTGGCGGAGCTGGGTGTGCTGCGCGACGGTCACCTGGTGGAGGTCTCCCGCGCCGACCTGGTCGCCCAGGTCATCGGCGGCACCGCCATCAAGACCACCGAGGCGTTCACCAGCGCGCTGGGCGGGGTGCTGTTCATCGACGAGGCCTACACCCTGACCCCCGAGGGCGCGGCCTCCAACGACTTCGGCCGCGAGGCCGTGGAGACCCTCCTCAAGCTCATGGAGGACCACCGCGACGACGTGGTGGTGGTGGCGGCGGGCTACTCCGAGCAGATGCAGTCCTTCCTGTCCGCCAACCCCGGTATGGCCTCCCGCTTCACCCGCACCATCGAGTTCGCCAACTACTCGGTGGAAGACCTGGTCACCATCACCGAGAGCATGTGCGCCCGCCACCAGTACGACCTGGGTCCGGACACCCGTGAGGCGTTGGCCGCGCACTTCGAGCACATGACGCGGGACGCGACCTTCGGCAACGGCCGCGCCGCGCGCGGGATGTTCGAGGAGATGATCGACCGCCAGGCGTTCCGGCTCGCCGCCATGAGCGACCCCGGCGAGGAGGACCTGACGCTGCTGCTGCCGCAGGACGTCAGTGACGCCGCGGCTTCGGTCGTGAGCGGCGGCTCCGGTGGCACGGACGAGGCCGGCCCCCTGGAGCGACTGGAGACGATGGTGGGCCTGGGGGCGGTCAAGCGCGAGGTCACCGACCTGGTCAGCCTGTTGTCCACGGCCCGGCAGCGGGCCGCGGCGGGACTGCCCACGCCGAAACTCAGCAACCACCTGGTCTTCACCGGTCCGCCCGGCACCGGCAAGACCACCATCGCCCGGCTCTACGCCGAGCTGCTGCACTCCCTGGGCGTACTGCGCTCGGACCGCTTGGTGGAAGTGGCCCGCGCCGACCTGGTGGGCCAGTACATCGGCCACACCGCCCAGCTCACCAAGGAGGTCTTCACCAGCGCGCTGGGCGGGGTGCTGTTCATCGACGAGGCCTACACCCTCACCCCCGAGGGCGCGGCCTCCAACGACTTCGGCCGCGAGGCCGTGGACACCCTCCTCAAGCTCATGGAGGACCACCGCGACGACGTGGTAGTCATCGTCGCCGGGTACACCGGCGAGATGAAGCGGTTCATGGCCTCCAACCCCGGACTGGCCTCGCGGTTCTCCCGGACCGTGGAGTTCGAGGACTACAGCACCGACGAGCTGGTCACCATCGTCGAGCGCCATGCGGAGTCTTCCGGTTACGAGTGCACGCCCGCTACCCTGGCCGCGCTGCGCACCCATGTGGACGCCATTCCGCGGGACCGCTCCTTTGGCAACGCCCGCCTGGCCCGGCGACTGCTGGAGAACATGATGACCCGTCAGGCGCGGCGTCTGACCGCCCTGGACCTGCCCAGCGTCGCCGACCTCAAGACGCTGCTCCCCCAGGATCTGCCGGGCGTGCCCGCACACGCGCCGGACCAGTAGCACTTCGTTACGTAGAGTGATCTCGCCTGGTGATGGTCATTCCACTCGTATGAGGCCGGGGGGTGGAACGGCTCCGGGGTGAGTCGTCGAAGTTCGTTGCCGACGTGTACGGGTCGTTGCCGCGGCGGGGCCCCGGTCGCCGACCCGGTGCGGTGGGCGAGATGCGCCGGCGGATCGAGCACGACTCCCTCTACCAGGTCCTCGACGTTCTTCAGGACCTGCTGAGGTGCTGGGCCGGCGCCTGCACCACCTGCGGACACCCCCTCCCCCGCCATCGGATCAGCCGCGGACAGCGCAGAACCCAACGAAGCACTACTGGCTCGAAAGCAAGACAACTACAAGGTTTAGCCAAGCCCTTCCGCCAAGTGTTGCCGCATGCTGCCGCCCCTGGGGCGGCAGCCACGCCACAGTTCCACCGGAAGACGATTGGTCACCACCCATGAACGGCACTTTGGAGGCAGGGACCGCCACTCCCGCCTCAGGCCGAGCGCCCACTCCCCCCGCGCACTCCTCACCGCACGACAGCGGCGACACGTTCGTCCTGATGATCTACGAGCGGTACGGTCCCCAGCTTCTGCGGTACGCCGCGCGGATGCTGGAAGGAGACTGGCACAAGGCGGAGGACATACTCCAGGAGACGGCCGCCCGGGCCTGGAAGAACGCCCACTATCTGGGGGGCCGCGACGAACTCGTCCGGCCGTGGCTGTTCACCGTGGCCAGGAATCTCCTCATCGACCATCACCGCTCCCGGCGGCTGCGACCGCTCGACCTGGTACCGGTCGAGGAGTTCGACACCCCCTGCGAGAACCTGGAGAACCTGCTCACCTTCCATGTGGTGCTGGAGGCGCTGCAGGAGTTGACGGAACAGCAGAGGACCATCATCAGGCTGATGTACTACCTGGAGTGCAGTGTGGCCCAGGCGGCCGAGCACCTCGGTATCCCGCCCGGCACCGTCAAGAGCCGCGCCTTCTATGCCCTGCGGGCCCTGCGAAAGGCATTGGAGGAGCGAGGTGTGGTCGGCACGTGACGGCGCGGCGGTGCCGGGCCCATCGGCTGGTCACCGCCTTCCCCTTGTGTCCATCGAAGCCGACGCCGAAGGAATGGCTGTGCACTGCGAGCGCACCCGAGAAGAACTGGCCGTCCAGGCCCTGACCGCGGGCCGACACGGAGAACTGGACGGCTGCAGTACTGAGCACCTCGACCACTGCACGGACTGCGCGACCGAGCAGAGTCTGTTCGCTCAGGTGACTCAGGTGCTCTCCTCACTGGGGCCACACGTGTTCGACGGCATCCCCGAACCCGGCCCCCGCAGACACCGGATGCGGTGAGCCGCCTACCGCCCCTGGCCGTAGTAGGACATGGGGGCAACAGGACGAACCCTGGCGGACTCGCGGCGGACTTGGCTCCATGACGCCGCGTCCCACGGGAGCGTCCCCACAGACCGCCACGGGCGGGATCATCCCCCGGCCGCCCGTGGCACGGCCCCGGCGGCACCTGGCAGCCGCCGGGGCCGCTTCATCGGCCTCCGGACCTGACCGCCCGGGGACCAGATCGAGAGAAGGCGAGTGAACTGTGAGGGCGGCGGATGTGGAGGACGCGGCGGAGGACTCCTACGCTGAGTCACTGCTCGCGGCCATCATCGCCAAGCGCTTCTATCTGGAGAACGCCTCGAAGGTGGACATCGCGCAGGAGATGGGTCTGAGTCGCTTCAAGGTGGCCAGACTGCTGGAGTTGGCCGTCAACCGCGGTCTCGTCCGGATCGACATCACCTTCCCGGTCGCCATCGACGAAGAGCTGTCCGGATCGCTCGCCAGGCGCTACGGGCTCAGACACGCCGTCGTCGTCGATCCACGCCAAGATGACCGAGGCGGTCCGGAGCCGTTCACCCAACTGCTCGCTCCGCCGGCCGCCCGGCTCGTGACGGACCTGCTGCACGAGGAAGACGTGCTGGGACTGGCCTGGGGTCGCGCGGTCACCGCCGTCAGCAGGGCGTTCACCCGGCTGCCGCCCTGCTCGGTGGTCCAGCTCACCGGCGTGGACCCGCAGCGACCCATCACCGACGAGTCCGTCCGGGCCGTCAGTCTGGCCGCCTCCCTGTCCGACGGCGCCGCCCATCCCCTGTACGCGCCACTGGTACTGCCCAACGCCCTGACCTCGGCCGTACTGCGAAGCCAACCCACCATTGCCGAGACGCTGAACCGGCTCGGCACACTGACCACCGCTGTGCTGGCGGTCGGCGCCTGGGGGCCCGGACTGTCGACCGTGCACGACGCCCTGTCGGAACCGGAGCAGCGCCACCACGCCGAGCTGGGCGTGGTCGCCGAGATGGCCTCACTGCTGTTCGACGCCGACGGCACGCCGATCCTTACCGATCTGAGAGATCGGATGATCGCGGTGGACGCCGAGCAGCTGCGCCGCACACCGGAGATCATTGCCGTCGCGGGTGGCCGGGACAAGGCGCGTGCCGTGCGAGCGGTGCTCAGGTCTGGCCTGCTCACCGGCATCGTCACCGACGCCGCCACGGCTCGCGCCGCGCTGGCCCCGGCCCCCGGCACCGGCCGCTGAGCGGCCCCCTGAACACGGTGCGCATGTGCCGCTGTAACCGGGCCACGCCTCCGGCAGCGGCTGGAGCTGGGCGGGGACGACGAACGAGCAGTACCAGTGCCCGAGACCGTCCTGGTACACGCGCACCGACGACGGCTCACCCGGCATCGCGCGACCACACCACCGACATGACGATGCCGCCCGCCAGGCGCAGCCGGCCGGCCCTCAGCCGGAACTCGCGCTTCGTGTAATACAGGGTCGGCAGCGACTCACGCCTGGTCTTCCACTTCGGCATCCCGGCCCGGCGCGCCACAGGCAGGCGCTCCGCGATGTCCCGCTGCGCCTTGGCGCGGGAGCGGCCGAAATCGCGGATGACCTGCTGCTGGGGAACCGAGGAGCCTCCCGCAGCCACGGTGTCCGGGCGCGGGCCCCGGTCAGCATCCTGTCGAGCTGGGCCGGGCCGCACGTGGCGTTCTCACCGGTCGCCCTGTTGCGCAGGTGCACGGCGGCCCTCGACTTGGCGACGCACTCGTTCCACACCCAGCGACACCGGCCCCACTCCGCCACCAGAGAAGCGCGAGCCGCGGACGACACCCGCAACCGGTACGTACACCGGGCCTGCCCGACCCCCATACCTGCCCCCACCTGCGCCATCCCGCCCCCCTTCACGGCCGCGGCCAGGACACCGTGCCGCCCCGAACCCCGCGAAGGGCCATACGTACGACAGCCGCGCACACACCCGCCGAACCCGCAACCACCACCCCGACCAGCGACCACAGGCACACGCGTTCGCATCACCTCGCGGTCATGATGGCAGCGGCACGAGAGCTCCCCGCCCGGAACCGGACGCGGCGACGCTTCGCGCCGCACCATCCGGATGCGATTACTCCCCGGCGTGAACGCCGGAGCCTCCTCGCAAGAATCAGGTGACCTCTTTCCTTTTGGTTGTCTCCACTCGTGAACCGGCGTTCCGAATTCCTCGTAGAAATCGGTGACGCCCGGTATACAAGGATCCTCACCGGTCGTCTGCCCTGCTGGCTGTTGTGGCGGCAGCCAGCAGGGCGGCCGGGGCGTCCCTCCGCCCCACCAGCCTCCGCTCCGGGCCAGTCATGCCAGGAACTCGGTGACCGCCGGGGCGTGCTCACGGCAGGCGGCCGGCGGTCATCGCGCTCTCCCACGGTCTCGATGGCGTTCCGTTCCGCAAGCGCGGGACCGTGTCGGCCGGGGTCGCTCGGCAGTACTGCGGGACGTTGGGCAAGCGGGCGAGCTGCCAGGTCGCGGTCAGTGTGCCCGCAGCCATCGGCACTGCCTCGTGCCCGCTGATGTGGGAGTTGTTCCTGCCCGAGGAGTGGGCTCACGGCGACGGGTGGCGCCGACGGGTAAGGGTGGGGCCCGGCGAGGTCGGGCATGTGTCCAAGACGCGTCCGGCACTGGGTCTGCTGGACCGAACGGCCGAGCAGGGCCTGACCGTGCCGGTGATCGTCGCCGATACCGGCTACGGCCGCAGCGTCTCCTTCTGGCTCGCTCTGGAGGAACGCGGTTGGTCATACGTCATGGCAGTGGACACCGAGGAGATCGCCCGCCCGGCCGTGACCGAGCCGGCTCAGCCCGAGTACGGCGGGCTGGGTCCGCCCACCGCGCCCCGCTACCGCGAACCGGCCAAGTCGCTGACCGCGCTCATCGACCCCGGCACCCGCTTCGAGCCGGTCACCTGGCGTCAGGGCAGCGAAGGCACGGTGACCTCGCAGTTCGTCGTGCTCGAAGGGGTGCGGCCCTCGGACGCGGCGCCACCGCGCTGAGGCGGCTCGAGAAGGTGTTCGCATGGGTCGCGTGTGGTGCCGGTACCAGCCCAACCGTGCTGCCGTGCCTGCCCTGAGAGCATTATCCAGTGATCACCCGTCAGCAGCCACTGAGCTGCGGTGCTCGCCACCTGTACTTGGCCGGCTTGTCAACCCTGTCCCGGGTGACGGCGCTGGCCGCCCCGCCGTCCCAGCCCGTGACGTACGTGCCGTAGGCCTTGCTGATCACGTTGACAGTGCAGTCGGCCGAAGGAAGCCGCCACACCTGACCGGCATCCTTGACGGTGCAGCTGGACAGATACAGCTTCCTGCCGTCGGTGTCGAGGCACCGGTTGGCCCCAACGTGCTTGAGCAGCCAAGTGTCGGACGTAACGGAGTACCGCTGCCACCTGGCGCCACCACAGGAACCTTGGACCACGGTGCGCGATGCCTGATGCGCCAGGCACTTGCCGGTGTGTTGGTTCGTCAGCTGGTGCGAGCCCTTTTCCCAGACTCGGATCGACTCTGACCGCAGCCGGGAGGTGCCGTTCCCCGTGGTCCGGGTCTCGTTCTGCGAGCCCTTTCGCTGAGATTCGGCGCCCTTCGGGTTCGACCGGCCGGGGGCACCATTGACGGCACCGGTGTCGTCCGCGCTGCCGCCCTTCCCCGTAAGCGAGTCGGTCTCCGTCAGTCCGTTCGGCCCGGTAGCGGCACCCTGCTGCCCGCTCTTCGGTCTGTCCGCGCCCGGCTCCTTCGAAGCGGACTTGTCCACGCTGCTCTTCCCGGCCGAGGCGGCCTCGTCGGGTGACGGCTGGGCCATGAAGTTCCCCACTTCGCCGCTGGCCCCGCTCTCTCCCGCCAGCAGAGTGTCCCCGGACGCGCCGGTCGTGCTCTCCTTCCGCTCGTCGTCGCCCATACCTGCGAGCAGCAGCGGAACGGTGATCAGTACCACTCCGGCCAATGCCGCCGCGGCCAGCATCGGCTTCTTGGGTCGCCCGAAGTCGTTCTGCCCGTCCGTGTCACCGGTCGCTCGGGGGGGCTGCGGACTGCCCACCGCGGTGGCGTCTGCGGCGGATCCGGAGAACGCCGTCGTATCGACACGCGTACCACCGGTGGTGGCCGCAGGCGCCTCGGCCGACGCAACGGCCTCGTCTGCCCCGGAGGAAGGTTCGGCCGAATCGGCGCGGGTCAGACGGCGCCAGCCGCCAATCCGGGACGCCGTCCGCGTCCGCCGCTCCGGTTCGCCGCCTTCCTCACTGGACGTCTCCTCCTGATTGGCGGCCGCTGTGTCCGTCGCGCCGGTGCCGGCGCGCGAATCGGACGCGGTGGCACCCTCGGAGCCCCGGCGCCAGGCTTTGAGGCGGCCGAGCTGTTCGTCAAGATTTCCCGCCACAGCGGGAAGTGCGACCGCCTGACGCACGGCCGGCCGGTGGTCACCGTCCGACCGTGCGGGCGAGTCGACCCCGAAGACGGTCTGGCTGGTGCTTCCGCCAGGTTCGCGCCCCGTGGGCGACGATGTGCTGTTCACTCTTCCTCCTGCGTGGTCGAAGTGAGCTGACGGGAAGGCCACGGTCGCCCTGTCCCCCCGTCTTCTTCTACGCGGGCGCGAGAGTTTGGTTCATTTACCGGCTGATCCGCCCGGTGTTCCCGAGCACGGATCTGTCAAGGAAAATGACGACGGCCTGGGTGCGTGAGCGTCACCGAGGCAGTACAGCCGCGCCGGCAGGCCCGTGACGGTGCCGGCCGAATGGCCCGAAGACGCCGAAACACCCACCGACTACTGGCTGTCCAGCCTTCCCGCCGACGACACCCCGCCGGCCGAAGTGGTCCGCCTGGCCAAGATCCGCTGGCGCATCGAACACGACTACCGCGAACTCGAGCACGGCCTCGGCCCTGGACCACTTCGAAGGCCGTTCCTGGACCGGGCCGCCCCGTAGCCGACACCTGTGCTACGGCAAGCTCGCTGCTCACTCAAGCGTGGCGACAGCGGCAGCGTGGCGACGGCTCCCCCGCCGAGGCGGCGGAGCTCCAGGAACGTGGCGCAGGCACGGAGGCGTTCCTGGCTCCCCGATGCTATGGCGACCCTGCCGCTCATGGATGATGGACGCGCACGCTCTAGAGCCGCCCCCCACCACACACACCTGGTGCTCCGCCCTGAGAAGGCAAGCCACCAGCCCCGCTTCTCCCCGGGCAGCCGCACAGCACCAAGGAAGCCTGCCGCATGAAATCCGTCCGTGTCCTGCTGGTCGACGACCAGCAAATGATCCGTACCGGTTTCCGGCTCATCCTGGAGTCGGAGCCGGGCATCACCATCGTCGGTGAGGCGCCCGACGGCGCCATCGCAGTTGCGCAGACCCTGGCGCTCCACCCGGACGTTGTCCTGATGGATGTCCGAATGCCCGGCATGGACGGCGTCGAGGCTACTCGACGCATCGTGGAGTCGGGCTCGACGTCCCGAGTCATCATGCTGACCACCTTCGACCTGGACCGCCACATCCTGGATGCCCTGAGGGCCGGAGCCAGCGGCTTCCTGGTCAAGGACGGTCCGGCGGATTCTTTGATGGAGGCCGTACGCTCGGTGGCCGCAGGCGATGCCATCCTGTCTCCGCGCGTCACACGTCGGCTGCTGGACCGCTTCGCCCGCCTCTCCCGGCCGAACGCCGCTCTCGTACCCACAAGGCTGGATCACCTCACGGCTCGCGAAGTCGACGTATTGCGCGCGCTGAGCAGAGGGCTGTCCAACGAGGAGATCGGCCGAGAACTGAACGTCAGCAGAAGCACGGTCAAAACGCACATCGCACACATCTTGGAGAAGTGTCACTTGCGCGACCGCGTGCAGGCCGTCATTTTTGCCTACGACACCGGCTTGGCCGTCCCCGCCAGCGATACCGACACTGTGCACTGACAACCCGCTCCCCCAGGAGCCTACTCGCATGACGCTTTGTCACTGCTTCACGGGGCTCCTGGCAGAACCTCTCCATAACGCCGCACCGCGCCCGCACCTGGGGCCGACGCGGACGCGCACCCCCGTCACCCAGGTCCTCGGCGTAGCCGCGGTCGGCCAGCAGTGCGTCGGGGCGTCTGCGGGGTCTGCCGGCCTGGCCCGCGACGGCGGGGATCTTGTCGAGCAGTGGCTCGAGTGGGGTGACGCCGCCCGCGGTTTCCGCCGGTCAGCGACACCGCGAGCGGGATGCCCTGTCCGTCGACGATGAGGCGGTGCTTGCTGCCCGTCCGTGCGCGGTCGACCGGGCTCGGCCCGCTTTGGGCCCCGTCGGGCAGCCCGCACGTGCGAGGGGTCGATCACTTCCTGCGCTGGTCGGGCCGGGTGCCCCCGTTGTCCCTTTTTCGCGGTCCTGCGGTGGGGCCGCCGGCCCGGCATGACTGTGCCCCTGTCGGGCCCCGCGTGCTCGCCCGTCCCATCCACCTGGGTGCGGCCCTCACGGTCCCAGACGAACGACCGTCAAGATGAATCAAGATTTGCGGAGATGGAGTGAACCAGCTGGTTGGAGGGCTCGTTGACAGTGATGCGAGTCGAGGTTGCCCTCCACTCACACAGCAGAACGCACACTTCACCAGGAGTAAGAATGAGACGCTCACTCACGCGAATCATCGTCGGAGCCGTCGCCACGGGAGTTGCGGCGGTCGCCCTGCCGATGAGCTCGGCGGTGGCCCTCAACGGCACGCCGTGCAGCACGAAGGCCGGCCCGAGGACCGACATCGTCAAGATCACGTACAACAGGGGCGCCAGCACCACTTGTCTCGCCAACGCCGGCCTCATAGAGAGGCACTTCCCCAACGTGACGCGGATCAGCTCGGGAAACAACAAGATCCGGTTCGTGTCCAACGGACGCACCTACAGCATGGGCAAGTGGCAGAAGAAGAGCATCGTGGACGGCACTCCGCAGCGCATCACCCGGCTGCGCATTCTCTGAGTGGACCTGCTCGGCATCCTCGCTGCGAAGATGCGCTGATGTCGGCGAACGGATCGCCGACTCAAGACTCTGCAAAGCAATAACAACTTGCGAAGAGAACGTGTGAGGGCACAACTCCTGTCCCTTTCACACGGGGAACGTCCGCCTCAAGAGCAGTAGGCGGACCGCCGCAAGGTGTTCAGCAGGCTGAGCTGTCGACTGCCCTTGTAGGGCACGGTCTCAGGCCGAGTCCTACAAGGGACTTTCCTGGACCGTGTCCTATGAGGTGAGGCGGACGAGCCCGATGCACACCGGTCCCCGTTCCGCACGCGTGGTCCCTTGGCCGCGGCCGACCTCCCCCGCTCCGGTTCCACCCGCCGCCCGCTACCCCGCCTCGCACCAGCGAACCCCCGCCGTTCGGTGGGAGGGGCTCTGCTGTGCTGGAACCTCGCCGTCGGCATGACCACCACCGCCGCCGCCGTCGACCTACTCGTTACACCACAGGCACTGTCGTGGCGCGCCCTCTGGCCGCTGCCCTGGTACCTCGCCTTCGCCTCCGCCCCGATATGGGCTGCTCCCTCCTCGGACACCGCAGTCCGATCGCTTATGAGACAGCGTCCGCATCAACATCGATCACGCTGGCACCAACCGCACAACCCGCGTCCAGGGTCCGAGATCGAAGCCGTGTTCCGGGACAACCTCAACACCCGCCTGGCCGCCGGGCTGAAGCGGTACGAGGCCGAGCACGACTGGCTCGCCACCGTCCGTCTCGTCGACGCCTGCCTCACCGCGACCAGGCTGTCCCTGAGTACACCGGCCCCGCCCTGAAAGCATCAGTAACCACACGACCGTCCTGATGAAGTGCTGGCCATTCCGCAGCCGGCCGAACCTGACCGCGCGGGCGGACGTAGAAACGAGTAGCGGTACGGAAGGAGGTGCTGTGCTGATGGACGAGACGCTCATTCAGCGGCAGGGACCGGCAGCAGCCCCTTCCTTGCTGAGCAGGAGGGTCACTCTTGCTGGTCACCAGGTACGAGGTGTCTGTGAGTGTCTGTGATCGCGCAGGCCGTCGCCCTGGGCTGTCTACAGTCCGCCGACCTGTGGCCCAGGGAGCCCGCCTCCCCGACACGAAGAACCGACGACAACGAGGACTCATGCGCGCGGACATCCGTCAAGTCGCCCCCGGCACCTACCTGGTGCACGGCAGCAACACCAACTGGATCATCCTGACCGACAGCGGCGAGGCCACCCTGATCGACACCGGATACCCTGGCGACCGCGCCTTTCTGCTGGAGTCGCTGACCGCGGTGGGTAGTTCTCCGGAGCGGGTGGCGGCCGTACTGCTGACCCACGCCCACAACGACCACCTGGGCTCGGCCGAGTACCTGCGCACGACCTACGGCACTCCCGTCTTCACGCATGAGGCCGAAGTGCCGCACGCCCGACGGGACTTCCTGCACCAGGTGTCTGTGGGCAGGGTGCTGCTCAATGGATGGCGGCCGGGCGTACTGCCGTGGGCCGCGCACACCCTGCGCTCCGGTGGCACTGCCCAGCACCCGGTGGCCGAGCCTCAGCCCTTCCCCACCGCCGGCGCGCTCGACCTGCCCGGCAGGCCGGTGCCGATCCACACGCCCGGCCACACCGAAGGCCACTGTGTCTACCACTTGCCGGACGTCGGAGTGCTTGTCTCCGGGGACGCCCTGGTGACCGGCCACCCCACCTCCCGCCTCCTCGACCCCCAGCTCCTGCCGGATATGTTCCACCATGAACGGGCCCGCGCGGTGGCCTCGCTCGACATTCTCAGGACGCTCGACGGCGACATCCTGCTGCCCGGCCATGGCCCCGCCCATCACGGCTGGATTCCGAAGGCCGCAGAACAGGCGCGGACGCGAGCGCTGGCCCGGCCTCGATCTTTCGTGACGGTCCGCTGACGCAGTTCGGTGGACCGTTCTCGTACCGTGGGCCGAGGCTGTTGCAGGCCGAGGGGGGACTGTAAGACGTTCGATGCATCCTCCCGGTCATGGAATGGAGGATGCATCGAATTGACCAGTGAGAACGTGGCCGAGGACGAGGTCGGCGAGTCGGCAGCGGCTGTGTCGGCGAAGACCGTGGACGATCAGCTGATCGACGAGCTGGAGTCACTGCCCACGGTGATCGAGGTGCTGTGCTCAATCTCCCTCCCCCTTCGGTGTCGACAGCCGCGGCGAGGAACGCCGCACCACGGCCCTCGCGGACGCTCTGCCGATCACTCGGTGGTCCGCAGCACGGCGGACTGCGGGACGGCGGACTGCAGGACGGCCTGACAGGCGGCGCGTTCGGCCCGGGACCGGCGCAGGGCCATGGCATGAGTGGCCTCACTGGTACGGGCCGCCCCGATCGGGGCCGGCTGGTCGTCCGAGGACAGCTCCGGCTCCGGGAACGCCCGCTGCTTCCCCGCCCGGTCGCGGACGACAGCAGTGCCCCCACGACCGCGTGGCAGGCGTAGCGAGGCTCTGATATCGCCGCGAGCGAGGTGGCATCTGCCTGTACCGCCCGGGAACGCCGGCCCGCATCCTGCTCACCGGCTTCACCCACCGATGGTGGGAGCGCGTCACCGACCTGCTGCGCATGACTGCTGCCGGCTCCTGCAAGAACAATCGGACTGGCACCTCGACGAAACGGGCGACGCACACCGCAGTCAGCGCCTTCCCACGGCACCGCAGCTTCATGGTCGACGCGAACCGTGACGCCTTTCACCGCTGACCGCCGGTGCCGAGAGAAGGCGACACGCCTGGTCCAGGCCTGCCACCGGTTTCGGCCTCCCGCTCGTTGCACGGCTCGGCCCTCAGCGTCGTTGTGCGCTGCCTGCTTCCTGTGGAGGGGCGGGCTCCGTTCGTCAGACCAGGCGGGCCCTTGCTTCCAGAGCGGTCAGGTGATTGCGGGGCAATCGCTGGGCCGCGAGACACGACTCAAGTTGTGTGCCGCTAGGCTCAACCGCCGCGTCCGTTTCAGCACGATTCATGCGGAGATGTCATGTCAAAGAAGCCCGGCCTCAGCCGGAATCTCGCCGCGGAGCGAGCAGCACGCAGGGCTGCGACCCAACAAGCACGCCTGGTGCCGCAAGGGCTGCCGACTGTTCACCCGGACCGGCTGATGCCGAGCCCCGAGAACGGTCGAAAGAAGCTTCACAAGATCGATGAGCTCGCCGAGACACTACGCACCGACGGCATGAACACCGCCATGACGGTGCTGCCGCCTGACGTCTACGTCTCGATCTACCCCCAGCACAAGGCGGCCGTGGAGGCTCGGGTGGCTGAGGGCGTCCTCTTCGTCGTGCATCACGGACATCGTCGGCTGGCTGCAGCGAAGTTGGCGGGGCTCACCGAGGTTCCCATCTTGGTACGCAGTGATGTGCCGAGCCTGCGCATCGCTGCCATCCAGGAGAATGTCCAGCGGATGGGTCTCAACCCGATGGAAGAGGCCACCGAGTTCCAGGAGGCTCTCCACGAGAAGGACGAGAGAGGGAAGCAGCTCTCCCAGCGGGAGCTCGCCAAGCGCGTCGGGTGTTCGCAGACTTATGTGTCCCATCGGGTGGCGCTGCTGCGCCTCGTGCCGGCGCTTCAGCAAGCAGTGATCGATCACTGGCTCAAGGAGCAGCAACTGCTTGAGGAGGGGGCGGACACATCGGACGGCCCGGGTCGCTTGAAGCTGCCTGTCCGGGAGGCCGCAACGGTCTATGCACGGCTTCGTCCCGACCTGCAGGACGCCTTTGCGCGGGGCGAGATCTCTGCGGAGCAGGCTGTGGCTGACAGCAAGGTGCCGCCGGCTGAGCAGCAGATCCGCGACGAACCTGCAGAAGACGCTGATTGCGCCGCAACCACCGAGTCCTCGGATGCTGCGAACACCAGCCTCGATCATCTCCCTGAGCAGCGAACCGAATGCGCGGGCGAAGACAGAGAGCGATCGGACCCGCCCCAGGATGCACCACCTCGGGGTCGCGCAGACGACGAACGCTCTGCGACAGGAACCGATGCGCGCACCGAGACCATGACCGCGACCAGCACGGTGACCGAGGACCCGCGAGGCGTCATCGTCGTCAGGACCGTAGAGGACCTCGCTCGGAACATCAGCGAACTCCTGTCCCAGGATGAGATCGAAGAACTCAAGCGGCATCTTTCCGCCTGAGATGGACTCTTGACCAGTCGCCCAGCGCCCGCGCGAAACGGGGTGACTGGTGCGCACGATGAAGAACCCTGTGCCGTCCTCCCGGCCAGGTTGCAGCTGCCATGTCTGACCCGAGAGTCGGTCTCGGCGCTCGTGCGGGCATCCGTGATTGCGCCGCAATCATCCCGGCACCGAGAACGGCAGCCCACACCTCGCGGCGGGCACGCCGCCCCGCTCTCTCATCGGCGTCCCCCTGCCGATGCTCGCACCACACGCCCACCGACACTGATTGCGCCGCAATCACCTGTGGAGGCTCATCATGACTTCACCCACCCCACGCGCCACGCCAGGCAACAAGATCGCGCGAGTCATCTCCCTCACCAACCAGAGCGGCGGCGCAGGAAAGACGACCTCAGGCGTCAACATCGGAGCCTGTGCAGCCCACCTCGGCTACACGACTCTCGTCATCGACGCAGATGCCCAGTGCGATGCCTCTGCAGCACTGGGCTACGACAGTCCCGATGACGTCCAGAACCAGGCCAATCTCTACGACGTCCTCACCGGTGCGGCGAAGATCGAGGAAGCTGTGGTTCCCGCCATGGCGGGCGCCTACGACGACGACAGCGCCAAGCCCATCCCGAACCTGCACGTGGTCTTGGGTTCCAGTGAACTCGAGGAAGCAGAGCAGCTCCTCGCCCCCAAGACAGGCCGTGAATTCTGGCTCAAGAGGCAGATCGACCGCATCCGGGACACCTACGACCTCATCCTGATCGACTGCCCGGGCAACCTCGGTCTCATCGTCGTCAACGCCGTCGTCGCTTCTGACGAGGTGGTCGCCTGCGTCAAGCCGGGCTGGAAAGAGCTGCGGGCCCTCACACGGATGGAGGCGAAGATCGACGACATCCGCGACACCTTCTCCGTCATGGGTGCAGAGGCTGAGCTGTCCCACATCCTCATCGTGGATTGCCCCACGACTCGCAACCAAGGCGCTGTCTATGACGACAGCCAGCGGCAAGCCCGGGACGCCTACGAGGAGCTCGTACTCCCGAGTGTGCGGCGAAGCCCTCGAATCCCGGAAGCCTACGCAGCGCAGAAGGTTCTACGCCTGTACGACCCTGTCACGGAGAACCCGTCCAAGCTCACCGTCGGCAACGCCTCCTCTGCGACCGATGACTACTACCTCGTTACACAGGCTCTGGGCTTCACCAAGCGCTGAAGTGATTGCGGGGCAATCACTCAGGCCCGAGCACGACGAAGACAGCGGTTCCGGCGCGGAACGCAACAGAGGCTCGGCTTCCTGCGCTCCTCATCCTCCGCAGGAAAGCCGGGCCTTCAGCTGTGACGCCGCCCAGATCGGCCGACGGGTTCGGCGGTGGCGCCTTCGCGGTGTTTGCGCAGTTCCCGGTAGAGCGTGGAGCGGCTGACGCCGAGTTCATCGGCGACTTGCTCGGGGATCGCGCCGTCCTTGTTCCGTCGAGCGGCTCCGGCGCGGGTGGTCGCGTTGAGTTTCGCGGGGCGGCCGGTCGGCAGACCGCGAGCTGAGGCCGCTCACCGATCGCCGTGTACAGACGGCTGCTGTCTTCACCCGACACCGCTGCAGGCCATCGACTGCCCCGACCGCACGGCCGACGGCTAGCACGTGGGGAAGAGCACGTCGACTTCCGAGCTGACTCAAGACGTTCCGGCGGTGATCGCCGGTCCACGCTGAGAGCGCTCGGTCTTCGTTCCGGGCTTCTTGGGCTCGATGGTGAGCGGGTCCACCGCTTCGCCGGGAGCCCCCTCCTTATAGAGGCCGTGGGGAAGACTGTCCCGATCATGCGGGAGCAGGAAGAACACGCGCCGCCGGTACAGGCCGCTATCGGGGTCGGGTTCGGCGCTGTCGTCCAAGCGGGCGTATCCGACCATACGGCCGTCGCGGAGATAGGGGGGCTTGGTGTTCCGCCGCCTGGTCTTGTCCAGGGTCTGGCGGACGTAGTCGAGCGTTTCGGGGTCTTCCAGCCACACCACGTCGTCTTCGCGGGCGAGGTCGCATTCGGTCAACAGCGAACTCATGGCTGCAGCCCCTCCTTCGTCAGCCGGCGCGAGCGGGGCCAGCCGGTGTGGTTGTCATGGCTTGTACAGGGGACGAGCCCGTACAGGGTGGGCACCTGCGGGCGGCGGGCCCGCAATCCATCGTAAGGCGACTTGCCGCATTGAGGCAGACCTCCCTGCCGGTCCACGGGGCACCTCGTCATTCACTCGTTACCAGGGCAAGATTCGGGTAGTACTTCCGACCGTTGGACTTGATCATGTCGTTGGGTGATGCCAGCCCCAGTTCCTGACGCACCCGCGTCGCGAAGGCCCTGGCCGTGGCGGGCCGGAGCCCCTCCCCCGCATGGCACCAGGCACTGTACTGAGTGTAGAGAAGGCCCTGCTCGACGCGCATGTCACCGCCCTCCGCAGCCGGCCCACGGGTGCAGCACTCGGACAGGAACCGGCCGATGTGGTCCTCGGTGGTCGCGTAGGCGGTAGTAGCGATACGAACCCGGTCGGGGCCTTCGAGCGGATCACGCGTGGCAAGGTAGCGGCGGGCCCCCTCGATGAGCCAGTGCAGGATCCCGGGCCCCTCGTCGCGGACGAGTTCGAAGGCCAGATTGTCGATCTTGCGAGCGTCGGAGACGACGCGTTCGAAAGGCAGCAGGCGAATACGCCGCCAGAACGCGAAGCCTCCGGTGGACACCTCAGGACGGTGGTTGCCCAGCAGCCACAGATGATGCGTCGGGGTGAAGGAGAAGTAGTCCTGCCGCATCCGTCGTGCCTTGATCTTGTCTCCACCCGTCAAGAGACGTACCCGGGCCTCGTCGAACTTGTCGTTCGGCTTCAGCTCGCTGCACACGACCAGGCGTCGCCCGTGCAATTCGGTCAGCTCCGTGGAGTGTTCGGAGAACGCCCCCCGGTCCATCAGGAATCCGGGAGGTGCGGCGTCCGCGTAGTCGCCCAGGATCTGGATCATCGTGTCGAGGAGGACGGACTTACCGTTCTTGCCCTGACCGTGCAGGAAGGGCAGAACCTGGGCTCCGACGTCGCCGGTGATCGAGTAGCCGAGCAGCAGGTGCAGGAAGTCGATCATCTCCCGGCCCTCTGCGTCGTCCCCGAAGGTGTCCACCAGGAAACGCTGCCAGCGGGGGGCAGCGACGGGTTGCGGCGCCACACTTGTGGCCCGGGAGTGGAAGTCCCGAGATGGGTCAGGCTTGCGGAGCGCTCCGGTGTGGAGATCAACAATGCCGGCGGGAGTGCACAGGGCATAGGGGTCGCCGTCGAGAGTGTCAGGGTCGACGGACAGATCCGGGGAGGCCTTGGCCTGTGTGAGCAAGGCTTTCATCCCCGTCGTGGACAGTGTCCGGCGCTTGTGGGTGCGCAGCTCACGCTCGCTGTACAGGCCGCTGGGATCAGTGTCAGCGAGATCCTCGGCCATCTCGCCCGCCGCCCACAGCGCAGCTTTCTCCCCGCCACCACGCTTCCACCGGTAACCGTCCCAGGCAAACCAACCGAGCCCTTCGACGTGCCGGAATTGCTCTCGGTAGATCTGGACGAACAGCCGCGCATTACCCCGGTCGGACAGCGACTTGGGCATCAGGCCGCTGGGAAGGTGGGTTGCCAGGGGCTTCGCGGCGCCGCTCTGGGCAGGCAACAGCCCGCCCGCGGGGGGCGCCGGCGCTTCCCGCAGGTCAAGCATCTGCTGGGCCGCAGCCTGGGCGTCGAACGGCGGCATGTTGTCGGCGCTGCTCATGAACGTCCTTGGAGATGGAGCGGTCGAGCGGCCCCTGCAGTCAGGGCGTCGCTGATGATTCTGGCGTTACGGGTGCGCTGCCGGGGGCGGGCCTGGTCTGCGGTCTCTTCCAGGAGCAGGCGTACGTCGGCCTCGTCGAAGTGGCCGCCTGCAACAAGGCCTCCGGCGGTGTAGGCCGCTCGGTTCAGCTTCTCCGTGAAGGCCGCTCCTTCCGACAGGGCCCCACAGGCTGCGACCTCGGCGATGAGCGAGTCCAGGACGCGGCGCGCACCGGCTGCTCCGGACACACGGCGGGCGCATGGAGCCGGTACAGAGGGCCGGGCCGCACGAGGCGGGGTGATCT
Organism: Streptomyces sp. WG7; assembly: GCF_049975785.1. Lineage (NCBI taxonomy): Bacteria > Bacillati > Actinomycetota > Actinomycetes > Kitasatosporales > Streptomycetaceae > Streptomyces > Streptomyces sp. WG7. The sequence goes on from NZ_JBNGGE010000054.1 coordinate 44,232, forward strand.
CATGCCCGGTACGCGCCAGTTCGGCATGCAGCCACTCAGGCAGGGGTGCAGGCAGACGGGCCGGCCCCACCGGTTGGTAAATGCCCTTGTCGGTGCGTGTGGTGGGCGCGACAATGTACCCGCCCGTGGCCCGGACGTCGACCTGCCAGGCCAGGGCTACCTTCGGGCTTGACCCTGTTGAGCAGCGCAGGGGCAGGCGACCATCGCGCTTCCTGTACCACACGTGCAGGCCCCCGGAGGGTGTGCGCACACGCAGGGTTGTGTGGTCGTGGGCAGGGTCTTGGCGGCCACGATAGGCCGCCAAGAGGGCCAGGGTGTCGAAGCCTGAGGCCAGTCCAGTGAGGTTGACGGGTTCGGGGATGGGGATGCCGGGCAGCAGCCTACTGCGGTCAGGGATCGCCGCGGAGTGTGCGTCGATGTCAAGCACCACGAGGTTGGCGGGCCCGGTGGCCACACCGATTCCCGACGAAGGGGAGGCGGACCACCAGGCGTCAATGAGCGCCGGATCGGTGGTCGCGGCGTGGAACCCGTGACAGGGACGCCCGGCTGGCAGACACGGGCACTGTGCGGGCGTGTGACGGTTCTCCCTGCACTTGGCGCAGTTGGCCCGAGGGGTCTTCCTGCCAGGGGCCAAAGGGTGCACGGGCCAGGCCTGCGCGGCACACCAGCGGGCTACGGCATGCGGCGTGGTCGGCCGAGTCTCAGACCCGGAGAACTCACCGGAGCGCAGCACGTGGATCCTTCTCGTCGGCATGGGTCCCTGAAAAGGTAAAAGACCTGGTCAGATGGGCTGTTGACGTAGCCTCAGGGACCGAAGGGACTATGTTTCGGGAATGAGTGTAGAGGCTGAGCCGTGCGACGCCGTGCACCTGGGGCGTCGCACTATTCGTACCTGAGTCCCTTTGGTCCCTTGGGAATATCACAAGGGGCGTCCCTTTTGGGTTTTTTGTGAGTGCCGAAGGGACTCTGGGCTTAAGACTCTCTCACGCCTCGGCCCGGCGTGGCGTGGCGTGAGAGACGGGCCAGAGGGAGCGGGGGCGGCCCGGGGGACCGGAAGGGACCCGCCACAGGGGCCCTGAACCTGTGGCAGGGACGGGAGCCCCTTCGGTCCCTCACTCCAAAAGCGCAGGTCAGACGAGGTCTCGCCCAACCCGAAGGGACTGAAGGGACCAGACTCTCCAATTATGAGTGAAACAAGTATAGGTACTACGACCCTACTCATGCGCCCGCGCATGAGTAGACATGCAGGACTGACTCATAATTGGAGAGTTCGGTCCCTTCAGTCCCTGACTGAGTGCTAACACATGCTCTGAGCTGCGCTTTTACTACAGGGACCGAAGAGAGACTGAGAGGGTTCCAACCCCTGCTCAGGCAACTCCCGCCCCCATCCGCCGGTCTGGTCACCCAACCCCTGGTAGCAGGCATCCGGGAGAACCCGACTGCGGGCCTGACGGCCAGGAGCCTGACCAGCCCTGACTGGCGGGCTGGGGGTGATGTCCATGCAGCTTGCGGAACGTTGTCTGCCCCCACCCCCCGGTCGCGGCCTTCGTCGGTATCGATACCGACGCTGAAAACGCTCCAGCCGCTCCCGCTCTGGCCGACAGGGCCCAGCCGTCGCTCGTCGAAAACGCGCGCGGCAAGCACTGGGCGCCCGTGCCCCCTAGCTGGAGACGGCCCGCGCAGTCGCAGACAGACGGGCCGTCACGAAAAAAACAGCATCACCGGAGATTGAGTGAACCAGCCGACCCGAGAGCTCGTTCAGAGTGATGTGGACCGAGGTCACCCTCCACTCACATAACGAGAATGCATCCTTCACTAGGGGTAACAATGAGGCGCTCACTCACGCGAATCATCGTCGGAGCCGTCGCCACGGGAGTTGCGGCGGTCGCCCTGCCGATGAGCTCGGCGGTGGCCCTCAACGGCACGCCGTGCAGCACGAAGGCCGGCCCGAGGACCGACATCGTCAAGATCACGTACAACAGGGGCGCCAGCACCACTTGTCTCGCCAACGCCGGCCTCATAGAGAGGCACTTCCCCAACGTGACGCGGATCAGCTCGGGAAACAACAAGATCCGGTTCGTGTCCAACGGACGCACCTACAGCATGGGCAAGTGGCAGAAGAAGAGCATCGTGGACGGCACTCCGCAGCGCATCACCCGGCTGCGCATTCTCTGAGTGGACCTATGAGATATCGAAGCCCAGGCGCCGCTCCCGCGGGGCTGGCCCCGTCCGGCGACTGCACGGCGAACGCCTCGCCCGCGCAGGAGACGGCGGTACTCGTCGTGGTCGTAGCCGCGGTTCGCAGCCGCGGTCCGCTAACAGCGCGCCGGCTCGCCGGCAACGCCGGACGGCGTTGCCGACCGCGGCTGGGCGCTTGTCGAGCAAGGGCAGGAGTTCGGTGACGTCGTTGCGTTTTGCCGCCGGTCAGCGACACCGCGAGCGGGATGCTCTGGCCGACGGTGAAGACATGGTGCTTGCTTCCCTAGACGTGTACGGCCGACCGGGCTGGGACCGTTTCCGGCCCCTGGGTACAGCCCGGAGGTGGGAGGAGTCGATCACTGTCCTTGACCAGTCCAGCTTGTTCTTCGACCGCAGCATCTTCAGCAGTACCGCGTGCGACTGGCCCCAGACACCTGTCCTCGGTCCAAGCCGCCAGACCCCACCAGCAGCTCTTGCCGGGAGCGAAGCCCAGCTTCTGCGGCAGGCACTGCCACTGGATGCCGGCATGCAGGACAAATAGGATCCCGTACAACGCCCCCCGGTCCGGCGCCCTCGGCGGACCCTCGCCCTGCCCCGGCCCTGGCTCCGGCGACAACGGCTCGATCCCCGACCACAATTCATCCGAGACGAGCCACGGCCGTGACTGTCTCTTCCTCACGACCACACCAAAGATCCAGCGGGCCAACAGTCACGTATCAACAGATTTTGTTAGAGCCAGTTGAGGAGACAGATTGATCACCGTAGATCTGCATCCGATTTTCAGGAACAATCGTGATATTGAGCTGACACTGCGACAGACAATCCTCAAAGCGGTGCATACAGGCGAGGATGTCGTTCAATTCATTCCGGGTAAAGGATCAGGGCAGCTCAAGCAACGGGTACTGACGTTCCTCGCGCAGAAGCACATCAAGAAGCTGTACCACGCTGTCGAAGCCCTTCCAGGAAACAGCGGCAGAGTCATTGTTCGCATGACTCCGTCGTCCGGGGCACGCTCCGCTGCCCCAGTGGACGACGAGGAAGACCATGATTGGGGCATGTGATAAAGAAGCCGGTGTTCGGTGAGGCCGCAGACCCGCCATCAGGGTTACGGCCTCACCAAGAGTCGTCGAAGCCAGAATCGTCCTTGGCGGCGCTTTGTCGTCACCTGAACGTGGTGGCGGTGCCGTCGACGCGGAAGCCGCCGCGCCAGTCCCCGATCCTGCTTACTGTCCCTAACAAAGCCGTTGAACGTGGCGGTAGGTGATCACGCAGACCGCCAGCCCGAGGAATGCTTCGTG
>NZ_JBNGGE010000055.1:0-44493 GCF_049975785.1 Streptomyces sp. WG7
ACCGTCACCACCGCGCTCGCCCACGCCCACACCCGGGGCATCGCGGTCGACTGGGAGGCGTACTTCGCCGGGACCGGGGCCCGACTGGCCGACGTGCCGACCTATGCCTTCCAGCAGGAGCGGTACTGGATCGACGTGCCGGTCTCGCAGGTGGGTGACGTGGCGTCGGCCGGTCTCGGCCGGGCGGAGCATCCGCTGCTCGGTGCGGCGGTTGAACTCCCCGATTCCGAGGGGTTGTTGTTCACCGGTCGCCTGTCGCTCGATTCCCACCCGTGGCTGGCCGACCACGCCGTGTCGGGCGCGGTGCTGCTGCCCGGGACGGCGTTTGTCGAGCTGGCCCTGCACGCCGGACAGCGGGCCGGTACCGAGCTGCTGGAGGAGCTGACGCTGGAGGCGCCGCTCGTCCTGCCCGAACGCGGCGCACTCCAGCTGCGATTGTCGCTGGCCGAGCCGGACGCGAACGGGCGGCGGGCGCTGCACGTGCATTCGCGCCCCGAGGCCGCGAGCGGCGAGAGCGGCCTGGACGTGCCGTGGGCCCGGCACGCGAGCGGTCTGCTCTGCCCGGTGTCCGCGGCGACCCCGCCGCCGGCGCAGGACGCGGTGGTCTGGCCTCCGGCCGGGGCCGAACCGCTGGACGTGACGGGTCTGTACGACGGCTTCGCCGCCGTCGGGTTCGCGTACGGCCCGTCGTTCCGCAACCTGCGGGCGGCCTGGCGCCGCGGTGACGAGCTGTTCGCCGAGCTCCTGCTGCCCGACGAGGCCTTGGCCCAGGCCGCGCAGTTCGGGGTGCACCCCGCGCTGCTCGACGCGGGCCTCCACGGCATCGTGCTGGGCTCCTCCCTCGTCGCCGACGACGAGCAGCGGGGCGAGGACGGCCCCCGCATGCGGCTGCCCTTCTCCTTCGGCGGTGTCGGCCTGCACGCCGTCGGTGCCGGTGCGCTGCGGGTGCGCCTGGCCCCCGCGGGTTCCGGCGCGGTCTCGCTCGCGGCGTTCGACGAGCGCGGCGAACCGGTGGTGTCGGTCGAGTCGCTGCTGCTGCGGGAGATGAACCCCGCCGGGCTGCGGGCGGCCGGCCCCGCGTTCCACGAGTCGCTGTTCCGGCTGGAGTGGCCCGCCGTGGCCGGTGGCGCCGCCCCGGCGGGCGGAAGCTGGGCCGTGGTCGGCACGGACCCGTTCGGCCTCGAGGCCGCGCTGCGGGGAGCGGGCGTCCCGGTCGAGGCGTACGCGGACCTGGACGCGCTGGCCGGCGTGGTGGCGGCGGGCAAACCGGCACCGGACACCGTGCTGGTCCCGTGCGTCCCGGCGGGCGCCGCGAGCGCGGCACAGGTCGCGGAGGAGGCCCGGCACGCGGCGCACTCCGCGCTCGGGCTGGTCCAGGCGTGGTCGGCCGAGGAACCGCTCGCCGCTTCACGGCTCGCGTTCGTGACGCGCGGCGCGGTCGAGGCCCGGCCCGGCGAGGGGGTGCGGGACGTCGCCCAGGCGGCGGTGTGGGGCCTGGTGCGATCGGCGCAGTCCGAGAACCCCGGCCGCTTCCTGCTGCTCGACCTCGACGCTGAGGACGACGGCGGCGACGACCCGGCGAAGCTCGGCCCGCTCCTGGCGGCCGCCGCTGCCGCGCAGTCGTCCGGCGAGCACCAACTCGCCCTCCGAGGGGGAACACTGCACGCCGCACGGCTGGCCAGGGTCCCCGCGGCACGGCCCGAGGCCACCGAACCCGCCGAGTCCGCCGAGCCCGCCGAGGAGCCGCAGGTCCCCGCTCTCGACCCGAAGGGCACCGTCCTCATCACGGGCGGCACCGGCGTGCTGGGCGGCCTTCTGGCCCGGCACCTGGCCACGGAACGGGGTGTGGGGCACCTCGTGCTGACCAGCAGGCGCGGCCCCGACGCCGACGGTGCCGCCGAGCTCGTGGCCGACCTCACCGCGCTCGGTGCCGAGGCGACCGTCGTCGCCTGCGACGCGTCCGACCGGGAGGCGCTGGCGGCGCTGCTGGCGGGCATCCCCGCCGAGCACCCGCTCACCGCGGTCGTCCACGCGGCCGGCCGTCTCGACGACGGACTGGTTCCGTCGCTGACCCCCGAGCGGATCGACACCGTCCTGCGTCCGAAGGTGGACGCGGCCCTGCACCTGCACGAGCTGACCCGGGACGTGGACCTCGCCGCGTTCGTGCTGTTCTCGTCGGTGGCCGGCACACTCGGCAACCCCGGACAGGCGAACTACGCGGCGGCGAACGCCTGTCTGGACGCCCTCGCCCAGCACCGGCGCGCGGCGGGGCTGCCCGCGGTGTCGCTGGCGTGGGGACTGTGGGAGACGCCCAGCGGGATGACCGGCGAGCTCACGGCCGCCGACATGCAGCGTCTGGCGCGCGCCGGACTGTCGCCGCTGACCTCCGGGGAGGGCCTGGCGCTGTTCGACACGGCCTGTGCCCTTGCAGCGGCCGCCGGCGGCGGGACGGGAGCGGACACGGCCGACGACGGCGTCCTGGTCGCGATGCACCTGGACACCGCGCCGCTGCGTGCCCGGGCGGAGGCCGGTGCCCTTCCAGCCGTCTTCCGGGGGCTGGTGCGCGGTGCGTCCCGCAGGGCCGCCGGGCAGAGCGCCGGCGAGGCGGCGGCATCGGCGGCCGCCCGACGGCTCGCGGAGCTGCCGGGGCTGTCCGAGGAGGAGCAGGAGCGGGTGCTGCTCGACGTCGTGCGCGCACAGGTCGCGGCCGTGCTCGCCTACCCCTCGCCCGACGCGGTGGGGGAGACCCAGGAGTTCCTGGAGCTGGGTCTGGACTCGCTGACCGCCGTGGAGCTGCGCAACCAGCTGAACGCGGCGACGGGCCTGCGGCTGCCTCCCACCCTTGTCTTCGACTACCCGACACCCATCCTGGTCGCCGGACTGCTGCGTGCCGAACTCGCCGGGGCTTCCGGGGACGCCCAGTCGGCCGCGGGCGACGCGGGGGGTGCCGGGGACGAGGGCGCCGGAGTGTTCGGCGCGATGCTCCAGGAGGCCGGAGCACAGGGCACCTCGGGGCAGTTCATGGAGATGCTCATGCAGGCCTCGCGGTTCCGGCCCTCGTTCGCCTCGCCGGCGGAACTGCGCAAGGCGCCCGCCTTCGTGCGGCTCGCCCGGGGTGAGAAGCGGCCCGGAGTGGTCTGCTTCCCCTCGATCCTGTCGATCTCGGGCCCCCACCAGTACGCCCGGTTCGCCTCCGGGTTCCGGGGGCACCGGGACGTGTGGGCACTGGGCGTGCCGGGCTTCCTGCGCGGTGAGCAGCTGCCGACGTCCGTGGAGGCCGTGATCGACGCGCAGGCGGAGGCCGTGCTGCGGAACACCGGCGGCGAGCCGTTCGTGCTGCTCGGCCACTCGTCGGGCGGCATGCTCGCGCACGCGGTCGCCGCGCGGCTGGAGGGCGCGGGAACCCGTCCCGAGGCCGTGGTGCTGATCGACATCTACTCGCACGACGACGACGCGCTCGTGGGCCTGCAGCCCGGTCTCGGCCAGGGCATCGCCGAGCGCCAGGACAGCTATGTGCCGGTCGACGACACCCGTCTGCTGGCCATGGGCGCCTACTTCCGGCTCTTCGCGGGCTGGAAGCCGACGCCGGTGACGTCCCCGACGCTGCTGGTCCGGGCCGGCGAGCGGTTCTTCGACTGGTTCCGGCCCACCGACGGCGACTGGCGTTCCTACTGGGACCTGGAGCACACCGCCGTGGACGTGGAGGGCGACCACTTCACGATGATGGAGCAGCACGCGGCGACGACCACGCGGGCCGTGGAGGACTGGCTGACCCGAACCCTCTGAGCGGGCCCGCGGCACGCAGCCCGCGGGCCGCGGGTGGAACGGCGGAGGGCCGGTCCCCACCACTCGGGTGGGGACCGGCCCTCCGCCGTCGGCGCCGTGTCAGGCTCCGCGCCGCTCCCGCTCCCGGGCACGCTTCTTCGGCAGCCCCACCGTCACGACCTCGAAGGAGTCCTTGGTGAGGTCGAGCCGGTGGAAGAGGTTGTCCGGCCCCGTGACGCACACCGCGCCGACACCGAGCCCCTTCAGGCCCGCGACCACGTTCGGCCAGTGGATCGGCCGGTCGAAGGTGTCCAGCATCATCGCGCGCAGCCCGGCGGCGTCGCGGACGACCGTGCCGTCCACGTCGTTCACCACGGGAAGGGCGGGGTCGGCGAGTTCGTACGCTCCGAACACCTCCGCCTCGGCCTTGCGGCGCAGCTCCGAGAACGACGCGGCATGGACCGGCGGCCACATCGAGTACATGGAGTAGCCGCCCGCGGCGCTGATGCGCGCCTTGAGCCCGTCGAGCTCCTTCTCCTGCACCGACAGCATGTGGAAGCCGGTGTCGAGCCGTCCGGAGACGTCGTACCAGGCGCCGCGGTCGTCGAGTTCGGCGAGGATCGCGGCGAACGGCTCCTGCGGCACGCGGACGAAGCAGTGGGTGACGACGTCCTGGTAGGCGCCGGCGAAGTACTCCTCCTCGCAGCGGGCGCACTCCGCGGTGAGCCGCACGACGTCCGCGAAGGACAGCGAGCCGACGAAGGCGGCGGCGGCCTTCTGGCCGAAGCTCGGTCCGGCGCAGACGTCGGGGGAATGGCCGAGGGCGTCCACAGCCCGGTCCGCCATGGCCATCGAAGCGATCAGGAAAGCGATCTGCGAATAGGCGGAGTAATCGTCCTCCGCGGCGCGAAAACGGTCGAAGAGCGAGAAGCCGAGCGCTTCGTCGGCCTCGGCGAGGCGCTGGCGGGCGTACGGGTCGAGCAGCAGGAACTTCCCGATCTCCGAGAAGGACGAGGGCCCCATGCCGGGAAACACGATGGCCGTGCGGTTCCGCTCCTCGGCGTCGCCGGAATGCGGTTGCCGGGAAAGGGCGGTGATGTCGTTCTCGGGAGTCGGCTGTGAATTGCTCATGATGCGGATGCCTTTGCCGCCGGCCGGTCGCCCGGTCATGGTCGGTGTACGTCTGGAGCGGGTCGGGAAAGAGCGCTCGGACAAGGGGGTGCTTTCGCCGGACGGGCCGGACGAAAGCGGCCCCGCGCACCCGGCCGCGCGCGGTGCGCGTGGCAGGGTCCACGAGGCGCTGGGTGGTGCGGAACACGGAGTACGGGACACGGAGCGGGCGGGACGCGGACCTGTGCCGCCGGATCAGTCCTGGGCCCGGCGCAGGAAGCCCAAGATGCCGATCGTCCCGAAGATCACGATCGCCGCGCTGAGCGCGGTCAGGTCCACCCATAGAGGGATCGATGCGGGGCCCGCCGGCAGCATCAGGTCGCGGATGCCCTCGCTGACGTACGTCAGCGGGTTGAGGGTGCACAGCACCTGGAACCAGCGCAGGTCCGTCAGGGCCCGCCACGGGAACTGGGTGCAGCCGGTGAACATCAGCGGGGTCAGCGTCACGGCGAAGACCACGCTGATGTGTCGGGCCGGGGCGAGGGTGCCGATGGTCAGCCCCACCGTGCTTCCCGCGAGCGCGCCCATCAGCAGCACGCCCAGGGTCGGCAGGAAGGTGTCCATGGGCCAGGAGACGTTGTCCAGGACCAGCAAGCCGATCGGGATCATCACCAGGGAGGCGATGACGCCGCGCAGCGTGCCGAAGACCATCTTCTCCACGGCGACCAGGGTGGTCGGGATCGGGGCGAGCAGGCGGTCCTCGATCTCCTTGGTCCAGGAGAAGTCGATGACCAGCGGCAGCGCCGTGTTCTGCAGGCTGACCAGGAAGCTGTTCAGTGCCACGACGCCCGGCAGCAGGACCTGCTGGAACCCGCCCGCGGTGAAGCCGAGATCGCCCAGCACCTTGCCGAACACGAAGAGGATGAACAGCGGCTCCACGAGCACCTGCGCGAGGAAGATGCCCAGTTCGCGGCCGGTGACGAAGGTGTCCCGCCAGAGGATGAAGAAGAACGTGCGGGTCGCCGTGCGCACGCCGGTGCGCTCGGGGCGCAGCTCCTCGGGGAAGCCGGCGACGGGGTCGGGGGCGGTGGTCGCGGTCATCGTAGCTCCCGGCCGGTCAGATCGATGAAGACGTCCTCGAGGGTGGCGGTGCCCACGTACAGGTCCTTGATGTCGCAACTGGCGTCCGCCAGGACGGTGATGACCGTCGGCAGTACCGAGCCGGACGGGGCGTCGCTGTAGATGCGCAGGCGGACCGGGGCCTGCTCGCCGGCCTGCTCGGTGTCCTCCTCGTGCTGCACCACCTCGACCCGCTCGACGGGATCGATGCCCTCCAGCAGGCGCGTGACGCTCTCCGCCCCCGGCTGCGCGGGCTGGACGGTGAGCGTGAGCGCGGTGCTGCTCAGGCTCTTGAGCAGCGCCTGCGGGGTGTCGAGGGCGAGCAGCCGGCCGTGGTCGACGATGCCGACGCGGTCGCAGAGTTTGGCGGCCTCGTCCATGTCGTGGGTGGTGAGCACGGTCGTCACGCCCCGCGCGCTCAGTTCGGCGATGCGCTCGTGGATGAACAGACGCGCCTGGGGGTCGAGCCCGGTGGACGGCTCGTCGAGGAACAGCACGTCCGGACGGTGCATCAGGGCCCGCGCGATCATCACCCGCTGGGCCTGGCCACCGGACAGCTCGTCGCCGCGGGCCTTGCGGCGGTCGGCCAGCCCGACCCACTCCAGGCACTCGTCGGCGAGCCGGTTGCGCTCCGAGCGGCTCATGCCGTGGTAGCCGGCGTGGAAGACCAGGTTCTGGCGCAGGTTCAGCGACCGGTCGAGGTTGTTGCGCTGCGGCACGACGGCGAAGGCGCGGCGCGCCCGCGCCGGGTGGGCGGCGACGTCGACTCCCTGGACGAACGCGCGGCCCGCCGTGGGGGCGACCCGCGTCGTCAGGACGCCGATGGTCGTCGTCTTGCCCGCTCCGTTCGGCCCGAGGAACCCGAAGACCTCGCCCCTGCCCACCGAGAAACTCAAGCCGTCCACCGCGGGCCGGTCGCGGCCCGGGTATTTCTTGACCAGCCCGTCCACCACTACGGCGGAATCCGTGGTCTGATGTGATGTCATTGACGCCTACGAATCGTGCGGGACGCGGCAACGGCAGTCCGGTGATTCGCACGGTAATGTCGTGTGACCGGCCACGCGTCGAGCGCCGACTGAAGAGGACATGGATGGTGCGGATCCTGTGTAGCACAAGGGGTTTCGGCACACTTCGGTCCCTTGTCGATCTAGGGGGCGGCAGGGAATTGTAAGGGGGGAATAGGGGCTGCCCGGCCGTTTCTCGCATCGCTTTTCCGGTCGCGTCGGCAAACATTGGGAAAGCGGTGTTGCAGCCCGGTCGGGAATCCCTCTAGCATCGCCGCGTGATCGCGCCGAATTGCATCCCCGGAAATGAAATTCCGGTGGGTCGCGCTTGTGCGTTTCTTCCCGCGGACCCCGGCTCACCGGGGCGGGCGGTGTACGGCGCGACAGGCGCCACTGCCCTCCGCACACTTCCCCCGGGCAAGGAGACCCCGTGAAGGCACTCGTCGTGCCGGCCGAAGGACCGGTCCTCCGGCAGGTCCTGCGCGGCATCGCCGACGCGGGCGTCGTGGACGTGGGTGTCGTCGTCGCCGGCCCGGACGACGGCGTCAAGGCAGAGGCGGGGGACGGTTCCCGCTTCAGTATCAGCATCACCTACCTGCCGGAGCAGCCCGGGCAGGCGGGCACGATCGGTGCGGTGCGCAGCGCCCGGGAATGGCTGGCGGACGACGACTTCGTGCTGTGCGCGGGCGACGGATTCCCGCCCGGCGGGATCGTGGAACCGCTGGAGGAGTTCCGGGTCCGGCGGCCCGCCGCGCAGATCATGGCGGCCCGGGCCCCCGGCCCCTCCTCCTGGGACGTGTACTTCTTCACCTCGGCACTCCACACGGCCGTGGAGGCGGTGCAGCGCCCGGCCGCGGGCGGCGACGGACTGTCCGACGCCCTCCAGTGGCTGTACGACAAGAGCCTCGGTGTCACCGTGTGCAGCGCCGAACCGGACGGGGCCGGCTCCGCGCACGGGGCGGCCGGGGCAGGACCGGCCGGGGGATGACGTCCGAGTCCAGCGGCCACGCCCGAGCTGTCACGGACGTCGCGTGCGACGGCGTGGTGCTCATCAGGATCGAGCAGCCGGCCGTCCCGAGCCGATACCGGCTGGTCTGCTTCCCGGACGCGGGAAACTCCTCGGCCTGCTATCTCGCCATGTCCGAACTCCTTCTCCCCACCGTTGAGTTGCTCATCGTCCAGTACCCGCTGCTGGACACGGGGGAGGCGGAGCCGCCGGTGAACCGTCCCGGCCTCACCGACAAGATCTACGATGCGGTGCGCGACTGGACGGACCGCCCGCTGGCCCTTTTCGGCCACCGTCTGGGGGCCGAACTCGCCTACGGTGTCGCGCAGCGGCTGGAGCGGGAGACCGACACCGGGCCGCTGACGCTCTTCGTGTCCGGCCGTCCCGGTCCCGGCCACCGCGGATTCCTGGGGCCGCCCGCTCTCCAGTGCTGCGTCGTCGCCCTGACGGGGGACCACGACCCGCAGGCGCCGCTGCCCGGCGTACGGGCCTGGCGGCGCTGCACGGCCGGGCCGTTCGACCTGGAGGTCTTCCCCGGCGCGCCCGGCTACCTCGACTCGCACCGCCGCGAGGTCGTCAATCTCGTGCACGACCAGCTCATCTCGCTCCACGGACCCGAGCCCGACCGTGCCGCGCCGAAGCAGGGGCCGTAGGGGGCGGAACAGGGGTACCCCGCGATGTGCCCTGGTCCCTAGCGTGACGGGTGGAGAACCGCGTCCACGGTACGGGACCGACAGCACCGCCGCGCAGCGCAGCGCGCGCATCCCCCGCGCTCCCCCCCAGTGAACGGGTCCGGGCACGCCCTCGGCACCGCGCAGACCACGTCAGCACCGGCCACGTTCGGCCCAGAGGAAGGACTCAGTGCCACCGATGACCGCGAAGATCTTTGCAGCAGACTCGGTACGGCTCGTCGAGGAGTTCGAGCAGGACGCCCTCCGCGTGGCCGATGTGCTCCGGGAACACGGGATCGGCCTCGGCGACCGCGTCATGCTGAAGGCCGGGAACTCGGCGAGCTACGTCTGCGTCCTCTACGCGCTGATGGAGGTGGGAGCCTCCATCGTCCTCGTCGACCAGCAGGAGCACGTCGAGGAGACCCGGCGGATCGCCCTGCGCACCGGCGTCAAGGTCACCATCGTCGACGACGAGACCCCCATCGACCAGGGTGCCGACCCCCTCTACCTGTACGAGCTGATGGTCGCCACGGCGGGCCGGCCCTCGGTGCCGCGCAACCTGTCCTGCGACGCGTGGGGCGAACTGCCCGACGGCCTGATCATGTGGACCTCCGGCTCGACCGGCTCGCCCAAGGGCGTGGTCAAGTCCGGCGGGAAGTTCCTGCGCAACCTGCGGCGCAACGCCGAGCAGGTCGGCCACCGTCCCGACGACGTGCTGATGCCGCTGCTGCCCTTCGCCCACCAGTACGGGCTGTCGATGGTGCTCATCGCCTATCTCACCCGCTGCTCCCTGGTCATCGCCCCCTACCGGCGCCTGGACCGGGCCCTGCGCATGGGGCGCGACGCCGGCGTCACCGTCATCGACGCCACCCCCTCCAGCTACCGCAGCATCCTGAGCCTGGTGACCCGCAAGCCGGCGCTGCGCGAACACGTCGCCGGCGCCCGGATGTTCTGCGTGGGCGCGGCGCCGCTGGACGCCCCCCTCGTGGCGGCCTACGTCGAGGAGTTCGGCCTTCCGCTGCTGGACAGCTACGGCTCCACCGAACTGGGCAACATCTCCTTCGCCACCCTCGGCAACCCCGTCGCGTGCGGCCGTGCCATGGACGGCATCCGGCTGCGGATCGTCGACGAGGACGGCCAGGAGGTCGCCGCCGGGCAGCCCGGCGAGATCGAGGTCGACACCCCCGACGCGCTGGAGGGGCAGATCGCCGACGACGGCTCCGTCCTCCCCGTCCCCACCGGATGGCAGCGCACCGGGGACCTCGGCCACCTCGACGACGCCGGCAACCTGCACGTCCTGGGACGCAAGTTCGCCGTGCACCGCATGGGCTACACGCTCTACCCGGAACTGATCGAGCGGAAGGTGGCGGCAGAAGGCTGCCCCACCCGCATCGTGCCGCTCCCGGACGAACTGCGCGGCTCCCGACTGGTCTTCTTCGTCGAGGACGAGGAGCAGCGGGACGCCGGCTACTGGCGGGAGCGGCTGTGCTCGCTGCTGCCCGCCTTCGAACAGCCCAACAGGGTCGTCGTGCTGGAGCGGTTCCCGCTCAACCGCAACGGCAAGCCCGACAAGAAGCAGCTCGCGCGGATGGCCGCCGAGTGACACAGCCCGCCGCCCGGCGGTGGCGGCGGGGCACGGCAGGAATCGACAGGGGAGTCGGCTGGTGCCCGAGATCCGCGCCCGGCCCGCCCGCCCCGCTCCAGTGGCAGACCTTCTTCTCCCTCCCGGCCGAACGGTTCGGCGCCCCGGCGCCGTCGTCGAACGATCCGGGCTCTCACTGGGCAAGGTCGGGCAGCCGCGTGTCCTCTTCCCGCAGGCGCGCTTCGTGCACCTGTACCGCAGCGGGCCCGACTGCGCCCTGTCCATGAGCCGGCACATCGCCTTCCGCATGATCCCCATGATGCTGGAGATCGCCGAGCGGTGCGGCGTGGACTCCCCGTACGAGCTGACCGCGGAGCACTTCGCCCAGGTCCCGCCCGACCCGGCCCCGCTGCTGACGGGCACGTACGACCCCGCCCTCATCATGGACCGGCCCATCCCGTTCCCCGTCTTCGGCGACATGTGGTTGCGCTGGATCGTCGACGGCGTACGGAACCTGGAGGAACTCCCCGCCGGCATCCGCACCTCGCTGTCCTACGAGGACCTGCTGGCCGAGCCGCGCGAGGAGCTGACCCGGCCGGCCGGGTTCATCGGCGTCGAGGCCCGCCCCGACTGGCTGGAGGCCGCCGCCGGCCTTCTCGACGGCGACGGCCGCCGCGGCTCCGCGGGCCTGCTGGACCCGGCCGAACCGGAGGCGCTGCGCCAGTCCTGCGCCGAGGGCACGGCGGCCTTGGCGGGCGCGGCCGGCCGGCCGTGGGCACGGCGTCCGAGCCGGAGAATCCCGGGCCTCAGCAGTCGTAGGGCAGGTCGAGGGGCGCGAGCACCTCGAAGAGGTCGCCGGGGCCGGGATTCTCCGGGTGTGTGATGCCGCCCAGGTGCTCCAGGACGCCCCACACGGCGTTCAGCGCCGTCGTGACCGCGCCCTCGGCGAAACCGGCCGTCCAGGAGACGTCGTCGCCGCACAGGAAGAAGCCGCGCTCGGCGGCGGGCAGGCCGCGCTGCATGAACTGGGTGAACAGCCGCCGCTGGTAGCGGTACTGACCCGGCAGGTTCGCCTTGAACGCGCCCATGAAGTGCGGCTCGGTCTCCCAGGTGATCGTGAGCGGGTCGCCGACGACGTGGGAGCGGATGTCGAGCCCGGGGTAGACGAGAGCGAGATTGTCCAGCAGGACGTCCAGCCGCTCGCCGGGGGCCAGCGTGGCCATCTTCAGCGAGTCGTCGTTCCAGGTGTACGACAGGCACATCACGCCGGGGCGGTCCGGGCCGTCGTCGAAGAGGTACACCCCGCGCGGCATGCGGTCGGTGAGGGTCATGCTCATCACCGGCTCGCCGGTGAGCGGGTCCAGGTCGTGCCAGAACGGCCGGTCCGTCAGGACGAACAGCTTGGAGGCGCCCATGTAGTGCGTGCGTTCCACCGCGGTCCACAGCGGCGCGGACAGCAGCGCCGGGTCGCACTCCACCCGGTTCAGCAGCGTCCACAGGTGCGGGGTGTACACCACCGCGTCGAACCGGTCGTCACGCCCGGAGGCGTCGGTGACCCGGAAGCCGCCGCCGTCCCGGACGACCGAACGCACCCGGGGCCGCGCCGAACCGCCGTGCAGGGACGCCAGGGACGTCCCCGCCGGCCAGTGCGCGCAGTGTTCCGGCCGGTGCTCCCACAGGCCGTACGGTAGCCGCTGGGAGCCGCCGGTGATGGCGACCTGGTTGGCGTCGGCCTCGGTGTAGACCACGCGCAGGATCTCGAGTAGCGAATTGGGGAAATCGGTGTCCCAGCCGCCGGTGCCGAAGCCCACCTGGCCGAAGATCTCCCGGTGCCGGAACGACTGGAACGCCGAACTGGTCGCGAGGAAGCCGTAGAAGGACTGGTCGTCGAACTCCCGGACCAGCCGGTTCCACACCCGCTTCAGCGTCTCGGTGTCCCGCCGCTGGACGGCGTCGCGCATCGTGGCGAGTTCGGCCCGCTCCTGCAGCGCCTTCTCCCACGCGGAGGCCACCTGCACGTAGACGTCCGGGAGGTCGTCGGCCACCCGCGCCCGGTGCCGCTCGCCCATGAGGTGGATCAGGGTGCTCGGCGTGCTCGGCGCCAGCGGATTGGGGAACGGGGTGGTGCGCAGCCCCAGCAGGTCGACGTAGTGGAACAGGGCCCGGGCGGAGAGCGGGAAGCGCATCGCCCCCATCTCCGCCACGCGGTCCGGCTGCCCGGGGAAGGGCACCGAGCGCATGCGGCCGCCGATCTGCTCCGCCTCGTACACGACGGGGCGCAGGCCCAGGCGCATCAGCTCGTACGCCGCGGTCATGCCCGCCATACCGCCACCGACCACGGCCACCGGGGATCCCAGGCGTTCCGGGGGGAGGGCGCCGAGCCCGGCCGGATGGCGGAGCCAGCCGTCGTACGAGAACGGGAAGTCCGGCACGAGCATGGTGACGGGGGCCGGGCTGACTGACGTCATCGGGAATACCTCTCGGGCCGATTCCGCGGCGCTTCCAGGAAACGGGAGACCGTTCGGGCGGGAGCCGGGCAGCGCGGCGCGCCGGGCCGCACGCCCGGGGTACGGGACACCGCGGCCCGCGGCTGCGCAGTCACACCGGCAATGACGCTATTTCGGCGGGAGTCGGGGCAACAACCCCTAGGAACCCTGGTAACGGACCGTGCCCGGACGGGTTTCCGGCACCGCAGCGCGGGCTGCGGCGGGGAAGCCGATGGCCGTGACGACGAGCCCGCGGTCCGCGAGCCACCGGCCCGTGAAACGCTCGGCCAGGCGGCCGTCGGGAGCCCGCCGCGGCCGCAGGATGCGCGCCGAGAACGTGCCCTGCGGCCGGGCGGCCGTGCCGTCTTCCTGGAACGCGATGTCGGCGTCGTCGAAGTCCAGTTCGGTGCCCACCAGCGGGTACCAGGTCTTGTAGACGGCCTCCTTCGCGCTGAACAGCAGCCGGTCGCGGCTGAACCGCGGCATGGCGCCGCCCGCGCGGACCCAGGCGAGCTCACCCGGCAGCGCGATCGACTCCAGAACGCCGCCGGGCAGCGGCAGGTCCGGTTCGGCGTCGATGCCGATCGCCGCCAGATCGGTGTCCCGGGCGAGCGCCGCCGCCCGGTAGCCCTCGCAGTGGGTCATGCTGCCGACGACTCCGGCCGGCCACTGCGGGACGTTGCGCACCCCGGGCAGGACGGGGACGGGCGGCATCCCGAGGGCGGCCATGGCGCGCCGGGCGCAGGCCCGCACCGTGGCGAACTCCTCGCGGCGCCGGTCCGGGGTCCGCGCGACGACCGCGGCCTCCTCGGGGTAGAGCGCCGCGGAGCCGTCGGGCCCGAAGACGTCGCTGGTGGCCGCCGTCTCGGGCAGCAGTGCCTCGATCATGCCCGCGCCTCCCGCGCCGGGAGTCCCTCGGCCGCCCGCGGCTGCTGACCGGTGTACGGCAGGATCTGCCGCAGCAGTCCCCTGGGGTGTCCGCGGCGGCGCCACTCGCGCGGGTAGCCGATGGACACCTCCTCGAACCGGACCCCGTCGTACCAGGTCGTCCGCGGGATGTGCAGATGCCCGTAGACCACCGCGGCGGTGGTGAACCTGCGGTGCCAGTCGGCGGTCAGCACGGTGCCGCACCACTGGGCGAACCCCGGGTGCCACAGCACCTCCGTGGGCTGCCGTACCAGCGGGAAGTGGTTGACCAGCACCAGCGGCACCGACGGGTCCTGCGCGGCCAGCCGCCGGCGGGTCTCGGCCACCCGGGCCCGGCACCAGTCGTCGCGGCCGCGGAAGGGGTCGGGGTGGAGCAGGTACTCGTCCGTGCACACCACACCCGCCTCGTGCGCGCGGGCCAGCGACTCCTCCTTGGTCGAGGTGCCCGCCACCCGGAACGTGTAGTCGTAGAGCATGAAAAGGGGCGCCACCCGCACCGGCCCGCCCGGGCCCTCCCACAGCGGCCAGTCGTCCTCCGGGGTCAGGACGCCGAGCCCCCGGCACATCTCCACCAGGTAGCGGTAGCGCTCCTCGCCCCGCAGCTGCACCGCGTCCTCGCGCGGAGTCCACAACTCGTGGTTGCCGGGTGCCCATACGACCTTCGCGAACCGTCCGGCCAGCAGACCGAGGGCCCATGCGATGTCCTCGGTGAGCTCGCCGACGTCACCGGCCACGATCAGCCAGTCGTCGTCGTGGGAGGGCCGCAGCGACTCCGTGATCGGCCGGTTGTCGGCCATGCCGACGTGCAGGTCGCTGACGGCGAGCAGCCGCGGGCCGGGAGACGGTGCCCCTCCCGCCGGGAGGGGGGCGTGGGGTGTGGCGGGGTCAGGCGATATGGGCGACATCGAGGTCCAAACTGACCGGCAGGTCCCTGCGGTGAGAGATGTTGATCTTCCGGTAGACGCGGGTGAGGTGCTGTTCGACGGTACTCACCGTGATGAAGAGCTTCGCGCCGATCTCCCGGTTGGTGTAACCCTGTGCGGCCAGTGAGGCCACCCTGCGCTCCGCGTCCGTCAGGCCCGCCGTCGCCGCCGGCTGCGGTTGTTCGGGGGCCTTCGGCGCAGCCTGGCCCGGCTGCTCGGACTGCAGGGACTGACGCAGCTTGTGGGCGCCGCAGCCTTCGGCGATCCGCCACGCCCTGCGGGTGTGCAGCTTGCTCTGGACCGGGTCGCCGAGCTGCTTGTGAGCCTGCCCCAGATCGGTCAGGGCACGCGACAGCTCGTAACGGTCGCCGCTGGACTGGAGGAGCGAGACCGCCTCCGACAGCAGCGGTGCGCGCTCGCCGAGGGGCCGCGCCGCCGCCAGCACGTGCAGCGCGATCCCGCGGACCCGCGGTCCGGCGTCACCGGTGAGCTGCTCCCGCGCGAAGTGCTCCACCTGGTCGCGGCTGCCCAGTGCGAGCGATGCCTCCGCGACCCCGACGCGCCACGGCGCCAGCGTCGAGCGGTCCATGCCCCAGCGCCTCATCAGCCGGCCGCATGTCGTGAAGTCCCGCAGGGCCGCGTGCGGACGGCCCGTCTCCAGCTCGTGCCGCCCCCGCGCGTACAGGTACTGCAGCCCGTAGCGCGTCGCGAACATCTCCTCGGGCACCGGCCGGCCCACGACCTCGGCGGCGGCCTCGTGGTCGCCCATCGCGGTGCACGCCTCGATCAGGACCGACAGCGGGGCCCCGATGCCCACGCCCCAGCAGTGCGGGGGCAGGTCCTCCAGAGCCTCCTCGACCAGCCGCCGCGCCTGCGTCAGGTGGCCGTGGCGCAGCGCCATGTGGGCCCGGACGGTCCGCAGGATCGCCGTCGAACTCGCGGGCCAGCGGGCCGTGACCTCCGCCAGCAGCCGGTCGGCCCACTGCGTCGCCGTTCCCAGCCGGTCGGCGTAGACGAGAGCGAGCAGGCAGGCCTGCACCGTCGGCTCGGTCTCCTCCGTCAGACGGAGGGCGGCGAGGATCCGGTCGGCGGTGTCGGAGAGGCGGACGTCCTCCTGTGCGGGCGATGTCCCGCCCCCGCCCGCGCCGTCCCCGCCCGCGTCCCCGCCCGCGTCCCCGCCCGCGCCGCCGGCGAGCGCCCCGTGCAGCGCCGCTGCCGCCGCCAGCCGGCTCTCGTTCGGCCGGGACACCGGGACCTCTGCCGCGCTGCCGTGCAGCGGGGCGAGTGTCGTCCCGACCCGCTCCAGGACCCCGGGGAACGTGCTCGCCAGGACGGACCGCAACCACAGCACCTCCGCCGCGAGTTCGGCGTCGGGCGGGGACGCGGTCCCTGCCACGTGCCGCACGGCCGTGACCGCGTCGTCCGTCCAGCCGTTCCACAGCAGGTCGCCCACGAGCCGCAGCGCGTCGGCCGCCGGCAGCTGACCGGCCCTGACCGTCCCGGTGAGCGAGCGGACCTGCCGCGGCCACGCGGACGGGGTGACCCGCCAGATGAACCTCGCCAGCGCGATCCGCACTTGCGCGCGCTCGCGTTCGCTCCTGCAGCAGCCCTCGGCCATACGCAGACAACTCACCGCGAAGTCCACCCGTTGTGCGGCCATCGCCTCACGGGCCGCATCTGCCAGCACCTGGGGCGCCCACTCCTCGTCGGGTGGCGTCATGGCGTGCCCCAGCAGCTGTTCCGCGACCAGCAGCGGGGGAGCGCCGTCGTGGTACAGCAGACGGGCGGCGCGCGGCCGGAGCCGCGTCACCGCCTCGTCGTCCAGGCTCTCCACGACCGCCGTCCGCACGCCCGCGTGGCGGAACCGGCCGCCGTCCAGGACACCCGCGTCGGCCAGGGCCGACACCACCTGCAGGACGGCCCGCTCCTCGACCTCCACCAGCCGGGCCAGCAGCGACAGCGGGCTGACGCCACCCAGCAGGGCGATCCCCTGGGCGACACGCAGGCCGTCGGCCCCGACGCGGTGCACGATCAGCAGCGCGCTGCGCAGGAACCGCTCGTCGGCGCCGGGCGACCCGTCCGCGGCGCCGTCGCCGGGCTGGGCCGACGGGCGTTCGTGGGAGAAGTGGTCCTCGACCAGGCCGTGGACGAGCAGCGGATTCCCGCCGGTGGCCGCGTGCAGCGCACCGGCCACCCGGGCGGTGGCCGCGGTGCCGGCCGGGCCCTCGCCCGGCTCGCCCCCGCGCGCCCGGGCGACGAGCAGCCGCTCCACCCCGGCGACGCTCAGCGGACCGACCCGCACGTGCAACCCCTGCATGGGATGGAGGAGTTCCTCCAGGGCGCCGGGCGGTCTGCGGCGGACGTCGGCACCGATGGTCACGATCACGGACACCGCTTCCGGGCCCGACGACGGGAACCGGCGCAGCGCGTACGACAGGACCTGCAGGGACTGGGCATCGGCGTACTGGACATCGTCCACGGCGATCAGGACCGGTCCCCGCGCGGACATCCTGCCCAGTTCGGCCTCGAAGTACTGGAGGACCTCGGTCGCCACCGGTTCCCCGGCCGTGCGCAGGCCGCCCAGCCCTGCCGCACCGGTCAGTAAGGGCGGCGGGGGACCGGGTGCGGGCTGCCGGGGATCGTGGAGCAACTGCTCCATCACGCCGAACGGTATGGAGCGTTCCGCGGGGGAGCCGACGGCGGTGAGCAGTCCGTGCTCCGCGAGCGCGCGGTCCTCCAGGACGCGGTGGAGGAGTGCCGTCTTCCCCGACGCCACCGGCCCGCTGATCACCGCTGTGCGGCTGGACCCGAAGACCGTGCCCGCGCTCTGACCGGAGGTGAAGGCGACGAGGTCCGCGATCTGTCCATTTCGTTCCACCAGCATGACGTCAGACCTCCGCAATGCGTTGTGAGCTGGCGCCACGGTGGGCGTTTTTCCGGCGCCCGGCCACTGCGCGTGGTTCCGCGTGCGGGATCTCTGAAATGACGCTTGCGGTAGCACAGGGAAAATCGCAGCTGCTCACAAGGCGCATTTTGACAACCCCCGGCCATTCCGTTCCGACCCCGTTCCGGACTGTATCAACGTCCCGAGCACGTCGGCATCTCAACCTGTCGCCCGGGTATTGCCGCACAGCGAACATCCGGTGGACGTCCGGTTGCCGGAAGGATGTGTGTTGTCGCAGGTCATGGGTGCATGGCGGCGGGAATAAGAACGACAACCTCAAAGAACCTCAAATGCGGAACGCCGCCCTTTGAACCGGGTCCGCGAAGGCGTTCCGGGCGGGGCCCGGGATGGAGGGTCGCGGAGAATAGGGGTGAGTGTCGCACCCGGCTCGGAGAGCTCTCATCGACCGCTTGCCGTTGTGAACCCGAGAGGTGGCTTGAAATGGGGCTCACAAGCGCGTCGAGCTGCTGTATCCGCGTCGCTCGAGCCTCAAAGATCTTACGCACCGCTCCTCGCGGAGTAATACCGGGTCGGCGGTGAGGAAGATCACGTTTGCGCCGACAAGTGCCACGCGCCCGCGCTCGGTCGTGCGCAGGCCGGGGACGCGGCGTGGAGCCGGTCACCCGGCTCGCGGCAGGGACGAGGACCGGTCAATGCCCGGGCGCAGTGGCCCCCTTCGGTCGGTGCCCGCGGCCCTGCGGGAACTGCCCCAGGCGCACCGCGCGATCGATGACCGGCGCCAGGTCGTGGATCCTCGGGTGCCCGCCACCCGGAGGCAGCGGGGCGAAGCCGCGCGGGACGGCGGCCGTCAGCGGTGGGCGGAGCGAATGTCCGAGGCCGGTGGGCGGTGGGTCCGTGGCAGACATGGAAAGGCGGGCACCAGCCCCGGATCGACCTCCCGCAAGGGCTTCCGGCCCGCGCCCGGTGCGCGGACCCGGCCGGCGGGCTCCTCCGCGTGCTCCAGCTCCCGCTTACCCCGCGACACCGTGGACTCCGCCACCCCGGCCGCTCCGGCCACCATGCGGATCCCGCCGTGGCCCAGGACACGGGCCACGGCACCCAGCGTCAGGCGCTGCTGCCGCTCATCGAGATGCGGCAACAGCAGCGCCAACACCTCATCCAGCTCTGCCTTCGTCCCCTCCGACACCCTCTGCGACCGGACAGCCCGCAGAAACCGAGGAGCTATTGTTCGGCAGCTCCATGGGAGTATCCCTCTGTTGTTCACGTCTTTGTCGATGACGGGCAGGATTTCCTTTACCATTGAGCTGAGCGAAGAAATACTGACCCATCATTCCTTGACCCTCCAAGGGGGGTATAGGGGATGGCTAGGGGTTGACGCGATGTTTGGACCGTACGTAACCTCCCATCGAGAATTCAACCGATCAGGTTGCCAGTTGCATACTCTCCCGTTGTTGCCAATTACCTACTCCCCCGTCTAGGATCCGTAAAGCATTTTCCGATGCCGGGATTGGACCAGGGCAACCAGGGGCGTACTGCGAGATCGGAGGCCGCTTCGTCGGCGCCACCCTCGTGGAGGTGTGCTCAATTGGATGGGGTTTGGGGGCAGATCTTGTCGAATTCAGAATCGGATACGATTGCTGTTCTCGGTGCAGGGGTAATGGGACGCAGCATCACCGCACTGGCACTGGGCTGCGGGATGCATGTCATGCTGGTCGACGTCTCGGAAAATATACTGCAGAATGCCCGAGCAGAAATCACCGAGCAATTGCGGCACGGGCAACTGATGGGCGCCTTCCCCGGCTCCCGGGCTGCCGGAACACTGACAACGACGCTTTCCAGCGAGGGCGCGGCAGATGCCACCGCAGTGATCGAGGCGATCACCGAGGATGCCTCGCTCAAGGCGCGAGTACTGGCAGAGATCTCCAGCACGGTCCCCGCCGGGATCCCGCTGATCACCAATACATCGGGGATTCCCGTCGCCGAACTGGCGAAGTCGGTGCAGCGGCCCGCGGAACTGGCCGGGGTGCATTTCATGAACCCGGCCTATCTCATCGAGATGGTGGAGGTCGTCCGTGGCCCGCAGACCGGCGACGACGCCATGGCCGCGGTCCTGTCCTTTCTCGGGCGGCTGGGAAAGAAAACGGTCGTCGTGCGCGACGCGCCGGGGTTTGTCACCAGCAGGCTGCTGCATCCCATGATCAATGAAGCGGCGAGAATCGTGGCCGACGGCGTCGCGAGCGTCGAGTCCGTGGACCGTCTGATGCACGGATGCCTCGGCCATCCCACCGGTCCGCTGCGCACCGCCGACCTGATCGGACTGGACAATCTCGCGGACGCTCTGCGACTGCTTGCCGAGCGGACCGGAAATTCCACCTTCGAGCCCTGCGAACTACTCATGGAGAAGGTGCGCCTCGGCGATCTGGGGCGCAAGACGGGGCGCGGTTTCTATGACTATGGAGAGGTGCTTTCGTGAATATGGAGCAGGCAATCCCGGCTGAGAGTACCGAGCAGGAAATCACGGCGTTCGTCTCGCGGCGGGTCGGGGCGGAGGTCCCCGCCGACCAGGACCTCTTTGCGTCGGGGCTGGTTTCCTCGCTGCTCGCGATGGAGCTCGTCGTCCATCTGGAACGGGCGTTCTCCGTGCAGATCCTGGGTGACGACCTCAAGCGGGACAACTTCCGCACCGTCCAGGCCATGACCGCCCTGGTGCTGCGGTTGCGCGGCTCCGAACAGCCCGCCGATGCCTGAGCCGCTCGCAGGCGCCCGGGAGATCGTCGACGACCTTGTCGGCGACCGGGCCGCGGGGTGGGACCGGGCCGGCCTGATTCCCGACGAGGTACTGCGAAAGCCGGCTGCCCGCGGCTTGCTGTGCGCGCAGGTGCCGGAAGCCTTCGGCGGACTCGGGGCAAGCAGCGCGGCGAACGGCGAGTTCACCGCGTACGTGGGCAGCCGATGCAGCTCACTGCGGAGCGTGATGACCTCGCAGGGCATGGCCGCGTGGACCATACAGCGCTTGGGCAACCCGCAACAGCACGCGGCGTACCTGCCGGAACTGGCCGGTGGCCGGCTCGCCGCCGTCGCGTTCAGCGAGCCGGAGGCGGGCAGTGATCTTTCGGCGATGACCACGGCCATTGAACCCGATGGTGACGACGTCGTCGTCCGCGGGCAGAAGGTCTGGACCACCGCGGCTCACTACGCCGACATGATCGTCGTCGTCGGACGCCATGGCTCCGGGGCGGCCGCTGTCGTGGTGCCTGCGTCGGCTCCGGGCGTCACCGTACGCAGGGTCCCGCAGCCGTCCGGCTGCCGGGCGGCGGGCCACGCGGACGTACGACTCGACGACGTGCGGCTGCCCGCCAGTGCGGTACTCGGCGGCGGGCAGCCTTTGGCGCTCCTGGTGACAACCGCGCTGGCGTACGGGCGGATCTCGGTCGCCTGGGGCTGCGTGGGTATCCTCCGGGCCTGTCTCGACGCCGCCCGTGATCACGCCCGGACCCGGCGGCAGTTCGGAAAACCGCTGGCCGGCCATCAACTCGTCGGTCGCCACCTGGCGAACCTGCTGACCGCTGAGCAGATCGCCACCCGGGTGTGTGAACACGCCAGCGGGTGCTGGGACGGCGGCTCTCCTGACATGGTCGTCGCCTCTGTCCTCGCCAAGCAGGTGAGCGCTGTCCAGGCCGCGCAGGGCGCTGCCGCGGCAGTGCAGGTCCTGGGTTCGGCAGCCGCGCACGAGGGCCATGTGGTCGAGCGCGCGTACCGGGACGCGAAGCTCATGGAGCTCATCGAGGGCAGTACGGAGATCTGCCAGTTGATCCTTGCCGACCACGCGGTGTCGATGACGGTGACATGAGACGAAGGAGGAGCCGTGGCTGAACAGGCCCCGATCGTGAAGTGCCTGGTGTGGGACCTCGACAACACCCTGTGGCAGGGCACGCTGCTGGAAGACGGCATGGTGACGCCCCCGGCCGCGGTCGTCGAGCTCATCGCCGAACTGGACCGCCGCGGCATCCTGCAGTCGGTGGCCAGCAAGAACGACCACGACCAGGCATGGAAGCAGCTGGAAGCGCTCGGCGTCGCCGAGTACTTCGTTCTGCCGCGCATCGGTTGGGGACCGAAGTCGGATTCGGTGCGGGAAATCGCAGCCGAGCTCAACTTCGCGCTCGACACCATCGCCTTCGTCGACGACCAGCCGGCGGAACGAGCGGAAGTCCAGTTCCATCTGCCGGCGGTCCGCTGCTACGCCGCCGAGCAGTTGCCCGAGCTCGCAGCCCTGCCGGAGTTCAGTCCGGCCACGGTGACCGTGGACGCGCGCCGCCGTCGGCAGATGTACCAGGCCGGATTCCGGCGGAAGGCGGCCGAGGCGGAGTTCCAGGGGCCGAGTGATGACTTCCTGCGTTCCCTGGACCTGGTGATGCACATCGAACGCGCCACCGAGGACGAACTGTCTCGGGTGGAGGAACTGACGCTGCGCACCAGCCAGATGAACGCCACGGGAGTGCATTACTCCCTCTCCGAGCTGCGCACGCTGCTGGCCGATCCACGCCACGAGGTACTGGTGACCACGCTCACCGACCGGTTCGGGCCGCACGGCGCGGTCGGCCTCGAGTTGCTGGAGAAGCGCGCACACGTCTGGCATCTCAAGCTTCTGGCCACGTCGTGCCGCGTGGTGTCGTTCGGTGCCGGTTCGGTGATCCTCGGCTGGCTCGTCGACCAGGCCGCACACCAAGGCGTCCACCTGATCGCCGACTTCCGGCGGACCGAGCGCAACCGGATCATGGAGATCGCCTACCGGCTCGCAGGTTTCACCGACGAGCCGTGCGACTGCCGAGCCGGGCTGCCCGCGCCTCCGCACGAGGACATCCAGCGGCTGCATCTGCTTCCGGCGCCTTGTGCCCCGCCGCCCACGATGAGTCTGCACGCCGTCAGCCTGCAGGGCGCCTGAGCGCTTCCCGGGCGCGGGAAGCCCCCGACCGGGTGTCGACGAAAGAAGGTAGATCACGCATGGCGAACCAGATAGGTCTCCCGGCCGGGCTCTCGGACTACATCCGGGAGTCCTCCCTGCGCGAGGACGAGGTCTTGCGGAAGCTACGCGAGACGACGTCGGAACTTGCCACGGGCAGCGCGATGCAGGTCATGCCCGAGGAGGGTCAGCTGCTGACGCTGCTGGCCGGCCTCACCCCGGCCCGGAGGATCCTCGAGATCGGCACGTTCACCGGGTACAGCACCCTGTGCCTTGCCCGTGCGCTCGCGCCCGGCGGACGGCTCGTCACCTGCGACATCACCGACCGCTGGCCGCAGATCGGTGCCGACTACTGGACCAGGGCGGGCGTCGACGGGCAGATCGATCTCCGGATCGGTGACGCGACCGACACCCTCAAGGCCATGATCGCGGACGAGGGCCCCGGTGGGTTCGACTTCGTCTTCATCGACGCCGACAAGCAGCGCTATCCGGACTACTACGAGATGGCGCTGACTCTCCTCGGCGACCACGGGCTGATCGTGGTCGACAACACCCTGTTCTTCGGAAGGGTCGCAGACCCCGACGCGCAGGACGCCGACACCGCCGCGATCCGCGCGTTCAACATTCTGGTCCGCGACGATCCGCGGGTGGAGATGTCGCTGGTCCCCATGGCGGACGGCATCACGTTGATCCGGAAGAAACAGCGGATGCGGGAGTGAGCGGCCCCACCGAGGCGCAGGCGCCGGCATTGCGCCCCCGCCGTCCACGAGGGCCGCACTCAGCCGACCGCCCTCCGCACGAAGCCGCGTGGGCGCCGTCGAAGCAGCGCGCAGTTCGACGCCGTACACCTTGTCCCGGGTTGAGCTGTTGGCCGAGGAATTCGATATTCCAGATCAATGCCGATGGAAAGCCGCCGCAATGATCACACCCGGCCCTTGAAAAGGGCGAGATTCACCTCGAGGCAGCGGATGAATGAGCCTTCACTGAGTCGGATTCTGCATTTCTAATGGCAAACCACTTCTCCTGTTGCTCGGCAATGGAACGGTGTCGCCGGGTGGCCGCTGCGGTATGCGCAGCGGCTCGTTCTGCTCGCACCGTAGGGGCTGTCCCGCAATACCCGGCGAGTATTGCGGACAGCCCCTACGGTGTGAGCGGAGAAGCACCCCGTGCCGTCCCGCGACAAGAGGCGCCGGTTTCACGCCTCGGTACGAGACCCTGGCGCAAACGACACCTGCGGGCGCGCATGCCTGCCCGACCTCGTCCGCCCCGGGGCCGCGGGCAGCGGCGCCGGATGCTCCAGCCAGGTGTCGATCGGGACAAGACAGGAATTCAGGATGAACGCCAGGGTCTTGTACGTTCCGATGAGGGCCAGCAGTTCGAGGAGCTGCTCCTCGCTGTAGCGCTGGGCAAGCTGCCCCCACGTGCCGTGGGAGAGCGTTGACCTGGTGTGGAGCTCGTCGACCGCATCGAGGAGGGCGGCTTCGAAGGGCATCCAGCCGGAGGTGTCCTCGGAGCCGACTGCGGCGATGACCGTCTCGCTCAGTCCGACGAAGAGTCCCGCGGCGTGGTGGTGGGCCCAGATGTACGGGGCCTGGGAACGCCATGCCGTTCGCAGGATGACGATCTCGCGTTCGTGTGCCGGGAGGACGCCGCCGGCCACGTGTGACATCAGTGGCTGCATCGCGGGCAGCAGCGCCGGGTGGTTGGCGATGGTCCGCAGAACGTTCGGCGGAGGCCGGTCCGCGAGGAGCCCGTTCAGCATCCGGCTCACCGTCTGCGCATAGCTCTGGCCGGCAGGCGTGGCGGCGAAGTCCTCTACGTCCTGCGGGTCGATCCTGGGCGGCATTCCCCCACCTTCTGCTCAGTGTCACCGCGTCGGTTTTCGTGGACGGGCGGCTCGGCTTTGGAAGCCGTTTTCCGCCGACCGGGTTCCAACGGTAATGGAACCCGAGGGGATTTCAAACATCGAAGGTTCAGGTCTCGGGAAATTTTTTGACACTCCTCGTCGTCGCATCGAACAACACTCTCCGAATGATATGCATCTGCAAATCCAGAAGGTGTGGCGAACCGCCCCGAAATCAAACTGGAGTATTGGCGTTGCGCGATTGATGTGTAGTATCAATGCGTTGCTGATCACGGCTCGAACGGCAGGCCGGTATCGCCGGATTCCTGAAGGCCGGACGTGTGCCATCACGCGCCCTCTCCCCGCCGAGCCGGCGAAGACGAAGAGTTGGGAAGCGGTGCCGTGAACCGATCCGAGTCCACGTCTGCTGAGCGAATCCATGCGAGGGACGACGCCATCGCGGTGGTGGGGGTGTCCTGCCGGCTGCCGTCCGCAGAGGATCCCGCGCGGTTCTGGCGGCTGCTGACCGGCGGAGCGAGCGCGGTGTCGCAGGTGCCGCCGGGGCGGTGGAGCACTGGGGCAACTGCCTCCGACGAGACCGGCTGGGGTGCCTTCTTGGCCGAAGTCGACCGTTTCGACGCCGAGTTCTTCGGGATCTCGCCGCGTGAGGCGCGGTCGATGGACCCACAGCAGCGCCTCGCACTGGAGCTGGGCTGGGAGGTCCTGGAGGACGCGGGCCTGGCGTCGGCTGCGGTTCGAGGCAGCGACACCGGGGTGTTCGTCGGCGTGACCGCGGACGACTACAGCGCACTGGCCCGGCGCGGGGGATTATCGGCGATCGGGCATCACACCCTGACCGGCCAGAACCGCAGCCTGATCGCGAACCGGGTGTCCTACTTCCTGGGGCTTCGGGGACCGAGCCTGGTGGTGGACACCGGGCAGTCGTCGTCGCTGGTGGCGGTGCACCTGGCATGCGAGAGCCTGCGGCGCGGGGAGTCGGCGATGGCGCTGGCCGGCGGTGTGCACCTCAACCTGGTGCTGGACAGCGCGGTGGCGGAGGCCCAGCTCGGTGCCCTGTCCCCGGTAGGCCGCTGCTTCACCTTCGACGAGCGCGCCAACGGGTACGTCCGCGGCGAGGGTGCGGGCATGGTGCTGCTCAAGCCGCTGGCGAGGGCGCTGGCCGACGGGGATGAGATCTACTGCGTCATCGAGGGGAGCGCGGTCGGCAACGACGGCCCCAGCGAGGGCCTGGCCGCCCCCGACCCCCGGGGACAGCAGGCGGTGTTGCAGGCGGCGTGCCGGCGTGCGGGGGTCGACCCGGGCGCGGTCCAGTACGTGGAGCTGCACGGGACCGGCACCCGGGTGGGTGACCCGGTGGAGGCATCGGCGCTCGGCACCGTGTACGGGGCGGGCCGTTCCGACGGCAACCCGCTGCTGGTCGGCTCGGTGAAGACGAACGTGGGGCATCTGCAGGGCGCCGCGGGAATCACCGGCCTCCTGAAGGTCGTGCTGTCGCTGCGGAACGGCGAGCTCCCGGCGAGCCTGAACTTCCAACTGCCCAACCCGCTCATCCGCTTCAGCGAGTGGCACCTGGACGTGGTGACATCGAACCGTCCCTGGCCCTACCGCGACGGCCGTGCCCTGGCCGGAGTCTCATCGTTCGGCGTGGGCGGCACCAACTGCCACCTGATCGTGTCAGCCGCCGAACCGGTGCCCGGCAGTGCGCCCGCGGGCGAGAACCTCGGTATGGCGGACAGTGCCCTCATGGCGGGCGGCGCCGTGCCGTTGCCGCTTTCGGGCCGGACCCGGGACGCCCTGCGTGCGCAGGCCGTCAGCCTTGCATCCCGTCTGGAGGAGAACCAGCGACTCGACCCGGTGGACGTGGGCTTCTCCCTGGCGACCACCCGAACTGCGCTCGACCACCGCGCCGTCGTCCTCGCGCCGGACCGGCCGGGTGCCCTGGACGCGCTGGCGGCGCTGGCCGATGGCGAGTCCGCGACAGGCGTGGTGCGGGGAGTCGCCGACGTCGAGGGCAAGACGGTGTTCGTATTCCCCGGACAGGGTGCGCAGTGGGCGGGCATGGGCATCCGTCTGATGGCGGAGTCCCCGGTGTTCGCCGAGCGGCTGGCCGAGTGCGCCGCCGCGCTCGCGCCGTACGTGGACTGGTCGCTGCCGGAGGTCTTGGAGCAGACAGAGGGGGCGCCGTCGCTGGAACGCGCGGACGTGATCCAGCCCGCCTCCTGGGCGGTGATGGTCTCCCTCGCGGCCGTGTGGCAGGCGCACGGAGTGGTCCCGGACGCGGTGGTGGGGCATTCCCAGGGGGAGATCGCGGCGGCGTGCGTGTCCGGTGCGCTGTCACTGGAGGACGCGGCCAGGGTCGTGGCGCTGCGCGGCCGGATCATCGCACGCCGCCTGGCGGGGACGGGCGGCCTGCTGTCGGTGTCGCTGGCCCACGGCGAGGTCGAGGCACGGCTCCACCACCGGGACGGCCTGGTGTCGGTCGCGGCGGTGAACGGACCGAGCTCGGTGGTGGTCTCCGGTGACCTGGAGGCGCTGGACGGGCTTTTCGATGAACTGGCGGGCGACGACGTGCGGGTGCGGCGGATCGCCGCTGACTACGCTTCGCACTCGGCGCAGGTGGAGCCAGTACGCGAGGAGCTGCTGGCCTCGCTGGAGAGCATCAGTCCGCGCCGGGCCGAGGTGCCGTTCTTCTCCACGGTGACCGGCGAGTGGCTGGACACCACCGGTATGGACGCCGGGTACTGGTATCGCAACCTGCGACAGACCGTTTGCTTCGAACCGGCCGTCCGTGCGCTGCTCGGGCAGGACCACCGGTTCTTCGTCGAGGTCAGCACCCACCCCGTGCTGACCGCAGCGGTGCAGGAGATCACCGACGATGCCGCGGACGGTCCGGCCGTCGCCGTCGGCACGCTGCGCCGGGAAGTGGGCGGGGCGGACCGGTTCCTGAGCTGTCTGGCCGAGTTGTTCGTCCGCGGTGCGCCGGTCGACTGGTCGCGCTCGTTCACCGGGACCGGCGCCAAGCGGGTGGCGCTGCCCACATACGCGTTCCAGCGGGAACGGTACTGGCTCGAGGAGCCGGCCGGAGGTGCCGCGGCGCAGGACACCGCCCCGGCCGCTCCGATGGTCGTGCACGGGCACGCTCACGGTCCGGATGGGCACTCCGCCGTTCCGAACGGACACGCCGACGGTCCGGAGCCCGGCCGTGTGGAGTCCGACGCTCCGTGGACGCGCGCACGCCTGGGGCGGCTGGTTCGCACGGAGACGGCGATGGTGCTGGGTTTCACCTCCGCAGATCAGGTGAATCAGGCTCGGTCCTTCAGGGAACTGGGCTTCGATTCGGCGATGGCGGTGGAGCTGGTGACCCGGCTGAAGGCCGCGACCGGACTGCGGGTGCCCAACACCGCGCTGTTCGACCATCCCACGCCGGACCGGTTCGCGGATCATCTGGCCTCTGAGTTCACCGGCCCGGAATCCGGTGGTGCGTCGTCGGCGCCCCGCGACGTCCCCGCGGACGAACCGGTTGTCGTCGTGGGGATGGCCTGCCGCTTCCCGGGCGGGGTGACCTCGCCGGAGGGGCTGTGGGACCTGGTGTCGGGCGAAGAGGACGCCATCTCCGGCATGCCCACCAACCGAGGGTGGGCGCCGGAGATGCCGGAGACCGGCAGGCCGGGCGGGTTCCTGTACGACGCGGACCGTTTCGACGCGGCGCTGTTCGGGATCTCGCCGCGCGAGGCGGAGGCCATGGACCCACAGCAGCGGCTGGCGCTGGAGGTGAGCTGGGAGGCGGTGGAACGGGCCGAGATCGCTCCTTCGTCCCTGCACGGCAGCCGGACCGGTGTGTTCGTGGGGGCGATGGCCCAGGACTACGGTCCGCGGCTGCAGGACAGCTCCGGTGACGCGGAAGGGTATCTGCTGACCGGCACTTCGCCGAGCGTCCTTTCCGGCCGGATCGCCTACGCTCTGGGGCTGCGGGGACCCGCCCTGACCGTGGATACGGCATGCTCCTCGTCCCTGGTGGCGTTGCATCTGGCAGCGCAGGCGCTGCGAGCCGGTGAGTGCTCCCTGGCACTGGCCGGCGGTGTCACCGTCATGTCGGAGCCCGGGATCTTCGTGGAGTTCGCCCGGCAGGGCGGTCTGTCGCCCGACGGCCGCTGCAAGGCGTACGCGGAGGCCGCGGACGGCACCGGCTGGTCCGAAGGCGTGGGAATCCTGGTACTGGAGAGGCTGTCGGACGCGATCCGGGGCGGCCACCGGGTGCTGGCGGTACTGCGCGGCTCTGCGGTCAACTCGGACGGGGCGTCGAACGGCCTGACCGCGCCCAGCGGAATCTCGCAGCAGCAGGTGATCGGCCAGGCCCTGGCCGGTGCGGGCCTGGTGCCGTCGGAGGTGGACGCGGTGGAGGGGCACGGCACCGGCACCCGGCTGGGTGACCCGATCGAGGCTCAGGCGCTGCTCGCCACCTACGGGCAGGGCCGGGACCGGGATCGTCCGCTGCTGCTGGGGTCACTCAAGTCGAACATCGGGCACACGCAGGCCGCCTCCGGCGTCGCGGGCGTCATCAAGATGATCCTGGCGATGCAGCACGGTGTACTGCCCCGGACGCTGCACGTGGACACGCCGTCGTCGCAGGTGGACTGGTCGGCCGGCGCGGTGGAGCTGCTCACCGGCTCCGCCCCGTGGCCACAGGTCGAGCGACCCCGCCGCGCAGGCGTGTCGTCGTTCGGCATCAGCGGCACGAACGCGCACGTGATCATCGAGCAGCCGTCGCAGGACCGGCCCGGCCGGCCCGCCGCTCATCCACCGGCCGCGCTCCGGGCGGAGGCCGGGCCCGAAGTGGTGCCGTGGCCCGTGTCGGCGCGCACCGAGGCGGCGCTGGAGTCCCAACTGGACCGGCTGGCCGCTTTCGTGGCCGACACCGGCGCGGCGGCGCTGGACATCGGCTACTCGCTGACGACGACACGCTCCGAGCTCGAGTGCCGAGCCGTACTGCTGGCCGCGGCGGACAGCACGGAGGGCCGCGACGGGCGGACCGTGCGGGTGGCAGAGGGCACGGTGGCGGGCGCCCCCGACCCCGTGGCGCTGCTGTTCGCCGGCCAGGGCGCGCAACGGCTGGGCATGGGTCGCGAGCTGCACGCCCGCTTCCCGGTGTTCGCGGCGGCGTGGAACGAGGTCTGCACGCTGCTGGACGGAGAACTGGAACGGCCGCTGCGCGAGGCGGTGTTCGGAGACGACGCGGGGCTCCTGAACCGTACCGAGTACGCCCAGCCCGCGCTGTTCGCCCTGGAGACAGCCCTGTTCCGGCTGGTGGAGTCGTGGGGCGTGGTGCCTGATCTGCTGGTCGGGCATTCAGTCGGAGAGATCGCGGCGGCACATGTGGCCGGGGTGCTGTCCCTTCCCGACGCGTGCAAACTCGTCGCCGCACGCGGACGGCTGATGCAGGCACTGCCGGACGGCGGCACCATGATTGCGCTGCAGGCCACTGAGGACGAGGTGATGCCGCTGCTCGCCGGCTCCGAGGACCGGGTGGGGCTCGCCGCGGTCAACGGCCCGCAGGCGGTGGTGGTGTCCGGGGACACCGCCGCGGTGGAGGCGATCGCGGACCGGTTCGCGGCCGACGGCCGCAGGACCACTCGGTTGCGGGTCGGCCACGCGTTCCACTCCCCGCTGATGATGCCGATGCTGGACGAGTTCCGCGCGGTCGCCGAGGGTCTGGCCTTCGGCGAGCCGCGCATCCCGATCGCCTCGACCGTCACCGGGGAGCCGATCGATGCGGAGCTGATCCGTACACCTGACTACTGGGTCCAGCACGTCAGGCTGACCGTGCGGTTCGCCGACGCGGTCGGTGCCGCGGCCGCCGCCGGCGCCCGTACCTTCCTCGAACTGGGCCCGGACGCCACGCTGTCCGTACTGGCGCAGGATGTTCTCACCGACGTGGCGGGCGTCGAGACGGTGCCGCTGCTGGGCAGGGACCGTGACGAGGAGTCCACGACGGTGACCGCGGCCGCCCGGCTGTACGTGCGGGGCGTGCCGGTCCGCTGGACCGAGATGTTCGCCGGCACCGGCGCGCGCCGTGTCGCGCTGCCGACCTACGCGTTCCAGCGGGACCGGTACTGGATCACGCCCGCGGGCAAGGCCGCGGCGGCCGGCGTGGCCTCGGCAGGGCTCAGCGGTGTGGCGCACCCGCTGCTCGGCGCGGTCGTGGAGCTGCCCGGCACCGGTGGTCTGCAGTGCACCGGCCTGCTGTCGGTGACGGCACAGCCGTGGCTGGCCGACCATGTGGTGGCCGGACAAGTGACCTTTCCCGGGACCGGTTTCGTGGAGCTGGCGGTACGGGCCGGCGACGAGGTCGGCTGTGGTCTGGTCGAGGAGCTCACCCTGGTCACACCGCTGGTGCTGTCCGGGCAGGGCGACGGCGGTGTGCGGATTCAGGTGGCCCTGGACGACCCCGGTGACGACGGCCGACGCGCCCTGGGCATCTACTCGCGGCCCGCCGACACGCCGGACGGGCCATGGGCGCTGCACGCCACAGGCGTGATCGCGCCGGGTACGTCAGCGGCCGACGCCGGTCACGGGCCGGTGGCCGACGCCGGTCACGGGCCGGTATGGCCACCGAAGGACGCCGTACCGGTCGACCTGGACGGCTTCTACGAGGGGCGGCGTGATACCGGACTCGCTCACGGGCCGGCGTTCCGGGGTGTCCGGGCGGTCTGGAGGGCGGGCGACGAGGTGCTGGCCGAGGTCGTGCTTCCTGAGCACGTCGCCGACGATGCCGACGTCTTCCGGCTCCATCCCGCGCTACTGGATTCGGCGCTGCACATCGCGGCGCTGACCGGGCTCGACGACTCGGACGGCGCGCGGCTGCCGTCGGCGTGGTCCGGGGTGTCGCTGCACGCCGTGGGTGCGTCGGTGCTGCGGGTGCGGATGAGCAGGACGGGCGATGACACGGTCACGCTGACCGCGGCGGACGCCGCGGGCGATCCGGTGGTGTCGGTGCGCACGCTGGTGCTGCGCCCGCCGGCGGTCGACGCCGCGGGGGCCAGGGCCGCGCGACCGCTTCTGCGTCTGGACTGGCTGCCCGCCCCGGTGCCGGACACCGCCGGGCATGACCGTGTCGCGGCCGGGGAGGCGGTGCTGCTCCCGGTCACCGCGCCCGTCGGCGTGCCGGTGCCGGAGGCGGTCCGTGCCGTCACTGCGTCCGTGCTCGACGCGCTGCGGCAGCACCTCGAGGACGAGAACGGGAACGGGAACGGGAACGAGGACGGCGACGGCCGACGGCTGGTGTTCGTGACCCGCGGAGCGGTGGCCACCACCCCCGAGGCGGCGCCTGACGTGGTGGCAGCATCGGTGTGGGGGCTGGTGCGTTCGGCCCGGCAGGAAAGCCCCGGCAGTTTCGTGCTGCTCGACCTGGACCCCGCGGACGACGGGGATCCGGTGTCGGCTGCCGCGGGAACGCTCCGTGCGGCGCTGGACCGTGATGAGCCCGAGTTGGCGCTGCGCGCCGGTGAGCTGCTGGTGCCTCGCCTGGCCGCCGCCGACGCCCCGGACCTGTCGGCGCCGGGCACGGTGTGGGACGGCGACGGCACCGTGCTGGTCACCGGCGGTCTCGGCGGCCTCGGCGCGCTGGTCGCCAAGCACCTGGTCACCACGCACGGGGTCCGTCACCTGCTGCTGGTCGGCCGTCGGGGTGCCGCCGCGGAGGGCGCCGACGAGCTGGTGGCCGAGCTGACCGGGCAGGGCGCCCGGGTGGCCGTCGCCGCCTGCGACGTCTCCGACCGCGCAGCCCTGGCCGCCCTGCTGGAGGAGATCCCGGACCAGCACCCGCTGACCGGCGTCGTGCACGCCGCCGGTGTGCTCGACGACGGGTTGGTCGGGGCGCTGACCCCGGATCGGCTGGACAGGGTGTTCCGTCCGAAGCTTGACGGCGCGTGGCATCTGCACGAACTGACGCGCGACCGCGGCCTGACGGCTTTCGTGGTGTTCTCGTCGGTCTTCGGCGTCCTTGGCAACGCGGGACAGGCAAGTTACACCGCGGCGAACGCGTTCCTGGACGCGCTGACGCAGCGGCGGTGCGCAGAGAGGCTCGCGGGTCTGTCGATCGGCTGGGGGCCTTGGCCGCAGGACGCCGGTATGTCCGCTGGGCTGACCGCGGCGGAAATGGGGCGGATCACGAGGGCCGGGTTGCCGACGCTCTCCGTCGAGCAGGGACTGGCCTGGTTCGACGCCGCAGGTGCGGCGGGCGAGGCATCCGTCGTTGCCTCACGGGTCGACCGGGCTGCCGTGCGCGCGCGTGACACCGTGCCTGCCGTCTTCCGCGGACTGGTCCCCGCCGGGCCCGCCCGTCGGGTCGCCGCCACCGGTAGCGGCTCCGGCCTGCTCGCCGGGCTGACGCCCGACCGGGCCCGTGCCACCCTGCTGCAGCTGCTGCGCGAGCAGGTGGTGGCGGTGCTCGGGCACGCGGGTCCGGCGACGATCGGGGCCGGTCGGACGTTCAAGGACATGGGCTTCGACTCCCTGACCGCCGGCCAGTTGCGGAACAGCCTGAGGAAACGGACGGGCCTGAGCCTGCCCTCGACCCTGCTCTATGACCATCCGACGCCGGAAGCGCTGGCCGCCCGTCTGTGGACCGAGCTGGGCGGCGGGGTCGACGAGCGGCGGGAGGGCCCCGAGCCGGCCCCGCTCACGGAGGGCGGCCCGGCGGCCGCGGCACCCGGTGCGGAGCCGATCGCGATCATCGGAATGAGCTGCCGGTTCCCCGGCGGGGTGCGCTCGCCCGAGCAGCTGTGGGAGCTGCTGGCCGCGGGCACGGACGCCATCACCCCGCTGCCCGCCGACCGCGGCTGGGACCCGGGCGTGTACCACCCCGATCCGGACCGCGCAGGCAGGACCTACTCGTCGGCGGGGGGCTTTCTCGACGGCGCGGCCGGGTTCGACGCGACGTTCTTCGGCATCTCCCCGCGTGAGGCGGCCTCGATGGAACCGCAGCAGCGGATGCTGCTGGAGCTCGCCTGGGAGGCGTTCGAACGCGCCGGCCTCGATCCCGGGTCCCTGCGGGGCAGCATGACCGGTACGTTCGTCTCGGCAACGGCCCAGCAGTACGGCGCGGGGGCGTCGGCGGACTCCGACGGGTACCAGCTCACCGGAACGATCCCCAGCGTACTGTCGGGTCGCCTCGCCTACATGTTCGACTTCGGTGGGCCGTCCGTGACGGTGGACACGGCCTGTTCGTCGTCCCTGGTCGCGCTCCACATGGCGTGCCAGTCGCTGCGCTCGGGAGAGAGCACCCTGGCCCTCGCCGGCGGCGCCACGGTGCTGACCAGCCCGGACGTTCTTGTCTCACTGAGCAGGCACCGCGTCATGGCACCGGACGGGCGCTGCAAGGCGTTCGCCGAGTCCGCGGACGGCATGGGCATCGCCGAAGGCGCCGGTCTCCTGGTGCTGGAGAGGCTGTCGGACGCCGTCCGGCACGGCCACCGGGTGCTGGCGGTCGTCCGCGGGTCCGCGGTGAACTCCGACGGTGCCTCCAACGGGCTGACCGCACCGAGCGGTCCGGCGCAGCAGCGGGTCATCCGGCAGGCCCTCGCCAACGGCGGGCTGTCGGCGTCCGACGTCGACGCCGTCGAGGCACACGGAACCGGCACGGCACTGGGCGATCCGATCGAAGCGCATGCGCTGCTGGCCACCTACGGCCAGGACCGGGGCGGCAACCCGCCGCTGCTGGTCGGCTCGGTCAAGTCCAACATCGGACACACCCAGGTCGCCGCGGGTGTCGCGGGTGTCATCAAGATGGCGATGGCGCTGCGCCACGGCCAGTTGCCGAAGACGCTGCACGTCACCGAGCCGTCCTCCCGTATTGACTGGGACTCGGGCGCGGTCAGCCTGCTGACCGAGTCGGCACCGTGGCCCGACCTCGGCCGTCCGAGGCGGTGCGGGGTGTCGGCGTTCGGGATGAGCGGGACCAACGCGCACGTCGTCCTGGAGCAGGCCCCGACACCCGCCGACCGGCCCTCGCTCGCGGGTCCGGTCTCGGACGGGCCGGCAGCATGGCCGGTGGCGGCCAAAACGGCCGGAGCGCTGCGCGCCCAGGCCGGGAAACTGCTCGCCCACCTGGACGACCACCCTGGGCTCCGGCCCATGGACGTCGGGTACTCGCTGGCGACGACCCGCGCCGCGCTCGAGCACCGGGCGGTGCTGGTCGGCGACGACCGCGCGGCGCTGCGCGAGAGCCTGGCGGCCCTGGCCGAGGGCACCTCGCATCCCGCCGTACTGCGGGCAACAGCGCCCGGGCGGGGCCCAGTGGTCTTCGTCTTCCCGGGGCAGGACGCGTCGTGGAGCGGGATGGCCGCCGGGCTGCTCGACGTCTCGCCCGTCTTCGCCGCCCGCGTCGGCGAGTGCGAGGCGGCTCTGGCCCCGTACCTCGACTGGTCGCTCACCGGCGTGATGCGCGGCGAGCCCGGCGCTCCCCCGATCGAGGGGCGGCCCGATGTGCTGCAGCCCGTGCTGTGGGCGATCATGGTCTCGCTCGCCGCCCTCTGGCGCTCGTTCGGTGTCGAGCCGGCCGCCGTGATCGGTCACTCCCAGGGCGAGGTCGCCGCCGCCTGCGTGAGTGGCGGATTGTCGCTGGACGACGGTGCTCGCGTGGTGGCGCTGCGCAGCCGGCTCATCCGCGAACGCTTGTCCGGGAGTGGCGCGATGATGTCGGTGATGGCGTCGCCGGAGCGCATACGGGCGCTGCTGGACGGGGTGTCCGGCGCGGTGTCGATCGCGGCGGTCAACGGGCCCGAGACGGTGACGGTCTCCGGTGATCCGGCTGCCCTCGACGAGGTCGAGCGCGGCCTGTCCGCAGCCGGAATCATGCGCTGGAGGCTGGCCGGCGTGGACTTCGCCGCCCACTCGGCGCACACCGACGAGATCGAGCCCGAGTTGCTCGAGATGCTGGCTCCGGTGCGGCCCCGCCCGTCGGAGGTGCCGTTCTACTCCACGGTGACCGGGGGCCGCTTGGACAC
This sequence comes from Streptomyces sp. WG7, assembly GCF_049975785.1. Classification (NCBI taxonomy): domain Bacteria; kingdom Bacillati; phylum Actinomycetota; class Actinomycetes; order Kitasatosporales; family Streptomycetaceae; genus Streptomyces; species Streptomyces sp. WG7. The sequence goes on from NZ_JBNGGE010000055.1 coordinate 35,326, forward strand.
GGAGGAGCTTGACGCCCGGTACTGGTGCCGGAACCTGCGGCAGACCGTGTCCTTCGCCGAGACGATGACGGGCCTCGTGCGCGAGGGATACGGTTTCATGATCGAGGTCAGCCCGCATCCGGTGCTCGCGGTCGGCACCAGCGAGATCATCGAGCGCGCGGGCAGCCCCGCGGTCACCCTGGGCACCCTGCGGCGGGACGACGACGGATGGGACCGTGTCCTGCGCTCGCTCGGGGAGGCGTACGCCCACGGCGTTCCCGTCGACTGGAGCACGGTGCTCTCCGGCGGCCGTACGGTGGACTTGCCCACCTACGCCTTCCAGCACGAGTCCTACTGGACAGCCCCGCCCGCCTCGACGCCCCGCACGACGGACTCCACCGACGACCCGCTGTGGGACGCCGTGGGCCGGGGGGACGCCGCCGAGGTCGCCACGCTGATCGGCCTCGAAGCCCAGTCCAAGGAAGCGCTCGACTCGGTGCTCCCGGCGCTGTCGGCGTGGCACAGGCGGCAGGACGAGCACTCACTGATCAGCAGGTGGCGCTACCGGACCGTGTGGACACCCCTGCGTGTCCCCGCCGACCCGTCACTGACCGGAACATGGCTGGTGGTGACCACGGACGGTGTCGACGATGCGGATGTGCTGGCCGCACTGACCGCACACGGCGCCCAGGTGCGCCGTGTGGTCCTCGACGGGACCTGCACCGATCCCGAGTTGCTGGCGGCACGGCTCGGGGATGTCGACCGCGCGGCCGGGGTGCTGTCGCTGCTCGCGGTGGCCGAGGAGCCGGACGGGGGCGAGCCCGCACTGCCCGCCGGTCTGGCGCTGACCGTGTCGCTGGTCCAGGCGCTGCTGAGGTCCGGTGCCGAAGTCCCGCTGTGGACGGTGACCCGCGGTGCGGTCCCGACGGGCCCGGCCGACCCGGTGCGCCACCCGCGGCAGGCGATGGTCCTCGGGCTCGGACGGACCGCGGCGCTTGAGGCACCATCGCTGCGGGGCGGGCTGGCCGACCTCCCCGAGCGGCTCGACCCCGAGGCCGCCGGGCGATTCGCTTCGCTCCTCTCGGGAGGCTTGAGGCAGGACCAGGCGGCCGTGCGATCCTCGGGCGTGCTCGTCCGGCGACTGGTGAGCGCACCGGCACGAGCCGACTCGCCCGGCACCTGGACGCCCGGCGGCACGACGCTGGTGACGGGCGGCACCGGGGCGCTGGGCAGTAGGGTCGCCCGGTGGCTGGCCCGGCAGGGAGCCGAGCACCTGGTGCTGTTGAGCCGGCGTGGCCCGGCGGCACCGGGCGCGGCCGAGCTGACGGCGGAGCTCAGGGCCAACGGGGCGACCGTCGACGTGGTGCGGTGCGATCTGACCGACAGGGATGCCGTGGCCGCGGTACTCGACCGGCTCTCGGCGAACGGCAGTCCGGTGCGCGCGGTGGTGCACCTGGCGGGGACGCGCGCCCTCGGGCCGCTGGGCGCGGAGCGCCTCGACCATTTCGCCGATGCGGTGCATGCGAAGGTGGCGGGCGCCGCACACCTCGACGAGCTGCTCGACGACACCGGCCTGGACGCCTTCGTGCTGGTCTCGTCGGTGGCCGGTGTCTGGGGTGTCGGCGACCACGCGGCACAGGCGGCGGCCAATGCGTATCTGGAGGCGCTGGCGTCACAGCGTCGTGCCCGCGGCGCCTGCGCGACGGCGATCTCCTGGGGCCCCTGGGAGGAGGCACGCAGTCAGATGAGCGAACAGGACGGTGAGCAACTCGTCCGCGGCGGGATGTCCTTCCTCGACGGCGACCTGGCCCTGGCCGGGCTCGCCCAAGCACTGCACGAGGAGGAGACCGCGCTGACGGTCGTCGACATCGACTGGGAGCGTTACCTCCCTGTCGTCACCGCGGCCGGTCCCAGTCCGCTCTTCAGCGAGCTACCGGAGGCACGGCGCCTCGACGAGCCCGCACCCACGAGCGACGACGGCGGGTTCACGGTGCGGTTGCGGAAGCTTCCCCCCGCGGAGCAGCGACGACTGCTCGTGGACCTGGTGCGGCGCGAGGCCGCGGCGGCGCTCGGCCACTCCTGTGGCGAGGCGGTCGATGAGCACGCGGCGTTCCGCGACAACGGCATGGACTCGCTCGCCGCGGTCGATCTGCGCAACCGCCTTGCCTCAGCGATGGGCACGGCGCTGCCCAGCACCGTCGTGCTCACTCACCCCACCCCGGCCGAACTGGCCGGCCATCTCATCGACCACCTCGCCTCACCGCCGACGGAGGACGGCGGCACCGGCGGCGCCGCACCGACCGACCTGGTCGCACGCCTCCACCGCGACGCCGTGCGGACCGGCCGCATGGACGACGCCGAGACCCTGCTCTTCGACCTCGCCGCCCTCCGGCCCAAGAGCACGGGGCCCGTCCCGCCCACCGTGGACCGGCTCACCGCGGCCACCTCAGGCACCCGCCTGATCTGCGTGGCCCCCGTCGTACCCCTGACCGGGCCCGACACCTACTTCGCACTCTCCCAGGCGCTCCCCGAGGACTGGGCCGTCTCCTGCCTGACGCCTCCCGGCTTCGGCAGCGACGAGATACTGCCCGCCACCCGGGAGGCGCTCGTCGAGGCACTGGCCCAGGCCGTGGACGCCCGGAGGGGCGACAACAACAGCGAGCCGGTGATCCTCCTGGGCACTTCATCCGGCGGCATCCTTGCTTACGAGACCGCCCGCCACCTCGCCGACCACGGCACGCCCGTGCAGGCCGTCGTCCTGCTGGACACCTACATCCTGGAAACCCCCACCGCCCGCGCGCTCCGTCCCCACCTGTGGCACGGCCTGTACGAGCGCGAGCACGTCGTCGGCAGCTACACCGCTACGGACCTGTCCGCCTACGCCTGGATGGAACGGCTCCTCCGCACCTGGACCCCAGCCCCCGCGCCCTTCCCGACCCTGCTCCTCCGCGCCTCGGAACCCCTCCCCGTCCCGCACGGGACCGACACGGGGCGGGACGACTGGCAGACAGCCCTTCCCCACATCACCACCACCCTGACCGTCTCGGGCAACCACTTCACCCTCATCAACCAGCACGCCGCTACCACTGCCGCCCACATCGCCGACTGGCTCGCCGGGCAGGGAGGGGTATGACAACAGCCGTGTCGCGTTTCGGTGGTGGACGCCGTCCGCAGATCCCGCCCTCGGCCACGGCGCCGGCTTCTGGGTCGCCCGCTGATCCAGTAGCACACCGGAGCCACGCGCAGACAGAGCACGGTGTTCCCGGGGCCTCCCGCCCGCGTGCGACCCGCGTACGGTCCGGGCAGCCGGGTGCCGGTTAGCCTGACCGCATGCGTGTCACCAGGGAGCTGCCGTCGCTCGCCGCCGGCGAGGTCGACGTGCCCTTCGTGATCAAGGGGTACGAGGAGGTCGTCGCCGACGACACGGCCTGGAACGAGCACTCGCACCCGTGGCACGAACTCCTCTGGAACGAGCAGGGCGCGTCCACGGTCGTGGTGGGTTCCCAGGTGTGGTGCGTCACGCCGACCCTGGGACTGTGGATGCCGGCGGGGCAGATGCACTCCGCCTCCGCGGTCGCGGGCACCTCGTACCGGGCGCACTTCTTCCGGTACGGCACCGTCTCGGCGTTGCCCGACGTGCCGGTCGCCGTGGACATCACCCCGCTGCTCCGGCTCCTTCTGGAGCGGCTCGAGGAGAAGGACCTGCCGTCGCGCTCCCGGGCGGTGACCGAGACCATGGTTCTCGACGTGCTGCGGCCGTCGGCCCGCGCGCTGCTGGTGCAGTTGCCCACGTCCACGCTGCTCCGGCCGATCGTGGACGCGGTACGGGCCGATCCGTCCCACCAGCGGACGCTGACCGGCTGGGCCTCCTCCCTCGGGTGCAGCGCCCGCACACTGACCCGGGCGTTCCGGACCGAGACGGGCACGAGTTTCGCCCGGTGGGTCGCCGCGGTACGGGCCCAGCACGCCGTGCACCTCCTCTCCCGCGGATTCGAGGTCGACGTGGTGGCCGACGCGGTCGGCTACCGCTCGGCGAGCGCCTTCGGGGCGGCCTTCCGGCGGACGACGGGCACGACTCCCGGCAGGTTCCGGGCGCGCTGACACAGCAGTGTGAAGGTCGCCCCGGGAAGACGGCCGGGGCGAGGGCCGTCCAGGGAGCGGGACGAAGGCTGTCCCGGGCGGAGGCTGTCCGGGCGGCGGCCGTTCCGTGGCGTTCCCGTACCCGCCGGATGTCCCGATCGCTACAAGGGCTGTCGAAAAGGCTCGATTGATGTGCGTACATCGACTCCATACTCTGTGCAGGCAAGGCTTACCTAACTTGCCGTGCCACCCCGGATCGAAAGTGACGAGACGCGTCGATGAGAACTCCACGCCTGCCTGCGCTCGCCCTCGCGGCGTCCCTCCTGTTCGGCCTCACCGCCTGCGGCGGCCAGGACGGTGACCAGGACGACAGCAGTGCCACCGGCGCCGGTGCCGGCGCCGAGGGCTCCGGCCAGTTCCCCGTGACGATCAAGCACGCGCTCGGGACCACCGAGATCCCCGCGAAGCCCAAGCGCGTCGCCACCGTCAACTGGGCCAACGAGGAAGTGCCGCTCGCCCTCGGCGTCGTCCCCGTCGGCATGGCCGAGGCCACCTTCGGTGACGACGACGGGGACGGCGTGCTGCCCTGGACCGAGAAGCGGCTGGGGGAGCTCGGCGCCAAGACCCCGGTCCTGTTCGACGAGACCGACGGCATCGACTTCGAGGCCGTCGCCGACACCCGGCCCGACGTCATCCTCGCCGCGTACTCCGGACTGACCGAGCAGGACTACGAGACCCTCAGCCAGATCGCCCCCGTGGTGGCCTACCCGGAAGCGGCCTGGGCGACCCCGTGGCGCGACATCATCCGCCAGAACAGCAAGGCCATCGGCCTCGCCGACGAGGGCGACAAGCTCATCGGCGACCTCGAGGGGCAGATCAGCGAGACCGCCGCCAAGTACCCCCAGCTCAAGGGCAAGACGGCGATGTTCATGACGCACGTGTCCTCCAAGGACGTCAGCCAGGTCGGCTTCTACACGACCCACGACACCCGCACCCAGTTCTTCACCGACCTCGGCATGAAGATCCCCGCCAGCATCTCCGGGCCGTCCGAGTCGACGAAGAAGTTCGTCCTCACCAAGAGCGCCGAGCGCATCGACGACTTCAACGACGTCGACATCATCACCGGCTACGGCGACGACACGGGTGAGCTCCTGAAGGCGCTCAAGGACGACCCGCTCACCTCGAAGCTGGCCGCCGTCGAGCGGGGCTCCATCTACCTGCTGCCCAACACCACCCCGCTGGCCACCGCCGCCAACCCCACTCCGCTGTCGATCCCGTACGTCCTGGACGACTACGTGAAGGCGCTCGCCCAGGCCGCGGACAAGGTCAAGTGACCGTCACCGCCACCCCGACCGCGCCGGACGCCGTGCTGGTACGGCGTCCGGCGCGCGTCCGCGTCCTCTGGCTCCTCGTGGTGGCCGCCGTCCTGATCGCCGTCATGGTGGCCTCCCTCGCTTTCGGGTCCCGTGCCGTGGCCTGGTCCGACGTGTGGGCGGCGCTCGGCGGAGCGGAGGCGACCCTGGAGGAGGCGGCCGTCGCCAAGCGCATACCGCGCACCCTCCTCGCCGTCGTCGTGGGCGCCGCCCTCGGACTCTCCGGCGCGGTCATGCAGGGAGTGACCCGCAACCCGCTGGCCGACCCGGGCATCCTCGGCGTCAACATGGGCGCCTCCCTGGCCGTGGTCACCGCCATCGCCTACCTCGGCCTCGCGTCGGCGTCCGGTTACATCTGGGTGGCGATGCTCGGGGCGGCACTGACCGCCGGCTTCGTGTACGCCATCGGCTCGCTGGGCCGCGGCGGCGCCACCCCGCTGAAGCTGGCCCTCGCCGGCGCCGCCATCACGGCCGCGCTCACCTCGCTGGTCAGCGCCGTCGTACTGCCCCGCAACGACATCTCCGACACCTTCCGGCTGTGGCAGATCGGCGGCGTCGGAGGCGCCTCCTACGACCAGCTCGGCAGCGTCCTGCCCTTCCTCGGCGCCGGGTTCGTCATCTGCCTGCTCTCCGCCCGGGCCCTCAACTCGCTGGCACTGGGCGACGACCTGGCCGCCGGACTCGGTGAACGGGTGGCCCTCGTCCGGGCCGGCGCGGCGCTCGGCGCGGTCGTGCTGTGCGGCGCGTCCACCGCCGTCGCCGGGCCGATCCTCTTCGTCGGTCTCCTCGTACCGCACGCCTGTCGGCTCCTGGCCGGCGTCGACCACCGCTGGCTGCTGCCGTTCTCCGCGCTGGGCGGCGCGATCCTCCTGACGGCCGCGGACGTGCTGGGCCGCCTCGTGGCACGGCCGGCCGAGATCGACGTGGGGATCCTGACCGGGATCATCGGCGCCCCGTTCTTCATCCACATCGTCCGACGCCAAAAGGTCAGGTCCCTGTGAGCGCACCAGCCGTCCGCGCCCCGTCCACGACGGCGGCCGTCACCCGCGCCCGGGTCCGCGGCGCGTACCGGCGACGGCTGCTCGTCCTGACGCTGCTGCTCCTCGTCGCCGCCGCGTTCGTCACGACCCTCATGGCCGGCCACACCTTCTACCCGGCCGGTGACGTGCTGCGCGTGGTCATGGGCGAGCAGGTGCCGGGCGCGTCCTTCGCCGTGGGCAGGCTGCGGCTGCCGCGGGCGGTACTGGCGCTGACCGCCGGATTCAGCTTCGGCATGGCCGGTGTCACCTTCCAGACGATGCTCCGCAACCCGCTCGCCAGCCCCGACGTCATCGGCATCAGCGCCGGAGCGAGCGCGGCGGCGGCCCTCGCCATCGTGACCTTCTCGATGAGCGGGACCGGGGTGTCGGTCGTGGCGATAGCCGCCGCGCTCGGGGTGGCGCTGCTCATGTACACCCTCGCCTTCCGCGACGGGGTCGCCGGCACCCGGCTCATCCTGATCGGCATCGGTGTCGCCGCCATGCTCGACAGCGTCACCTCCTACGTCCTGTCGCAGGCCGGTGAGTGGGACCTCCAGGAGGCGATGCGCTGGCTCACGGGAAGCCTCAACGGCACCACGTGGGAGGAGACCGTGCCCGCCGTCCTCGCCGTGCTCGTGCTCGGCCCCGTGCTGCTGTCCCGGGCCCGCGACCTGAGCGCGCTGAGCCTGGGCGACGACACGGCCTCCGCCCTCGGTGTCCGTGTCGAACGCACCCGGGTGACGGTGATCGTCGCGGCCGTCGGGCTGATCGCGTTCGCGACGGCGGCCGCCGGACCGATCGCCTTCGTCGCGTTCCTCTCCGGGCCGATCGCCGCCCGGCTGACGGGGACCGGCGGATCCCTGCTGGTGCCCGCGGGACTGGTCGGTTCCCTCCTCGTCCTGGTCGCCGACTTCACCGGCCAGTACGCCTTCGACACCCGCTACCCCGTGGGCATCATCACCGGCGTCCTCGGCGCGCCCTACCTCGTCTACCTGATCGTCCGCACCAACCGGGCCGGAGGCTCACTGTGACCGCGTCCCACACCCTCGCCACCGAGGACCTCACGCTCGGCTACGGCGACCGTGCCGTCATCGAGGGCCTGGACCTGACCCTCGCGGCCGGGCGGATCACGGTGATCGTCGGCGCCAACGCCTGCGGCAAGTCGACGCTGCTGCGCGCGATGTCCCGGCTGCTCGTCCCGCGCACCGGCCGGGTCGTCCTGGACGGCAAGGAGGTCCATCGCACCCCCGCCAAGGAACTCGCCCGCACCCTGGGCCTGTTGCCCCAGTCGCCGGTCACCCCCGAGGGCATCACGGTGCTGGACCTGGTCGGCCGGGGCCGCCACCCCCACCAGCGCGCCTTCTCCCGCTGGACGGCGAAGGACGACGCGGCGGTCGCCGCCGCACTGGAGGCCACCCACACGACCGACCTGATGGACCGGGCCGTCGACGAACTCTCCGGCGGCCAGCGCCAGCGCGTGTGGATCGCGATGGCCCTGGCCCAGCAGACCGACCTGCTGCTCCTCGACGAGCCCACCACGTTCCTCGACATCAGCCACCAGATCGAGGTCCTCGACCTGCTGACCGACCTGAACCGGACCCGCGGCACCACGATCGTCATGGTCCTGCACGACCTCAACCTGGCCGCGCGCTACGCGGACCGGCTCATCGCCCTGGCGTCCGGACGACTGCACGCCGCCGGCACGACCGGGGAGGTGATGACCGAGGACACGGTCCGGGCCGTGTACGGCATGGAGAGCCGCGTCATCGAGGACCCGGTCTCCGGCAGACCCCTCGTGCTGCCCATCGGCCGCCACCACTCGACGGCGGCGGGGGCCGGGGCCACCGCCGGGGCTCCCTCGACCGCGGACAGCACGAGCTGAAACCACGCGTGGTGGCACCCCGGCCCGGAGCGTCACCACGCACACGCGGATCATGGACGGGACGAGGGCGCCCCGGCGCCCGTCCGCCGCCCGGCGCGTCCCACCACCGATCACGCCCGGAAAACCCGTCCGGCACGCCCGGAAAACCCGTCCGGCACGTCCGGCCCCAGGAACACGGAGTACGTCCATGCGCTCGTCCCACCCGCAACCACCGCCCGAGGTGTCCGCGTCGCCGCGGCACGCGAGCGGCGTGCGCCCGGCTGCCGGACCGGCCGGGAGCCGCTGAGCCATGACCCCGAAGCTTGCCGCGCTGCTGCCCGACCTCGCGCCCTGGCGCTCCTCCCGCGACTTCCGCCTCCTGTGGTCGCAGGGCCTGGTCACCTACCTCGGCAGCGTGATGGCGCTGATCGCGCTGCCGCTCCAGATCAAGGACCTGACCGGCTCCCCGCTCGCGGTGGGCGTGATGGGCGCCGTCGAACTGGTACCGCTGGTCGTCTTCGGCCTGTACGGCGGCGCACTCGCGGACGCGGTGGACCGGCGCAAGGTCATCGTGCTGACCGAGGCGGGACTGGGACTGCTGGCGGTCGTCCTGCTGGTGAACGCGATGCTGCCGCAGCCCGCGCTGTGGCCGCTGTACGTGGTGGCCGCCGGAGTGGCGGCCCTGGCCGGACTCCAACGGCCGGCCCTGGACTCGCTGCTGGCCCGGATCGTCCCGCACGACCAGCTCGCCGCGGCGGCCGCGCTGAACGCCCTGCGCTGGCAGGCCCTCCTCGTCCTGCTCTGCCTCGCCCTCAACTTCGGCGCCGAGGCGCTCATCACCCGCAACTACTGGCTC